>JANYKA010000204.1 GCA_025358315.1 Gemmatimonadota bacterium | reverse complement strand
CTTCACGATTCCAGCGACCGGCACGGCATCGGCGTTCAATCAGATCACCAACGTGAACGACGATGTTCTCGCAGGCAAAGAACTCGCGACCACAGAGGAGATCTGGTACAAGTCAAAGGACGGCATGAAGATCCAGGGATGGATTATGAAACCGTATGGATTCGATCCCGCCAAGAAGTATCCGCTGATGCTCGAAATTCACGGTGGCCCACAGGCGATGTACAACGTGGGCTTCGACTACGCGCGCCAGGATCATGCGGCAGCGGGCTACGTCATACTGTTTACGAATCCGCGCGGCAGCACCGGCTACGGCCAGAAGTTCACGAACGAGATCATGAACGCCTATCCCGACAAAGACTTTGATGATCTCATGGCGGGTGTTGATACAGTGGTGGGACGTGGGTACATCGACCAGAAGAACCTGTTCGTATTCGGCTGCTCCGGCGGCGGTGTACTCACATCGTGGACGGTCGGCCACACCGATCGCTTTGCCGCGGCCGCCGCGCTCTGCCCGGTGATCGATTGGTTGAGTTTTGTGGGTCAGACGGACGGCGCGAGCTGGTATCAGAATTTCGACAAGCCGTTCTGGGAAGATCCAAGTGAGTATCTCAAGCGCTCACCGATCATGTACGTCGGTCACGTGAAGACGCCGACGCTCCTGATGACGGGCATACTCGATCTCCGCACTCCGATGCCGCAGACCGAGGAGTACTATCGCGCGCTCAAGATGCACGGGACGCCGACAGCGATGATCCGGATGAACAATGAGTATCACGGAACGTCGAGCACGCCATCGAATTTTCTGAGAACCCAGCTGTATTTGCGGAGTTGGTTCGATAAGTACGGGACGAAGCCAATGAGTGCGACGTCGGCCGGCAATCCTGAATAGCGACGGACGTGCGGTAATCTGAGGAGTTATGTGGAACGCGGCCCTCGGGGATTTCCCCGGGGGCCGCGTTGCTAGCTGGCGACGGGTAATGCCCGCCGCTCATGCACCAGCGCGCCGGTAAATGTCGAACCGGTCGTCCCAGTGAGTTCCACGGTAAAGTATTTACCGATCATCGACGCATCGCCGGGGACAATAACCGTTTTGTAGTCGCGTGAACGCGCTTGCAACATGTCATCGCCTTTTCTGGCTTCTTTCTCCACGAGCACTTCCATCCGTTCGCCGAGACGCCGCATGTTGCGTTGACGTGCCCCGCTGCGCATGGCCGCGTGCAAACGATCGAACCGCAGCGTCACGACATCGTCGGGAACCAATAGCTCGGCGGGGAAACGTGTCGCCGGGGTTCCCTCGCGCATCGAGAACTTGAACAGGAAGGCGTCGTCAAATCCGATGTCGCGTACGGCCGTCATGGTTTCTTCGAAATCGTCGTCGGTTTCGCCCGGAAAGCCGACGATAATGTCCGTCGTGATGGTGAGGCCGGGAATCGCCGCGCGCATGCGGGCCACGCAGTTGAAGTAGTCTTCGCGCGAGTATCGGCGTAACATGCGTTTGAGTGTCCTGCTGGATCCGGACTGCATCGGCAGGTGCACGTGCTCGCACACAGCGGCCGTGTCGGCCATCGCGGCAATAACGCGATCACTGAAATCATTGGGGTGCGGACTGGTATAGCGCAGACGCTTGACGCCCGGCACGGCGCCAACAGCGCGCAACAAATCGGCGAAATCGTGCGTCCCGTCTGTGTACGAGTTCACCGTCTGCCCAAGTAAGACGATTTCCGACAACCCCTGCTCCACCACTTCACGCGTTTCGCGAACCACGTCCTCGAGCTTGCGACTGCGCTCGGGGCCGCGCGTGTATGGCACGATACAATAGGTGCACCGATAATCGCAGCCGCGCTGGACGGGGATCCACGCCTTCACCCCATCAAAACGCTTGGCCTGAAAATCTTCGTAATGCTCTTCGAGATCGAAATCCGTGGCTGAGAATCGCTCACCTTTGATAGCGCCCTCGAGCAAATGCGGCAACGACCGGTACGCGTCGGGGCCAACGACCAGTGACACCCGGCTATCCGTCTCGAGCAACCGCGGCCCAAGCCGCTGGGCCATACAGCCGGTCACGCCGAGGATGGTGTCACGGTGCATAAAGCGCCGCAATTCGCCGAGCCGGCCAATCACCCGTTGCTCAGCGTTCTCGCGAATCGCACAGGTGTTCACCAGAATCACATCGGCGCCCTCTGGACCCGCGATCGACTCGTAGCCGGCCGCGATGAGCTTGCCGAGCATCAGCTCGGAATCGCTCACGTTCATTTGGCAACCGTACGTTTCGATGTAAACTTTGAGCATCAGCAGGGTTGGTGCGGTAAGAACTTCAACGGCGAACAGCGACGAGCTCGCGCTCCCTCAGTACTAATGCGGCGTCAAACCGGGCGCGCCGCGGGATTAAGGCGTCGTCTAACGTGACTGAAAGATAGTCTTCGGTGAGCCCCTGGCGACGCGCGCCAGTTTCCGCCGCCCCTATCACGACGACATCAGCCGCGGTCCCGGCCCGTGACGCACGATGCGCCGCGCCCTTCGCCTCCCCAATAGCACGCAATTCGGCACCACGCTCTCGGGAGAGTCGCCCATCCACAGCGGTGCCAAGCCGCTCAGCGGCGGTGCCGGGCCGGGCCGAATATGGAAAGACGTGTAGATACGTGAACGGTAGCGACCGCACGAGCCCGACCGTCTCCGCATGATCCGCCGCCGTCTCCCCGGGAAATCCGGTCATCACGTCGGCACCAAGTGCGAAGACCGGAAGGCGGGTGGCCAACCGACCAACCGCGGCAGCGTATGTTGCGGCAGAGTACCAGTGTCGCCCCATGCGCTTCAGCACACGATCGGAGCCGGACTGCAGTGGAGCATGCAGGTGTGGCGCGATACGAGTGGAATCGTCGGCGAGCAATTCGGCCAATGTATCATCTACTTCGGTGGCCTCAAGCGAACTGAGCCGAAAGCGAACGGTCGGCACCTCGCGCACCAGTCGCGACATCAACGCGCTGAGAGTTGACCCATGATCGGTACCGTACGACCCGATGTGAATTCCGGTAATCACGATCTCCGGATGCTCCGTGGAGAGTGCCATCGCCTCTTGCACCAAGCGGTCTTCCGGCCGCGAACGATTTGCCCCGCGGGCCAGCGTCGTCGCGCAAAAAGTGCAATGTTCATCGCAGCCATCCTGTATCCGGAGCAACGCGCGCGACCCGGTCTGCACCGCCGCCCGTGTGCCGGCAAGAATCGGATCCAGATCAAGTGCCATCGCGATTGTCGGGAGATCAGCGCCGGCAATGACATGTTGCACGCCGGGGAGCGAGGCAATGCGCCCATCGTCACGTGCCGAGGCGCACCCCATCACAATCACCGGAAGTCCCGGACGGTCGGCGGCGGCACCGCGTACCGCACGGCGAAGGTCGGCTTCGGCGTCGGCCGTGACCGCGCAGGAATTCAGGACGGCCACATCGGCGAGCTCCATCGTATCAACGATCTCGCCACCGGACGCGAGAATCATCGCGCGCACCGCCTCGGTGTCGTATTGATTCGCCCGGCACCCAAAGGTGCGCAAATACGCCTTCACAGCCGGAGTGGTACGGCGATCCCGAACTCGCCAGTGCGTCCGGTCGCCGGAGACTCACCGCTGCGGGAGTTGAGACGCGCCGGGATTTGAGGCTCGAGCGGCAGTTGAACGTAAAAGGTGCTGCCCTCCCCTTCCTTACTCTTCACCCAGATGCGCCCGCCGTGGGCTTCGATCGCCAGGCGACAGAATGTCAGGCCAAGGCCGGAGCTGCGGACGCGCGGCGCGTGAGGAGAACGCACTCGCTCAAACTTCCGAAAAATAATTTCCTGATACTCTGGCGGAATTCCAGGCCCGTTGTCAGTGACGGTCAGCAGAATACCATTGGGATCGCTTCGAGCCGCGAAGGCGAGCTGCACAGGTCCGGACGAATGCGAAATGGCGTTCTGGACCAGATTCGACAACACCCGTTTGAGCAACACTTTGTCGGCACTGAAAACCGGTGCGTCGTCGGACGCGTCAGCCGTAGCCGATGCCCCTTCTTGCTGGAAGCGCAAACCCCAGTCATACAGAATCTCGGCCAGCAATGCGGCGGGCGCGATGGGTTCGGGCTGCAAGGTGATCGTTTGTTCTTCGATCCGCGCGACTTCCAGCAGGTCCTCAATCAGGGCGAGCAGATCTTCGGACTTGCCTTCGGCATCGGAGAGTGCGCGCGCCAGAGGATCGCTCAGCGTCCCAAAGTCGCCATCGCGCGCCATTTCCAACGTCGCCAACACCGACGTCAGCGGCGTCTTGAGATCGTGCACGATCATTTTCATCAGGTCATCGCGCACGCGCTGCAATTCACGCAGGCGGCGCAGACTCTCCTCAAGGGCATCGGTCGCGCCCTTCAGTTTAAGCAACGACCGCACCCGCGCATTGAGGACCAATCGCTGATGAGGTTTAGTAAGAAAATCGTCGCCGCCAGCTTCGATCGCCTTCACACGATCCGTCGTATCGCCAAGCGCCGTGACAAAAATGACGGGAATGCGCGCGGTGCGTGGATCGCGCTTGATGCGACGGCAGACTTCGAATCCGGCATCGCGATCGTGCACACCGAGTGCACCGGCGGGCATTGAGACGTCGAGTATTGCCAGATCAGGATGTTGCTCAATGCAGGTAGCGATCGCCGACATGGCATCGCGGGCTATGACCGTGCGAAACCCAAGTGTTGTGAGCTGATCGACGAGCAGTTCGACGTTCGCGTCGGCGTCGTCGGCCACCAAAATCAGCGGTGCCGTGTTGCCGTGGCTCGGTGCGCTTGCCATCGGTAGCGTCAGGGATGCCCGATCAGGGCCGGATGGCCAGTCCAACACTCACGATCCAGCCGGTCTCGGAGATGCCACCGGACGTGCGCACCGCATGGGCGACCGCGAGATCAACGGCCATGTTGCCTCTTGCCAATGGCAGCCCGACACCGCCGGTGATCGATCGCTCCTTCACCGTATTTGCATCGGCAGAAAACGGAAGGCCGCGGTCACGATAGCCAAGCCGGAGTACCGTCGTCTGTCCGGCGAGATGCGGTCCGATGGTCTCGACTCCAGCCGCCGCTTCGGTAGCGTCATGCAACTGCAAGGCCGTGGAGCCGAGCCCTTTGAGGTCGCTCCATCGCTCGGTGTTGAATCGGGCGCTGAAAACGGTTCCGGGGAGGCCGTCAAATGCCAGGCCAACTCCGTAGCGGCCCGGCACGCGTCCCTCGCCGAGCACCGTGGAGTCACCCATGCGGATGCGCAACGTGCCGCCTAATCTGGCGGACGCGGCGAAGTTCAGGTGGGTGACCGGTATGGCCACAACACCGACCGAGAGAGCCGCGCCATTGTACGCCATCGTACTGGACGAGGAAAAATTACCGAATTTCAACGAGTCGTCGAACAGGCGGCCAATACTGGTTCTGTTTTCACCCGGAAAAGCATGAGCGCCAATGCCGACGACAAACCGCGGCGTGAACGTCCAGGACATTCCAACACGCAAATCACTGATTCCACCGGCACTCGATGCGGCCAGACGCGAACCAATCTTTTCACCCGACACGACCTGTGTGTCAACGAAAGTATTCGTCCAAGTCCGGTCGACATAACTCGAGAATGCCAACCCGAACGTGGCCTTGCCATAGCGACCGGACACGGCGAACAACGGAAAACGGGCCGTAGTAGTGCTCACCTTCGAGCCCGGCAGCGACACGCTGCGAAATTCCGGATCATACTGCACGTACACCAGCGCGCGCTTGCCAACACCAAGCGCCGCCGGATTGAGTGGCGACTGCGGATCGAACTCGGCCATCGCACCGCCGGTGGCGAGCGCCTGCGTGCTCAGCTGGCCGCCGGGATAGCCGAATCCTTGAATGCTCAGCGCTCCCTGCGCGCGCAATGCAGGACCGGTGAGGACGAAAGCAGCTGCTAGCAATACTCGAGCAAGAACGCGCATCAAGGAACTCCGAAAGTCAACTTTGGAACGTAGGTAATGCGCATCGACGGTCGCAACGCGGCGGCGGCGGTGGTTGACGAAAACCGGAGTTCGCTTCCCGTCACGCCTTCAAAGGCGGCGCGCAATACAACGGCGCGCGGAGGCGGCGTCTTGAGTGCCGACTGTGCCGCCCACGCGCGAACTACACGGAACAGTTCAAGCGTTTGCAGACCGCTCGCGGTTGGCCGCACAAAAATGGAATCCGACAGTAGCAATCCAGGACCGCCAATGACCGTCGCGGCACGACGGAGGTCGGTGAGCTGTGGACCCGCCAATACGATTTGCGCGTACACCAAAAGTGAATCGCGCGGCCCACCAAAGGCGAGCGGGACCTGATTCAGGCGTAGCGTGGCCCGGACAATCGTCGTTGAATCGCTGATATTCCTTGGAATGTCGAATCGCAGGTACGCCCGTCGCCCCGGCATCCCGCCCACACTCATCGTATTGACCGTCGCCGGCATGTTGTACTTCGACACCAGCGTGAAATCCGTGAGCGCAACCCGCGGTTCAGAATCGGCGACCGGCGTCAGTGACAGTGGTGAGACAAGAATCGGTGCGACATTGGTGTCAAGCGTCGGGCGATACCGGAGCTGTGCCGGCGCCAAGGTTTCCGATGTGTGGGCGAGCATCGACACGGAGCCGCTCCCGCTGACCTGAATACCAATGCGCAAACGCACATTGGCGGTGATCTTGGCCAGCACCGCCGATGGGGTGAGCATCACACGAATCGTGTCGTGGATTGCCGATCCGACAAAGGACGATCCACCGATGAGCCGGGACGGCACAAATTTGGTAAGCACTGCGGCTGAGCTGGTGTCCGCCGCCGTGAGGTCGTCGACGTCATACAAATCGAACCGGACGGAGTCCGGAATCGTCGCTCTCGTCGTGTCGATGATCAACCGCAACAGCGCCGAATCGAGGTGGACGATGTGATGCGCCGAATCGAGCGGCGGCAGATAGATGTTCGTCAGGGTATCGAAACGCACGATGCCAACCACTTGGAGCGTGTCGCCACGATTGGCCAGCAGCATTCCGTTTTCGGTCCCGCGTACCGGATAGCCGATAAAGGTGCTGTCAAACACCAGCACTGGCGTGAGCACCGTATCCCGGAGGTTGGCGGCTTGCTGCGGACAGAGCGACGGACAGACGGCCCCGCTGTCGAGCGATTCTTTACAGCCAATCACGCCGGCCGTGAACGCCAGAGCAATGATAAATGCAACGCGACGAATCATAGGTGATGCAGAGACTGAGGCGTAAACGGATGCGGGAGCAGATCGGCAAGCGTCCACTGTGCATCCGCACCAGAGGCGGCATAGCTGGTCACGACGATGGCCGGTGAAAACTCCACGAGAGCTTGCCGGCAGATGCCGCAGGGCGGAGTCGGATCTTCCGCCTCCGTGACTACGACAACATTTGTAAAATCACGCTGCCCGGCGACAATCGCCGCGGCTAATGCCCCCCGTTCAGCGCATCCGCCTGCCGGGTACGCAGAATTCTCCACGTTGCAGCCAGTCACGATTGTGCCGTCGACGCACAGCAATGCTGCGCCAACCCGAAACTGCGAGTATGGCGCATAGGCGTTCCGCATCGCCGCCTCGGCGGCAACCCGCAACGTCTGCAACTGTTTCGATGTAATCATCGGCCGCTGACGAGCGGCAAGAACGAACGCCCGGCGCCGCGGAAACCTAATCCCATCCAGTCTGCGACCGTCGCACCCAAATCAGAAAAGGTCGGGCGGCGCCCAATTGCACCGGGACGCACACCAGGGCCAATCGCCAAAACCGGGACATTCTCCCGGGCGTGGTCGGTTGAGGCGGTCGTTGGATCGTTTCCATGGTCGGCAGTAATGAACAGCAGGTCATCCTCTCTGAGAGCGGCAGAAATAGCTGGTAGCACCGCATCGAACTCACGCAGCGCCTTATAGAACCCCGGAACATCGTTCCGGTGCCCGTACAATTGGTCGAAATCTACTAGGTTGCCAAACAGGAACCCACTTCCGCCGGCCAGCCACTCTTGGACCCGTTGGATCCCTTCAGCGTTGCCGGACGTGTGGCCGCCGTCAATACCGCGCTTGGCGAACAGATCGTCGACCTTGCCGACCCCCGTCCGGGGGATGCCTGCGGCCGCCAGCGCGTCCAGTAACGTCTCTCCAGGCGGCGCCACAGAGAAGTCACGCCGGTGCGTTGTACGTTGCCAGGCCCCGCTGATCCCAATGAACGGGCGTGCAATCACCCGCGACGGATTGTGCGGTGCGACCAGCATCGCCCGGGCTACGGCGCATGCGGCATAAAGCTCGTCGAGTGGAACAACCGATTCGTGTGCCGCCACCTGAAATACGGAGTCCGCCGAGGTGTACACTATCCATTTGCCGGTTCGCAAATGTTCATCGCCAAATTCGCTTAGCACGTCCGTGCCGCTGGCAACAACGTTGCCGAGCACCCCGCGCCCGGTGCGTTGCACGAACTCATCGATCACACGCGCCGGAAACCCGTTCGGGTACGTTGGAAATGGCGTGGCAATGTGCAGTCCGGCAATTTCCCAGTGCCCCGTCGTGCTGTCTTTGCCGCATGACTTGGGCTCGAGGACGCCGTATGCGGACGTCGGATAACTCGTCGGCGGCATGCCCGGCAATGGCCCAATGTTGCCGAGTCCGCACCCGTGAAGATTCGGCAAGTCGAGCCCACCAACGGCGCGGGCAATATTCCCCAGCGTGTTACTCCCGACGTCACCATAGGATGCGGCATCGGTGGCCGCACCAATGCCAACACCATCGAGTACGAGTATCGCAGCGCGGCGCTTGCTCACCCGTACCGCCGTGGTAACCGCTGACGCAGTCCCGTGAGTATTTCGTACGGAGAGAGGTGGCTGGCCGCCGCCACATCCTCAATAGTGATCGTGTAATCTCCCGACGTGCCGATCATCGTCACGACGTCACCAACGGCGCATGGAATATCCGTCACATCCACCATTGTCATATCCATCGTGACGATGCCGATCACGTTGGCCTTCCGACCCCCTATCAGTACCACTCCAACGTTGCTGAGGGCGCGCCGATAACCATCCGCGTAGCCGACGCCAATGGTCGCTGCCCTGGTGGGTCGCCGTGCCGCCCACGTGGCATCGTAACTCACCGTGTCACCGGGCTTCATATCGCGGATTGAAACGATTCGGGCTCGCAAATGCACCACGGGCTCTGGTTTCACGCTCAGCGCACCACCCGTCCCGACTCCGAACAAAAACACACCAGGCCGCACCATACTCCACGGCGATGGCACCTCACGGACAATCGCCGCACTGTTTTGCGTGTGCAGCAACGGTGGCCGGAACGGAAGCGCGTCGAGGGCAGCGCGAAAGCGACGGTCTTGCTCCGCCAACGACCCATTGTCCAACTCGGCAGAATGGAAATGTGTGAACGCCCCTTCGGGCGGGCAACGTTGCACCATACTCGATATAGAATGCAAGGCGTCCCACAGTACACCGGTACGCCCCATGCCGGTATCGATGGCCAGTTGCCACGGCCCGCCTCCGGATTCCGTCCATGCGGCAATGCCGGCGCCCGAATCCAGTGCCGGCGTGAGCTTCGCGATGCGAGCCAGCGCCATGTCTGCCGGGAGGATGGGCGTAAATACAATGATCGGACGTCCGATTCCAGCGGCGCGCAATTCCTCGCCCTCGCGAACGTCGGCCACGCCAAAACCGTACGGTGCGAGCGTATCGAGTGCCCGTGCGACCGGGACGGCGCCGAGGCCGTACGCATCGGCTTTTACCATTGGCAGCAATGGCACGCGGGCCAGACACGAGAGCGCCTCAGCATTTCGCAACAACGCGCCGAGATCGATGTCGATCCAGGCGCGCGACGTGTCCGGTGAAGCGATAGATTGGGTAGTCATTTCCAGTCTCAAAAGTTACCGGAAATAGAGGGGCCATGCAAGAGAACGCGCCGAAGAAAAC
>JANYKA010000189.1 GCA_025358315.1 Gemmatimonadota bacterium | reverse complement strand
GCAGGCTCAGGCAGTCGCCTTCGCGTACTTCTGACGGAAGCGCTCAACACGGCCGGCGGTATCGATCAGCTTCTGCTTGCCGGTGAAGAACGGGTGGCACGCCGCACAGATATCGAGATGAATCTCGGCCTGCGTCGAACGGGTTGCGAACGTGTTGCCGCACGCACAGGTCACCTTGGCGGTGGCATACACGGGATGGATTTCAGCTTTCATAATGCGCCTCTCTCAAAGATTTCTTGGCTAGCTTGTAAATATAGCCGGTTATGGGGCCAAGATTCAAGGGCCGACATTGGAGTATCGGTGTAGCCAAGCCGCTATTGGACAGTGACTTACCGCTTCCCGACACGATACCAATGCAGGACGGCCACTTTGGTTCCCGAGCTTTGCCCGGCCCAAAACGCGCCACGCGTTTGACAGCGCACCTGAAAGTGGCGTAAGTTGGCTCCCTATTGGACGTTGGAGCTCTCACCCCCCCCGCCAGATGAACAACACAGAGTTTCTCGCGACGGTCCCGCTATTCAAATCACTCGACGCGGCGGAGTTGGCACGGTTCGCCGACCTCGTCCGGGAGAAAAGCTACCCAAAAGGAAGCGTGATTCTGTTTGAAGACGATCCGGGCGATTCACTATTCCTCGTACGCGACGGGCGCGTGAAAGTCGTGCTCGTTGCCGAGGACGGACGCGAAGTTATTCTCGGACTGCTCGGAGTGGGTGAACACTTTGGTGAGCTTTCGCTGATTGATGATCAACCGCGTTCTGCGCACGTGATTGCCATGGAAGAATCGACGCTGCTCGTCTTGCGCCGCGACGATTTCCGTCGCCGCGTCGAGGCGAGCCCGCAGGTCGCTTGGTCATTATTGGCCGAACTCTCGCGCCGCCTGCGCCGCGCCGACGACAAAATCGGTTCACTCGTGCTGCTCGACGTACCGGGTCGCATTGCCCGCATGCTCCTCGACTCCGCCGACGAAGGCGGGAGTCCGCTGATCGAGAAACCACTCACGCACCAGACGATCGCCCATTTAATTGGTGCCAGCCGTGAGACCGTTTCTCGGGCGATGCGCGAGTTCCAGGACAGCGGTTGGATTTCCACCGACCGCCGTCGTATTCGCATCACCGATCGGGCAGCACTCGACAAACGCGCTCAGCAGCGGCTGTAGCTGCGCCATTTCCAGTGACGCGCGTCACATCATCGTCGTGACCGCCCGCCTTTCGCACTGCCCTCATCACGTGGTATCCTGCTTTGTGTCGAGAATGATCCAATGAGCTTTCGCGTGCAGTTCTGGGGTACGCGCGGCTCGATCCCCAGTCCCGGTCCGCTGACCGTTCGCTATGGCGGCAACACGCCTTGCGTCGAAGTCCGCACGTCGGATGGCTGGTTGGTCGTGCTCGATGCAGGAACGGGGATTCGCGAACTGGGCCGTGCGCTGATTGAGCGCGCCAATGGTGCGCCAATCCAGGGAGATATTTTTCTCACGCACGCGCATTGGGATCATATTCAGGGAATCCCGTTTTTCGCACCGATATTTCAGCGCGGAAATCATTTTACGATTTGGGGCTCAAAATCGCTGTCCAGCAGCATTGACAGTGTAGTGCGTGACCAGATGTCGCCGGTGGTATTTCCGGTGACCTTCGAAGAGCTGGATGCGACAATCGATTTTCGGCACTTGGCAGAAGGCGAAAAATGTGCCGGCAAAGGATACGAAGTGACGGCGATGGAGGTGCGGCATCCGGGCGGTGCGCTCGGCTACCGATTCACCGAAACGGGTAGCAACGGGCGCTCGCTGGTGTACATCTCAGATAACGAGCTGGGTGACGCCGAGCGGTACGGCCCACCGAATGGATGGCGGCAAAGACTTGTCGATTTTACGCGGGGTGCGGCGGTGTTGGTGCACGACGCGACCTACACGACGGAAGAATACGATCACCATCGCGGCTGGGGGCATTCGACCTTCCACGATGCCGTGGAGTTTGCGATGGAAGCCGGTGTCGGGACGTTGGTACTCTTTCACCACGAACCCCGGCGCACGGACGACGAAGTGGACCGGCGGACGGATGCCTGTCGGGAGTTGGTGAAGGAACGCGGCGGGACACTGCACGTCGTCGCCGCCGCTGAAGGGCTCACCTTGAACGTGTAGTCACGTACGATGGCTTCTGCGTTCTGCGATGCTGTTCACTTTTTAGGAGGTTCCTCGTTATGAAACTGCAAAAGTTGTTCGCCGCCGCCGCAGGGCTGGTGCTCGCCGGAGCGAGCGCCTTCGCGCAGTCCAAACCGACTGTGGCCGTACTCTATTTCACCAACAGTGTCCTCGGCGCCAAGGCGAACGAAGATTACGCGCCGCTCTCCAAGGGCATGGCCGACATGTTGATTCAGGAACTCTCGGTAAACACGGGCATCCGTGTCACCGAGCGCGACCAGCTCCAGCGGGTATTGGAAGAGCAGAAGCTTTCGACGGACGGCAAGACGGATCCGACCACCGCAGTCAAGGTTGGCAAGTTGCTCGGCGTGCACCATATGATCGCCGGCACCTTCATTACAGATCTGAAAGGCACCACAATGAAGCTCACGGCCAAGGTGTTCAACACCGAAACCAGCGAGATCGAATTCACGACGACGGGTTCCGATAAGCCGGACAACCTCTTTGCGCTGATCAACAAAGTGGCCGGCCAGATCAACAAAGGGCTTAAGCTCCCGGACATCCCCAAGCAGGTGAGCGAAGCTCAGGAAAAGAAGGCGGAAAAGATCCCCTATCAGGCCATCATGCTCTACTCGCGGGCCCTGAACCTCAAGGATTCCGGTAAGAAATCCGAGGCAATTGAACTATTCAGCCAAGCCGTGAAACAGTTCCCACAGTACGACGCACCACAGAAGGAATTGGACAAAATGAAGAAGCAGGCTGGCAACTAAGCGCGGCCATTCGTATTCTACGACCGCCGGCTCTCATCGAGAGGGCCGGCGGTTCGTTTTCCCCTAGCAGTTGAGCCTGTGAAACCGCTCATTCTCTGCTCGATCGGCCGGGCCGTGACTGCACTCGACGCATTGACCGCGCGCGAGACAGTTGAGATCCAACGCATTCCAATATTGCCAGCCGTGGCCTCGCTCGATGCGGAGCGCGCGACGGTGGTATTAGTGGACCGCGCGCTCGTGCACAGCATGGCGGGCGATCTCGGAGCATTGACCGGTCTCGCCGCTCAAGCGGCACTCCTCGGTGTCGGCGAACCCGGTGAGACCGAGCCTCCGGATGGTTTTCCGACCGACTTGCTCTGCGGATATATCGCGGCCGATTCCGCATCATTGGCGTCACGTGTAGCGGTTCAGGGAGCGATACGACACGCGGCGGCGCTGGTCGCCGCCCGCCGCGCCGTGCGGCTCGAGGATCGCAGCGCCACCGATGTCCACGAACTCACGAAGATTGGCGTCGCACTCTCCACCGAGCGCGACTTGTTGGCGCTGCTCGAACTGATCTTGAGTCAGGCGCGGCGGTTGTCGGGGGCAGACGCTGGCTCTTTGTATCTCGTCCAGCGCAACGATCCGGCGCCGGCATCGCTCCGGTTCAAACTTTCGCAGAATCACACGCTTCCGAATCTGCCGTTCAGCGAATTCGAAATTCCAATTGATCACACCTCACTGGCGGGATACGCCGCGAGCACCAGCGAACCACTGATCATTCCCGATGTGTATTTGTTGCCGGACAATGTCAGCTACAAGCAGAACCGGTCATTCGACGAGAAGTTCGGCTACCGGACGCGCTCAATGCTCGTAATCCCGATGCGCACGCATCTGGACGAGGTCATCGGCGTGTTGCAGCTGATTAATAGAAAGCGGACACCCGACGCGCGGTTGTCATCGCCCGAGGTGGTGGATCGCGAAGTATTGCCATTCGATACCCGCTCGGTGGATCTGGTCACGGCGCTCGCCTCACAGGCGGCGGTGGCGATCGAAAATGGCCGTCTGTACGAAGATATTGAGCGGCTCTTTGAGGGATTCGTCACGGCGGCCGTCACGGCGATTGAGTCGCGGGACCCAACCACGAGCGGTCATTCGTCGCGCGTCGCGACGTTCACATGCGGCCTCGCCGAAGCCATCGACCGGGTGTCGGATGGTCCATACCGCGCCGTGCAGTTCTCGAAAGATCAGATGCGCGAACTGCGCTACGCGGGCCTGCTCCACGATTTTGGCAAAGTCGGTGTGCGTGAACAAGTGCTGGTGAAACAGAAAAAACTGTACCCGAGCGATTTGTCGATCATCAAGCATCGGTTTCAATTCCTGCTGCAGCGAGCCGACCTTCAGTATGAGAGCGAACGCGCCGAATATCTGTTCACCTATGGCAAGGACCGATATTCCGACGTGCTGGCGAATCTTGAGCACGCCCGGCGCGGTTCGCGCGAAGAGTTGCAACATTTTCTCGACGCCATCGTGCGGGCAAACGAGCCGACGATTCTCCCCGAAGGCACATTCGAGGAGCTGACGGAAATCAATGAACGCGTGTTCGTCGATTTCGACGGCGTCGAGAAGCCATTGCTCAGTGACGAAGAACTGCGCTACCTGATGATCAACAAAGGCAACCTCGACCCGCGCGAACGGCGCGAGATCGAGTCGCACGTCTCACACACGTTTCGCTTTCTCGAGCAAATTCCGTGGACCCGTGCCCTCAAAGGCATTCCGACGATCGCCCACGGCCATCACGAAAAACTCAACGGCAAGGGCTATCCGCGTCAGATCTCGGGCGACGCTATTCCGATCCAGACGCGGATGATGACGATTTCCGACATTTACGATGCCCTTACTGCTACGGACCGGCCGTATAAGCGGGCCGTGCCGGCCGAGCGGGCGTTGGATATTCTGCGGGATGAGGCAAAAGAAGGCGCGCTCGATTCCGCGCTGCTCAATGCGTTTATTGCTGCGGAGGTCTATCGGGCACGGTAGCGGCGGCGT
>JANYKA010000182.1 GCA_025358315.1 Gemmatimonadota bacterium | reverse complement strand
GCATTCACTACTCGACGAGCAGACTCGCCACCGTCACCGCCAGCTCGGCGTATTCTCGGCAATCAGCAGTCTGTCGCCGTCCTCCGTACTCGAGCAAGCAATGACCGGCGTTGCAGGCACTGGTATGAAGAGCGTGGAAGCACGCGCCGAGCAAGTCGAACTCCATCAGCGCCAACTGGAAGCGACAGTGTTCGACCACGTCTTTGGCACACAGGTATTTGACGCGCGAACAAAGCTGATGATCTCATGGTTGCCGGATCCAAGCAATCCGGAAGACCGCTCCCCTGCGATATCCGCTGTTCCCCAACTGACGGTTCGCGACGCGTCGTGGCGGGAAATTGTCAGCGACGCGGTCGCACCGCTTGCCCTGCTCCTGGTGGAAGGGATCGGCCTGCTAGGCTGTGCCGTCTTCAGTTTTCAGCGGTACGATGCCAGATGAAAAATCATCTTAGGCTCCTCGTGACGTTGTTGCTGGTCAGTGCAACGGCCGCGGCGGCTCAGGGCAGCGTGTTCAATCCGCGGGACGACCACTTTGTCTTTCTTGGGTTACTGCGCGCTCGGGCGGAGTATGTGAGGGCGTCTGCTGAATTAGGACGAATCGCATCACTTGCCGATCGCGGCTTCGCGTCAAAGTCAGAACGTCAGGCACGCGAAGCTGACTATGAGCGGGCGCGCGTGGACTACATGCAACAGGCCCTCGCGGCGGTGTCGGCGACGGCGCACATCGCGGTGATTCGGGCGATTCGAACCCCAACGAAAGACGGTGGAACGGCGGTATCTGTCGTGCTCCAGCACGTCGGCGGCTCCAGTGACGAACTTGCAAAACTGCGCGGGGCGCTCGACAGCGCGCTATCTGCAGAGCTCAGGCCGGATGTGATCGAGAATGTCTACGTCAGTCTCAAGAATGAACCGGGAGTTCAGGGCGCGGCGATCGGCATTCCGTACGAACACCACATCGCCGGCGTTGCCCGCGGTCAAAACATGTCCATCAGTTTTCGTCTCCTCCGCAAGACGGATGACGTGACGGTGATGCTGACGTATGCGGGGCGAACCGAAGAACGAAAAGTGGTACTCGAAGACTTGGCAGGCCCAAGTACGGTGGCGATTCAGCCGACCCAGTTCTCGCAAGAAGCGGAGTTAGGTGGCGAGGCAGTATTCGATCTGCATTTGACGCGATTCGCCGGATCGGGCCGCAACAACTTCAGCATCGTGGTGGAGAGTCTCCCACCGGAAATTATTTATGAAGTGCGTGACCCGGTCAGTCGCGCGCGCGTCGGACGAATTCGGTTCGGCGACACGGAGAGGGAGCGGGCCGTGCAATTCATTGTGCAACTGCCGCGTCGTGAGACGAGCGCGATTCATGCCGGCAAGTCGCTCCGCTTTGGTATCGCACTCGTAGAGGACGATAGCCAATCGGTTCGGAATGGCTCGCGCTCAGCTCGCGTCGGCGCAACGCGCTTGGAGATCGTACCGCGTGGCGTGCCGAAAGTGGATCTGCGCGCCGCCAATCTGTATTTAGAATCTGCGCTCGGCGATTCATTGCACGTGACGTTCTCCGTAGAGAATTCCGGATCCAGAAATATCGCCGGATTGAATGTCGTCGCCGAGGTGCCGGAGGGATGGCGCTATTCGGCGGAGCCTGCGGGGCCGCTCGCCCTGGCGGCCGGAGATCGCACGAACATTCGGTTGCGGTTGCAGCCGGCCCCGAATACGCCAGCCGGTGATTACGAGGCACGCGTTCGGTTGGCGACGACGGGGAGCACGAAAGCCGCCGAGTCGGATGAGCAAGTTGTGCGCATGCGGCTGACGCAGCGGCGAGGCGGGCTCTGGATGATCGCCGGCGTGCTGACAACGCTGCTCACTCTCGGCGGCGTGGCTTGGATGACCGTGCGATTGGCTCGACGATAGTGGTGCGTTGGTGGGGAGGGGGGGGCGGAACTGGGCGATCACTCACAATTCGAACGAGGTAGAAAATTATGAAGCGACTCGCAATCGCATTTGTTGTTGCCGCCGTGGTGGCAATGCTCGCAGTAGAGGGAGGGACGAAGATCGCGTATGCGGAAGAT
>JANYKA010000197.1 GCA_025358315.1 Gemmatimonadota bacterium | reverse complement strand
TCGCTGGCGACTAGAGCGTAGGGGCCATACTCGTTCCCATTCCGAACACGATCGTCAAGCCCTACAGCGCCGATGGTACTCCGATTGAGAGATCGCGGGAGAGTAGGCCGTCGCCGGCACCTCATTGCCCCACCCAGTCCTAACTGACTGGGTGGGGCTTTGCGCTTAAACACTCACGCTGACCGCCGTCCGCTCCGTAATCTTGCACAAGCCTACCGTGCGGACGGCGGGCACCGTCCGCGACGCCACCTGTTCCTATACCACAATCTTAATCGTCAATTATCGATGCCCACAAAAGCCGGAATCGTTACCGTCGCCGGCCGTCCAAACGCCGGAAAATCCACACTGCTCAATCGCCTCGTGGGTGAACACCTGGCGATTACCAGCCCTAAACCTCAAAGCACCCGCCAGCGCGTCGTCGGTCTCATCTCCGACGAAAATACCCAGATCGTCCTGCACGATACCCCAGGGTTGCTCGCTCCAGCGTACGCACTCCAATCGGCCATGCAAGCCACCGCGCTCGAAGCGCTGCGTGACGCCGATGTCATCGTGCACCTCGTCGACGCGAGCGAAGGTCCGGTGGAATCGCTGGCCGCGGCGGCCGGACTTCCCAACGGTCTCGCCGGGCATGCGCCAATTATTCTTGCCCTCAACAAAACCGACGTGCTGAGCACGGTGCGTCGCGCTGGCATCGCGATCGAGCATCCCGACGCCGTGCTTATATCCGCTCGCGACGGCACTGGCCTCCCGGAATTGCTTGAACGCATTCGGGCTGTGCTCCCTGAGCATCCGTTCTACTATCCCCCCGAAGATCTCAGCACGCAGCAGATGCGCTTCTTCGTCGCTGAAATGGTGCGCGAAACCGCCCTTGAACAACTCGACGACGAAGTGCCCTACAGCGTCGCCTGCGAAATCGAGGAGTTCCGGGAGACACGTACCCCCGTGTACATTCGAGCAGTGTTGCACGTAGAGCGGGACAGTCAAAAACGCATTCTCATCGGCGCAAACGGCGCACGCATCAAGACCATCGGTCGCGAGGCACGCGTCAAAATCGAGCGCCTCGTTGGCAGTCAGGTCTATCTCGATCTCTGGGTGAAGGTACTCGCCAACTGGCGCCGCGACTCGGCGGCGCTGCGGCGGCTGGGGTACCGGGTCCCCGAGGAACCCAAATGACAGAACTATTACTTGCTCCGCAGTTGCTGGCGATTCTCGTCTGCCCGAAATGCAAAGGGCCGCTCGAATATCGTCCTGCAGACTCGGCGCTCGATTGCCTCGCCGACAAGCTTCGGTACGCCGTGCGTGACGGCATTCCCGTGATGCTCGTGGATGAGGCAACTCCGCTCTAGCATGATCCGGTGCGTCCGGATGACGGCGTGCGCGCTGATTGCGCTGGCCGGCGGCTTTGCCGTGCCACCTTCGGCGGCAGCGCAGGGCAACCTTTCCAAAGAAGGCGCCCTCTTTCTCATCTTTCCGATCGGCGCACGCGCCGTGGGTATGGGTCAATCCGTCGCCGCTTCGCAGATCGGCAGTGAAGGACTCTGGTGGAACCCGGCGTCCCTCGCGCGAATGGATAAATCGGAGCTGTCACTCAGCCACTCGTCCACCATAACGGCGACCGGCGATGCCCTAACATACGTCCGGCCGTCCGGCCGCATCGGTGTGATCTCATTCGGCGGATACCTGCTCGACTATGGCAAGCAGGATGCCGGCGTCGATGCCAATGGCATTACCGGCACGTTTTATCCACGCTCCGTTGTGGCAGCCGTTTCGTATGCTGCGGTATTTGGTTCACGCGTCAGCGCCGGGGTGACCTACAAGTTTGTGCAGGATCGTGTGGACTGCAGTGGCAGTTGCGGCAATGTCACCACATTCAATTCATCTACGAGCGGGCTCGACCTCGGCCTGCAGGCGGTCGTAGACCCGGCACGTCGGATCACAGTTGCGATTGCTTTACGTAATGCCGGTCTCAAGCTGCAGATCAACGACAACCCACAGGCCGACCCGCTTCCGACACGCGTTGATGCCGGGGTGCAAGTCCAAGTGCCACGCATTGACAGTCTCGTACCAGGCGGTGAACTGCTCGTCACCGCAGACATCGTCGGTAACTTGTCGCTGAGCGGGCCGTCGTTTCGGAGCGGTGCCGAGTTTGTGTATCAGAAACAATTTTTCCTGCGTGCCGGATTTTCGACGGGAAGTTTCGACGGCGCGGGTGCGGCGATTGGTCTCGGATTGAAACGCGGCGGCATCGCGATCGACTTCTCGCGCGGCTTCGGGGGGCTCTCGGCGGACGCCGGCAAACCGCCCACCTTCATCACACTGCGATTCCAGTTTTGAAACGTTTGCGGACGGGATTCGCGATCGCCGGGCTTTGTATGGCGACGCCGCTCGCTCACGCGCAGCGCGTTGCCGCGGCAACCGCAGGGCTCACGGCGCGCAATGCCGATGGGTCCGCAATCAGTGCGCTGCCGGATTCCGGTGTCGCTGCAACCAACAGAATTCATATCGGCCCGTTTTCCATTCCGCGGCGCGACTCCTCTTGGTGGGTGCCGTTCACCTCGACCGTTCTGCCCGGGGCAGGGCAGGCGCTGCTTGGGCAACATCGGTTTGTCGCCTACCTCGCCGTCGAGGCCTTCACACTGCTCGGTTATGTGAACCAGGCAAACGAGGCGACTCGCGAACGCAATCGGTACCGGGCGCTGGCCAGCGATGTGGCGCGCGCCTTTTTCCCCGGCGCGCATCCTGTTGGTACATGGGCGTATTACGAAAGTATGGAACACTACGTCGAGAGCGGCGCGTTCGACCGTATTCCGGGGGGAGCGCTGACGCCGGAGTCGGATGAGACAACGTTTAACGGGGCGATGTGGCTATTGGCGCGCCGGACCTATTGGCGCGATCCGAATGTGCAGCCCGCTACCACTTCGAACGAGTATCAGAATTCGATCAATTTGTACATTGCCCGGGCCGTCCAACCGGAGTTTTCCTGGAGTTGGCGCAATGCTCAGTTGGAGCAAGATCTTTATCGGCGTAGCATCGGGCGTGCAAACCAGGCCTATCGTAGCGCTACGGCGCAGCTGGGATGGCTCATCGCAAATCACCTGCTTTCTACGGTGGATGCGTTTGTGACGGTGCGGTTCCGGGGTGGAGCAGGTTCTCAACCCGGGCCCACTACAATGTCAGCGAGCATCCCTTGGGCGCCATTTGGACGCCCAGTGGGCCGATAGTCCTGATGCTCAGTCCTTGCCGTACCGTTCTTTGACACTCCTTGGGGGTGTCCGTATCTTGCAAAGTTTCCCCTTGGGCTGACGGAGAGCGTGCCGCCGACGACTGCGTTTGTATTTGCACCTGACAACCAGCCGATGCCCGACTTTGTCCGGGCATGGCTGGATGCTTGTCGTTGGCCGGTCGTAACGGTGAATTCCGCCGATGATTTGATGTCGGCCGCGCTCCGAAGCCGTCCGAGAATTGTCGTAATAGATGCGCGGACGCATCCCGTGGCCGCGCTACGCGGGTGCCAGCGTTTGAAAACGGACTCGTTCACCGGGATCGTACCGGCCGTTGTGCTAACGCGCGCCGAAGAGAAGTCCTTTGCATCGGCGTTCGACGCAGGGGCTGACGAAGTGTTGCGCGAAGGGCTTGGAGCCGTTGAGGTGCCGTTGCGCTTAAACGCGCTGCTGCGGCGGTCTGACCGGGATACGTTTGTACATCCGTCGACCCGTCTTCCAGGGGCGATGGAGATCGAAACCGAAATTGCCAGGCGTCTGGAACTGCCGGAACCCTTTGCGGTGTGCTACGCCGACCTCGACCACTTTAAGGAATACAACGACCGCTACAGTTATTATGATGGAGACCGCGTTATCCGCATTCTCTCGAAGATCCTGCACGACGTGGTGAAAGGGACCTGCGGGGAAGAAGGGTTTGTGGGACACATTGGCGGCGATGATTTTATTTTTATTATGCCGATCGAACAACTGCAGGACACCTGTGGCGAGATTGTCGCCACATTTGATACGCTGGTGCCATTCCAATACTCGGAGCAGGATCGGCGCGCCGGCTATTACTTTGGAAAGGATCGGCGCGGCGCATTGCATAAGGTGCCGCTGATGACCGTGTCGATTGGTGTCGTCACGAATGAACGGCGCACGTTTACGAACGCCGCGCAGGTTAGCGAGCTGGCGACAGAAATGAAGAGTTATGCAAAAACGCTGGAAGGTTCGGTCTACACGATCGACCGTCGCGGAGACACAGCCGATGGTGAGCATCCGCCGAACGAAGTATCCAGTGAGACAAGCGCCGTGGAGGAGCAGTGAACGTTACCTGTCCTGATTGCCGGTCTGTGTTTCGTGTAGATCCGGCCAAGGTGCCGATCGGTGGCGTCCGTGCACGTTGCTCGGTGTGCGGCGGCGTCATCGCCGTTTCCGCTCCCGAATTTGGCGAAGCGACAGTCGCGGTGGCTCTGCCAAGCGTCACACCGATTGCGGAGGTTGTGGCGAGTGTGCCGGAGCCGATGTTCGAATCGGACGCCGAGGCCGCACCGGAGCTGACTGAGGAAGAGATGCTCCCTAGTGCGGAACCGGAGCCGATTTCTGCATCGGTGCCTGCGCCGGTGCCGGTGCCGGAGCCGAGGGTGGCAGTTGTGCCGACACCGGCATTTACTCCACCTGCGCCGCCCGTCGTCACTCCGGTCGCACGCCCAGAAGTACCTCACGTGCCGCCGCCCATGCCGGCGGCCCCCAGCGGAAACACGCCACGGCCGTTTTCACCGGTCGGTGCCACTCCCGCGATGCCAGCTCGCCCAGTCGGAGCAGGAATAACGCCCGCTCGTCCGCCGTTCGCGGCTCCGGCCCGCCCGATGTTCGCGCCACCGGTTTCTCCTGTTGCACCGGCCCGCCCGACACCGCTGGCCAGTCCGATGATTCCGCCGGCGATGCCTGCCTCACCGGCTCCGCGTGCGACGCAACCGAGGATCTTGGCGCCCTTTGCGACGCCAGTCACCCTAGTCACGCCGGCTGTGCCAACGGCGTCGGTTTCGGCCGCCGACGCGCCGCCGCGGCGCGTGATCAACCCGTTCCTGGCCAACGATCCGAATCAGAAGGCGAAGCGACTGGCGCGAGCTCTGGTGTCGGATATGGTTGCGTATCTGCCGCAGAAGCGCGAGGAAGGGTTGAAGAATGGCACCCTCAAACAGCTCTTCCGCGAGGAGATCAAGAAGAGCTACGAGGAATATGTCGATCAGATCGGCAAGGAATTCGCTGAATCAACCACACATTTTCAGGATGCCCTGAACGATGTGCTGTCTGGTGGAAAGAAGATGTTCTAGGGGGCCCCGCGAGCCCACGTCAGCACTAGAAGTAGATTGTCGCGCCGGGTATCTTTCGCTGTGTCCGCGAGCCGTTTCTCCGATAGGCGGGGAACGGCTCGTTGTGTAAGCTGTCACCATCTCCGATCCGCCCAATGGCCGAAACAGAGCGCGCGAAGTTTCTGAAGCACGACGAGAGCCGGCTGGCGGAGTTGCGGAGGTTCCTTTGACCTCGACAACAAACGCACGAAGCTGATCGCCCTCGACGCCGAGATGGCCGACGGCGCGTTCTGGAACAACCAGGAGCGCGCCCAGAAGACCGTAGCCCAGGTCAAATCACTGAAAATCTGGATCGATCCGTTCGACAAGCTTTGGGGGCGGCTGCAGGGCGCCCTCGAAATGGATGCGCTGCTGGAGACCGATCCTGATCCGGACATGATCGCCGAAGTCGATCGGGAGACATCGGCGATTCGTGAGGAAACGGACGCATTCGAAGTGAAGTCGCTACTGCAGGGCCCCGATGACTGGCGCGACGCACAGGTGGAAATTTCGGCCGGTGCCGGCGGAACCGAGGCGCAGGATTGGGCCCAGATGCTCATGCGGATGTACACCCGGTGGGCGGAACGGCGCGGGCTCCAAGTCGAGATTCTCGATATGAGCGACGGCGAGGAAGCGGGCATCAAAGGCGCCGTGCTCGAAATCAAAGGTCTGTACTCGTACGGATTTTTGCGGCCGGAGGCGGGAGTACACCGGCTTGTGCGCATCTCGCCGTTCGACTCGCAGGCGCGACGCCATACCAGCTTTGCCTCGATTTTTGTGTACCCGGTCGTGGACAATGAGATCAACATCGAGATCCGCGACGATGACATCAAGTTGGATGTATTCCGCGCGTCAGGTGCCGGCGGACAACATGTCAATAAGACGAGTTCCGCGGTTCGGATCACCCACATTCCATCGGGAATTGTCGTGACCTGTCAGCAGGAGCGGTCGCAGGGAAAGAACAAAGCGACGGCGATGAAGCAATTGAAAAACCGGCTCTATCAGCAGGAAGTGGAAAAACAGGCCGCGCTCAAAGCGAAAATGGACGAAAAGAAATCGGACGTCACATTCGGCAGCCAGATTCGCAGCTATGTGTTCCAGCCATACACGATGGTAAATGATCATCGCACCGAATTGAAAATCACCGACGTCCAGAAAGTAATGGACGGCGCGATCGATCCGTTTATCGAAGCCTATCTCAAGCAGTCGGGCGCACAGGGAGGTTCAGCGTGAGTGAAGAACAGCGCGACGATCTCAACTTCGTGATGCAGGCACGGCTCGATAAACTCGAGGCGTTACAAGCCCGCGGCGTTGAACCATTCGCCTACCGGTTTGAACGGTCTCATCTTGCGGCCGACGCACTTCCATTGCTCGCCGAGGGCGCAGACGAAGGGCCCCAGGTGCACCTCGCCGGTCGCGTTGTCGCGTGGCGTTCGCATGGCAAGTCTACCTTTGCCCATTTGGCTGATCCGAGCGGCCGCATTCAGATCTACTTTAAGAAAGATCAAGTCGGCGACGACGTATGGGCGCAGTTGGACTGCTACGACCTCGGCGATATCATCGGCGTGCACGGGCCGCTGTTCCGGACGCGCACCGGCGAAGTTACGGTGCGTGTCGAACAGGTGGATATGCTCGCGAAAGCGTTGCGCCCGCTGCCATTCGGGAAAGAAGAAGTCGTCGACGGCAAGACGGTGCGTCACTCCGGGTTTGCCGATGACGAGATGCGCTCACGCCAGCGGTACGCCGATCTCGCGGTCCATCCGGAAGTGCGTGCCCTGTTCATTGCGCGCACCAGAATGACTGGCGCCGTGCGCGCATTTCTCGATGCCCGTGACTTTCTCGAAGTGGAGACGCCGGTGCTGCAGCCGCTCTATGGTGGCGCGGCGGCGCAACCGTTCGTGACGCATCACAACGCACTCGACATGCCGCTGTTTCTGCGTATTGCCGATGAGTTGTACCTGAAGCGGCTCGTCGTCGGCGGGTTCGACCGCGTATACGAGATTGGACACGATTTCCGGAATGAAGGCATTGACCGCACGCACAATCCCGAATTCACCATGCTGGAGTTTTACCAGGCGTACGCCGACTACACGGATATGATGCGCGTCGTCGAAGGGTTGTTGCGTCACGCCGCGGAGGCCGTGCGCGCCGTCTTGATTGGCACGGACGTCGCTGCGAGTGCGCCGGCGCGTGATGCGGCGATTCTTGCCGGTGAGTTCCCCCGCATCGAATGGGTGGCGTCGCTGAGCGCCGGCGTCGGTGTGCCTGATGTGATGGCACTGACCGACGCCGAGTTGCGACAGGCCGCCGAGCGGGCCGGCGTGCACAGAGCCAGCACGCTGTTGCGACCCAAATTGCTGGATGAACTTTTTCAGTATCACGTCGAGTCGAAGATCGATCGGCCGACGTTTGTCGTGGATTATCCGCTGGAGCTCTCACCCCTGGCGAAGCCGAAGCGCGGCAACCCGGCACTCACCGAACGATTTGAATTGTTTGCCAAGGGGCGAGAACTGGCGAACGCGTTTTCTGAATTGAATGACCCGCTCGATCAGCGTCGCCGCTTTGACGCACAGGCGAAACTTAAAGCGGCTGGCGATCGAGAGGCATCGGGTGTCGACGAGGACTACCTCCGGGCGATGGAATACGGCATGCCGCCTATGGGCGGAGTGGGTATCGGAATGGACCGGCTCTTTATGTACCTCACCGAGACGCATCACATCCGCGACGCCATTCTCTTTCCGACGATGCGCCCCGAGTGATCTCACGGCTCGAGTTCTCGATTGCTGGACGCTATCTGCGCAGTCGACGCGGCTCGCGCCTGTTATCGTTTATTACCGTGATCGCCATCGGTGGCATCACCGTTGGCGTCAGCGCGTTGATCGTGATCATGGGCGTGATGAACGGATTGCAGACGGATTTGCGCGACAAGATTTTGGTCGGGAGTCCCGACCTGCGCGTGCTGACATACGGTGACGAACTGATCATCAAGCACTGGCCGGCGGTGCTCGAGCGGGTGAAGCGGCAGCCCGGTGTGGTAGCGGCGGCGCCCTTTGTGCTCACCACGGCACTCGTGAAAACCGA
The DNA here is from genome assembly GCA_025358315.1 of Gemmatimonadota bacterium. Classification (GTDB taxonomy): domain Bacteria; phylum Gemmatimonadota; class Gemmatimonadetes; order Gemmatimonadales; family Gemmatimonadaceae; genus Fen-1231. Next base: position 15,291 of record JANYKA010000197.1, on the reverse strand, counting down.
GAAGAGTAAATACACCGAGTCGGCGCAGGTCGCGGGGATTCTGGCGGCGGGGACACCCGGGGCAAACGTCACCACGATCCGCGAACACGCCGACTCTGGCGCGTTCCGCTTCGCAACGGCCGATGGAAAGCGTCGCGGCGCCGTACTTGGCAAGCTCCTGTCGCAGCGGCTCAATGCGACCACTGGCTCCAGAATCACGGTGTTGTCGGCGGCTGGAGAGCAGATCAATGCGGTGACGGGAATGGTGATGCCACGCATCACGACGCTTGAAGTGACCGGCGTCTTTGATACCGGGATGTACGAGTACGACGACAAATACATTTACGTCGATCTCGAATCCGCGCAGGTGATCGCCGGGTTGGACTCGTCGGTTACGGGCCTTGAAGTGCGGACGCCCAGCCGTGATGTCGCGCCGACCGTCGCGGTCGCCATTACCGATTCATTGGGTTTCCCATTTCACACGGTCGACTGGCACGAACAGAACAGCGCGCTGTTCCGCGCCCTCAACCTCGAGAAGCTGGGGATGGGGCTGATTCTCCTGCTGATTATCATCGTTGCCGCCTTCAATGTCGTGAGCACGCTGACCATGGTGGTGCGTGATAAAACCCGCGAGATCGGCATCCTGAAAGCCATGGGATTGCCGTCGGCGGCGGTGCGGCGGATTTTTTTGATGCAGGGGCTGGTGATTGGCATCGTCGGTACTTGCACCGGGCTCGCCGTTGGTGTGGCTGCCGGATTCACTATCGACCGATACAAACTCATCGCGCTCGATCCGCAGGTTTATTTCATCGACCATCTGCCGGTACGGTTGCAACCGTTCGACATCGGGCTGATCGTACTGCTCGGCATTCTAGTTGCCACCGTGGCAACGTTGTATCCCGCGGCGCAGGCCGCGCGATTGTTTCCGATTGAAGCGATCCGTAGCGAATGAGCGCCACAGTCGGAAGTACTGTTAACGGGGTGATTCTGGCAGCCACCGGCGTCACGAAAATCTTTCGGGGCGGCGACGGCAACGAGATCCGGGTGCTGGATGGTGTTGACCTGTCGGTCGACCGTGGCGAGATGGTTGCGATCATTGGTGCCAGCGGGGCGGGCAAGAGCACACTGCTGCACGTGCTCGGTGCGCTCGAGCGTCCGACGGCCGGAGACGTGCGGCTCGCCGGAGTCGACATCACCACCATGGGTGACGAAGCACTCGCGGCACTTCGCAATCGCAGCGTTGGATTCGTGTTTCAGTTTCATCATCTGCTCAAGGAATTTTCGGCAGTCGAAAATGTGATGATGCCATTGCGTATTGCTGGTGTAACGCCGGCGGCAGCGCGGCGGCGCGCCATGGAGCTGCTCAATCGGGTGGGGCTCGTCCCGCGGGCCCATCACCGGCCGTCCGAGATGTCCGGTGGGGAGCAACAGCGCACCGCGGTGGCGCGAGCGCTCGCGATGCAGCCCCCGCTCCTGCTGGCCGATGAGCCGTCGGGAAACCTCGACCATCAGAATGCCGAGTCGCTACACGACTTATTTGCCGAATTGGCCCGTGAATTGGGGCTGGGTTTGGTGGTCGTCACCCACAACCGGTCGCTCGCTTCCCGTGCCGGGCGGGTATTACTTCTGGAAGATGGGCGACTGCGCGATAATTCCGGAATTGAGGGGACTGTCTGAATGCTGTGCGACCAATGCAAGGAACGGGACGCCGTACTGAATCTCACGCAAATCGTGGAGAATGAGGTCACTCAGCTCCACCTATGCGAGAAGTGCGCGGCTGAGCGCGGGATCGAGACAACGGTCTCGATGCCCAAGCACCCGCTTGGCGATTTTCTTCAGGCGGTGCAACAACAGGCCGCGCAGATGCCCGGAGATGCGGCACGCTGCTCGTATTGCGGCACGTCGTTGCGCGATTTTCGCGCGAGTGGCCGCTTAGGGTGCGCGCAGTGTTACGGCGCATTCGAGCAGAGCCTGCGTGACCTGTTGCGCCGGGTCCACGGCTCGGCAAAGCATGTCGGTCGCCAGTATGACGTGCCGAATCCCCATCTGCTCGAGCGCGATGTCCAACTCGGCGAGTTGCGCAACCGGCTTCAGGACGCGATCCAAAGCGAAGCGTTCGAGACGGCAGCAACTCTGCGCGACCAGATCCGGACGCTCGAATGACGCTCGATCTATCGCTCCTGCCTGACGGCGGCGTGCCTTGGCTCGCCGCGAGCGGTGAACATGCCGACATCGTGCTCTCGTCCCGAATTCGGTTTGCGAGAAACGTGGCGGGCTACGCGTTCACGGCCCGCGCCCGCGATGGCGAACGGTTGCGGGTACTTTCGCAAGTGCGTGATGTACTGCCAAGAGTGCCAAGCCTGGCGCAGGCAATCGTGCTGCGGCTCGACGAGATGTCGGTCACCGAACGTCAGTTGCTCCACGAGCGGCATCTCGTGAGCAAAGAGTTGGCGGCCCTCGATGCCGGCGCCGAGGCGCGGAGCGGGGCGGCTGTCCTCGTGTCGCAGGACGCCGGGGTCATGATCAACGAAGAAGACCATTTGCGGCTTCAGGCGTTCCGGTCGGGTTTCGATCTAAACGGTGCCTTTGCCGCTGCGACCCGGCTCGATCGCGAGCTTGGAGCGGAACTGCCGTATGCCTTCCATCCTGAATTCGGGTTCCTCACGTCGTGCCCGACAAACACCGGAACCGGGCTTCGCGCGTCGGTGCTGATTCACCTGCCGGGGCTCGTATTGACCCAGGAGATCGGGAAAGTGCTTCAAGGGCTCCAACAGATGGGGTTGACCTATCGCGGCCTGTACGGAGAGGGGAGTGAGGTGATTGGCAATTTCTTCCAGATTTCGAACCAAACGACCATGGGCCGTGCCGAGGAAGAGCTGACCGAACACTTGTCCCGGGTGGTCCAGCGGGTGATTGAGCAGGAAGAGGAAGCGCGCCGTGTATTGTTGCGCGACGCTGGTTATATTATTGAAGACAAGCTTTGGCGCGCGTACGGCACTTTACGGCATGCCCGCAGTTTGCCGGCCGACGAAGCGATGAATCTTTTGAGCGGCGTTCGGTTGGCCGTGGGGCTGCAACTGCTGTCTGGCCTGAGTGTATATACCCTCAACAAGCTCCTGATTTTCAGTCAGACAGCGCACCTCTCGCACGACGCGGGGCGGATGCTGACAGAGAGCGAAGCGAATCTGGCGCGTGCCAGGCATATTCGCCAAGTGCTCGCAGATGAGGCGGGACGTGCGGCCTAGTCAGCCACGCTGGTCCCTTCTACTGGGGAAACGATGAACGGTTATAATTTCACGGAACGGGTTCGGAAAGTCCTCGCGATGGCGCGCGAAGAAGCGGCGCGCCTGCATCACGAATACGTCGGCACCGAGCATATTTTGCTCGGCCTGATTCGTGAGGGTGAGGGCGTAGCCGCGGCCGTGCTGCAGAATCTCAGTGTCGATCTCGATGAGATCCAGCAAAAAATCGAAGACACAGTGAAGAAGGGAAAGGCCGCGCAAGCGACCGGGCCCGACCTGCCGTATACGTCGCGCGCCAAGAAGGTCCTTGAACTGGCCATGGGTGAGGCGCGCGAACTCAACCATAGCTACGTCGGCACTGAACATCTGTTGCTGGGCTTGTTGCGCGAAGAAAAGGGGATCGCCGCGCAGGTGCTGACAGACGCTGGTGTGAATCTCGACGCCGCACGTGCGGAGACGCTGCGTCTGCTCGGCACCGAGATGCCGCAGCAGGGCGGATCGGCATCGGCGACTGGTGGGCCGCCCTCGCCCGCCCAGACGCCAGCCAAGGGCGACAAAAAGAGCAAGACGCCGGCCCTCGATCATTTCTGTCGTGATCTGACGACGCTGGCTGCCGAAGGGCAGCTCGATCCGACGATCGGACGATTCAAGGAAATCGAGCGCGTCATGGAAGTGCTGACGCGCCGCAAGAAAAACAATCCGGTGTTGATTGGTGAGCCGGGCGTGGGTAAGACGGCGATTGTTGAGGGCCTGGCGCAACTCATTGCGAACGGTGAGTGCCCGGATTCGTTGCGCGACAATCGCGTGCTTTCACTCGACATGGCGGCGGTGATCGCCGGAACGAAATATCGCGGCCAGTTTGAAGAGCGCCTCAAAGCGGTGATGAACGAGATCGCGCAGAACAAGAACGTGATCCTGTTCATTGACGAATTGCACACCCTGGTCGGTGCGGGAGCGGCCGAGGGTGCGATCGACGCGAGCAATATGCTCAAACCGGCGTTGGCGCGCGGTGAACTGCAGTGCGTGGGCGCCTCGACCCTCAACGAGTATCGCAAGTACATCGAGAAGGACGGCGCACTCGAGCGGCGTTTCCAGACCGTTGTCGTGGAACCGCCTACCGTAGATGAGACTGTCGAGATTCTCAAAGGGCTACGAAAGCGCTATGAGGACCATCATCGCGTCACCATTCCCGACGAAACGCTGGTGCTCGCCGCGAAACTGTCGGAGCGCTACATCACGGATCGCTTCCTGCCGGACAAAGCGATCGATGTGATTGATGAAGCGGGTGCACGGGCGCGATTAGCGGCACAGGTGCCGCCGCCGGAAGTGGCGGCACTCAAGACAAAACTCGAGGGCGTAAACGCGGAGAAGGATGCCGCGGTGCGCGATCAAAACTTCGAGCGGGCCGCCGCGCTGCGCGACACCGAGCGCGAGCTTCAGGGAGACATCCGGGCCCGTCAGGAAGAGTGGGAGCAGCGCCGGCAGGCGTATCGTCCGGTGCTCGGCGAAGAGGAAATTTCTTTTATCGTCAGCCGTTGGACGGGCATTCCCGTCACGCGTTTGCAAGAGGCCGAGACCGCCCGATTGTTGCGGATGGAAGAAGAGATCCACGAACAGGTAGTGGCGCAGGAAGAAGCGATTAAGGCGATTGCCCGTTCTATCCGTCGCAGTCGCGCCGGACTCAAGGATCCCAAGCGCCCAATCGGCTCGTTCATCTTCTGCGGCCCGACTGGTGTCGGTAAAACGGAGCTGGCGCGCGCGTTGGCGAAATTCTTGTTCGCCGATGAATCCGCGTTGATTCGTGTGGATATGAGCGAGTATATGGAGAAGTTTTCCGTGAGCCGACTCATCGGCGCACCGCCGGGCTACGTGGGCTACGAGGATTCGGGTGCGCTCACCAAGGCCGTGCGACGCAAGCCGTACAGCGTGGTGTTGCTCGACGAGATCGAGAAGGCACATCCCGACGTCTTTAATATCTTGTTGCAAGTGCTGGACGAAGGTCATTTGACCGACAACTACGGCCGGATGATCGATTTCAAAAACACCGTCGTCATTATGACTTCCAATGTCGGCGCCAAAGACATTACCAAAAACCGCTCGCTGGGCTTCGGCTCAGCAAGTACGCAGACGTCCTTCGAGAAGATGGCAGAGAAGGTGAAGGAGGAGCTGCAGCACACGTTCAATCCAGAGTTTCTGAACCGGTTGGATGATGTGATTGTGTTCCACCCGCTGTCGAAGGAACACATTTCCCAGATCGTGACGATTCTCATGCGCGATGTGCAGAAGCGACTGTCGGATGAAGAGTTGACGCTCAAGCTTTCCGCGGCGGCAACGGAATTTCTTGTGAAGAACGGCTATGACGAGGCCTATGGGGCTCGCCCGCTGAAACGGGCGATTCAGAAATGGATCGAAGATCCGCTGTCGGAAAAAATCCTGATGGCGGAGTTCTCCAAGGGTGACGAGATCGACGTTGAGGTCGCCGAGTCCGGTGATCGGTTGGAGTTTCGGGTTTTGGCTAGTACCCCGAAGGCGTAGGGGTCAAACGGCCGGAACTCGCGGGGCCGGAAGGGGTTACACCCTTTCGGCCCCTTCCCGTTATATTATAGAGCTATGCTGAATCACACCCCAGCTGCGATCCTTGCGTTCGCGGTGCTCGTTGCCGTGTCACCACTTGCCGCGCAGGATGTCGGCCGTTGTGTGACCCCTGACACGATTACTGTGTCGGGAAATTCTCGCGTCCCTGCCAGCACCATACTGCTCGACGCCGGAATCGTGCCGGGTGTTGCGCTGAATGCGCCGTCGCTCAGGCGCGCGATCAACGGTGTGTTTCAAAGTGGGCAATTTGAAAGTGTCGACATCATCTGCACGGTGGCCGACGTGCCGGCAACCCGTGTGACGCTGACCGTCGTCGTCATCGAGCGGCCGTTGCTGGATTTCGTCGATCTCACTGGTCCCAAGGCGGTGGCGTTGAACGATGTGAAAGACCGCGTGGACATGCTAAACGGCCGTCCCGTGGATCCGGCGCAGGTTGCCCGAATCATTCAGCGCATCGACTCGCTCTATTTCGCGAAGGGATATCCGCTCGTCCGGGTTAAGGTCGACACCACGCGTAGCGCCGACAACCACGCATCCATCGTGTTCCGCGTGGACGAAGGGCGCCGGTTGGCCATCTCGGGAATCCGGATCGAAGGGAATAAGCTCGTGAGTGCCAGTCAAATTGCCGCTGCGATGAAAACCAAGCGCGAAGGATTTTTCTTCTGGCAGTCCGGCGAGCTGGACCAGGAGAAGTATGCGCAGGATCTCGGCGAGCGTATTCCCGAATTGTACAGCGCGCGAGGGTTTGTCGATTTTCAGCTGATACAGGACACGCTGATTGTCGATCGCGAGCGCGGCAAGGCACTCATCTCGCTAAAAATTAAAGAAGGTCCGCAGTATCGTGTCGGCTCATTTGAGGTTGTCGGCAACAAGCGGTTTAACAGCGAAGACATCGCTCGTTATTATCCGTTTGGCACGCAGACCCGATCGCTGGCTGACCGGGTGAAGAGCATCGTCGTGAAGGGAACTCCGGTCGGAGTGTTCAATCAGGCGGCGTGGGATCAGGCCACGAGCAAGACCCGCGAAGCCTATGCGAACGAAGGCTATATCTATGCGGAAGTGCGGCCTGTTATGGATCGCCAACCGAACGATCCGACGGGCGCAAAGGTCAATCTGCGTTGGGACATCACCGAAAAATCACCGGCGATTATTAATCGCGTGGATATCGTTGGCAACGACTTCACGGTCGAAACGTGCATTCGCGACCAGTTGTCAATTATTCCCGGGCAAGTCTTCAATCAGGATGCGTTGATCCGCAGTTACCAGAGCATCGGGAACCTCGGCTTCTTCGAAACGCCGCTGCCGTTGCCGGAAACGCGGCCAGCGGGAGATCAAGGCGACGTTGATGTGGTGTTCAAGGTAAAGGAAAAGCGCACGGGCAACGTCAATTTTGGCGCATCCATGGGGCAGGGTACCGGGCTTGGCGGGTTTATCGGGCTTGAGCAGCCGAATCTGTTCGGCAAGTGCAAAAAGGGATCACTGAACTGGCAATACGGACGCTACATCAACGACTTCAGTCTCTCCTACACCGACCCGGCGCTCCGTCAAACGCGATATTCGTTGACCGTGACCGGTTATCGCTCGCAGTCGCGGTATACGATTGCCGATTTGGGTCAGACGACACGTACCGGCGGTTCGGTGCGGATTGCATTTCCGTTCCTCTCGTCCCGATATACCCGCGTCGGCGTGTCATACGGGGCCGAAGAAGTGCGGTATGGCGGCGACGGGTTGCTCGGTACGGTCACGACGAACAACTGCGCCGGCTGTCTGCGCTCGACGTTCGGTGTTGATATTACTCGCGACACCCGCATCGAAATGCCGTTTCCAACCAGTGGCACGTTACAGACGTTGAACTCGCAGTTCAACGGCGGACCATTGGGAGGCTCGGCGAGTTTCCAGCGGTACACGACGGAGTTCAAGACGTTCACGACGCTGGCATCATTCGGAGACGGCAAGCCGGGTTCGAGTCCGATCAAGGTGGTGGCCGGCCTGTCACAACGCGCCGGTGTCGTCATGGGAAATGCCGGGCCGTTCTTCTCGTCACAGGAATTCGCGCTCGGCGGCACGCAGTACGGAGAGTCACTCCGCGGTTATCCCGAGTTCTCTATCACGCCGCTCGGGTTCGATCCGAGTACAAGTACGAGCAACGCGACCATTAATTCGTTTGGCAGTACGTTTTTTGCAGCGACCGCCGAGATCGGCGTACGTTTCAGTTCGTCTTTTTATGCAGACCTGTTTTACGACGCCGGCAACCTTTGGGCGCATCCGCGGGACTTTAATCCCACCCGCCTGTTCCGTGGCGCCGGTATCGGAGCCGCAATTATTTCCCCGCTCGGGCCACTCGGGCTTGATTGGGCGTATGGGTTCGATCGGGTTGACCAGTTCGGTCTTCCCGCCCCGAAGTGGCAGGTTCACTTCAAACTCGGCCAGTTCTTCTACTAAATCGGGAGCTTGTACATGTCGTCGTTCAACCGGGCGCTTGGCGCCGCTATTCTTTTCGTAACCGCGGCGGCGGCTCCAGCTGCCGCACAATCGGCCACAGTGAAAGTTGCCTATGTCAACTCACAAACCATTCTGTCGCAAGTGCCGGGGCGGACTCGTGTCGACAGTATGTTCGAGGCGGATCTGGCCGGATACAAAGCCATCGCCATGAAGTTGCAAGACTCGCTGCAGGCGATGGTCGCGACGTACCGCAAGGTCGAGCCGACGCTGACCGTGGCACAGAAGGAAGCGCGCACGTCAAAGATCAGCGAATTCCAGAATGGCGTACAGCAGAAAATGTCCGAACTCGAACAGCAGTCGCAGGCGCGGCAAATGGAACTCAACCGACCGCTCGTCGACCAAGTCAAACTCGTACTCGAAGATGTACGCGTGGAAGGCGGCTACACATTGATTTTTGATGTGGGCGGCCAAGTGAACCCGATCGTTGCCATCGACAAAAATCTGGATATCACAGATCGTGTGACGGCCAAGTTGCGGTTGATGCCGATTCCGGCGATTGGCGGCAAGGCTCCAGCAGTTCCGGTGAAGCCGGTTGGCACTCCGGTCGGTGCACCGGCGGGCGTCAAGCCACCCACCAAGCCGTAACGACATAAGGCATACGGTCGCGCCGCGGTCCCCCACCGCATGACCGCCTCAGCGGCTTTCGCGATGACTGCGGCCGAGATTGCGGCGGCAGTGGGCGGCACGCTTGTCCCGACCGCAACGTCTGCTAGTATAGCGGACGTTGCGGTCAATGGCATTGCCCCGCTCGATCGTGCGACCGGTCGCGATCTCAGTTTTCTCGCGACGTCTAAATACGCGGGAATATTTGAACATTCGGGCGCGGGCATCGTGCTCATGACTGCCGACCTTGCGGCGTCGCCAGGGCAATGTGTTACGCGCGTGATCGTGGCCAATCCGCACGACGCGCTGCTGTCACTGATTCCCCGTTTTTATCGGGCGCCGGTTCGCACGGCCGGGGTGCACGCCTCGGCCGTTGTGGATTCAACCGCGACTATCGGCCGCGACGTTCGCATCGAAGCGCACGCCGTCATCGGCGCGAATGTGACTATCGGTGACGGTGTATGGATCGGCGCGGGCTGTGTCATTGATGACGACGTGCGTCTTGGATCTGACGTCCGACTCTTTCCGCAGGTCACGCTCTATGGCGGCACGCACGTTGGGGACCGCGTGGTGCTGCATAGCGGTGTGCGAATTGGAAGTGACGGATTTGGTTTTGTGTTTCGCAATGGCGCGCACGAGAAGATTCCCCACGTGGGCCGATGCATAATTGGCAACGACGTTGAAATCGGCGCCAATTGTACGATCGATCGCGGTAGCATCGATGATACGGTCATTGGTGACGGAACGAAAATTGACAACCTCGTCCACATTGGACACAACGTGCGCATTGGGAAACTCTGCTTGCTGATGGCACAGGTGGGCATCGCGGGCAGCAGCCGAGTTGAAGACGGCGTCATCTTTGCCGGCCAGTCTGGCATGTCCGGGCATGTGACCGTCGGGGCGGGCGCCCGGATTGCGGCTCGCGCCGGCGTGATCAGTGATGTGCCAGCGGGCGAAACCTGGTTTGGCTTTCCAGCCCGGCCGCATCGCGAAGCCCTGCGGGCCGCCGCTGCGGCGATGAAGTTGCCAGCACTAATGAAGCGATTGGAGAAATTGCTCGCGAAGGAGTCGCTGTGAGCGGCCGTCGTACGATCCGTGAACGCGTGTCGCTCAGCGGCGTCGGCCTGCATTTGGGCCGTGCCTGCACGCTGACTTTTGCGCCCGGAACCACTGGCGCGGGAATTGTATTTCGCCGCACCGATCTTCCTGGCGCTCCGGAAACGTCGGCCATTGCGAAGAATGCGATTCTCGCTGAACGCCGGACGCAGCTTGGCGAAGGCGAGGGCGCGCTGCATACGGTCGAGCACGTGTTGGCGGCGATCGCCGGTGCGTCGATTGACGATGTGATCATCGAAATGGATGCTGCCGAGCCGCCGATCCTCGACGGAAGCGCGCGGCCCTTTTTCGACGCCCTGAAATCGTCGGGGATCGTGGAGCACGGTGGCCAAGTCGAGCTGTTACGGCTGGGGAAGACCGTAAGCCATGTGGATGGGGATTCCCATTATGTCGCGTATCCGGCCGACGCGCTCGATCTTGAAGTGCATATCGACTTTCCCCATCCGCTGGTCGGTGCGCAGTCGGGACGCTGGCGGCTCACGGAACAGTTATTCGCCGAGGAGCTGGCCGGCGCGCGGACATTCGGATTCCGCGAAGACGTGGCAATGTTGCAAGGGAAAGGGTTGATCAAGGGCGCCTCACCGAAGAATGTGGTATTTCTCGACGAGACCGGTGTCGTTGACAACACGCTGCGATGGCCGGATGAGTTCGTGCGCCACAAGGCGCTAGACTGCGTGGGAGATCTAGCGCTCGCCGGCAAACGCGTTCGGGCGCGTATCAGTGCCACTAAGCCCAGTCATCGGGGCACCGTGACCTTCGTGCGCGAACTCTTGGCGCACAGCCATTCGGAGGAACAAACCGTGATCGGCATCGAAGAGATTATGCGGATTCTACCGCACCGCTATCCATTCCTGCTTGTCGACAAGATTGTGGAGTTCGAAGAGAAAAAGCGCATTGTCGGCATCAAGAATGTGACGATCAATGAACCGTTCTTTCAAGGACACTTTCCCGGACATCCGGTCATGCCAGGGGTCCTCATTGTCGAAGCCATGGCACAAGTGGGCGGCGTGTTGCTCATGGGCACCGTGGATGATCCGGAAAGTAAGGTGGTGTATTTCATGAGCCTCGATAATATCAAGTTCCGGAAGCCAGTGCGGCCGGGCGACCAGTTGCGTTGCGAAGTGGAAATCATTCAGCTGCGCGCCAATGTGTGCCGGATTGCCGGTGTGGCTAAGGTTGACGGCAAGGTGGTGTGCGAGGCCGAGATGGCCGCGATGGTGCGCGACAAGTGACCACCAACATTCATGCGACGGCGATCGTGGACAAGACGGCCGAGATTGCCGCGGACGCCGTTGTTGGGCCGTGGGTACTGGTGGGGCCGCGCTGTTCCGTTGGCTCGGGCACGGTTCTGAACGCCCGCGTCACACTCGAAGAAAATGTGAAAATTGGCCAGCACGTGTCGATCGGCGTTGGCAGCGTGCTCGGCGGCAAGCCGCAGGATCTGAAATTCAAAGGCGAAGTCACCTTTGTCGAGATTGGCGATCATACCACGATCCGCGAATACGCGACGATCAATCGTGGCACCGCGGAATCGTTCAAAACGACGGTGGGACAGCACTCGTTCATCATGTCGTACGTACATCTGGCGCACGACTGTCATGTCGGCAACCACGTGATCATGTCCAACGGCACGCAACTCGCTGGTCATGTAACCGTCATGGATCATTCGATTATTTCCGGATTGTGCGCGATTCACCAATTCGTTAAGGTGGGGCGGCACTCGTTCATCGGTGGCTGCTCCCGTGTGACCAAAGATGTCCCGCCATTTGTGAAGGCCGTGGGCAACCCCGTCAAACTGTACGGCCTCAATAGTGTTGGACTCCAGCGCCGTGGTTTTGCAGATGACGTCGTCGTCGAACTCAAAAAGGCCTATCGGCTGTTGTTCCGGTCGGAGGAGCTGAACATTTCTCAGGCTATTGAACAGGCCGAACGTGAGTTGCAGATGTCTCCCGAAGTGCAGGAGCTCATTGAATTTGTTCGCACCAGTGGGCGCGGAGTGACCGCATGACCGCGGCACCCATAAAAATCGGGGTGATTGGCGCCGGGAGTCTCGGCTATCATCACGCGCGCCTATTGCGGGACGTGCGCACCGTCTCGTTTCGTGGATTTTACGAATCAAATGCCGATCGGGCCGGCGTGGTCGAGCGCGAACTTGGCGTGCGGGCATTTCCGACCCTCGAGGCGTTGCTGGCCGATGTTGACGCCGTGTCGATCGTAGTTCCGACCAAGGCCCATTTCGCCGTCGCTAGGCAAGCGCTCGAGGCCGGAAAGCACGTCCTGATCGAAAAGCCGATTACGTCAACCATCGAAGAAGCGGACGAACTGCTTGCGCTCGCCAAAGCGAAGGGTGCGATTGTTCAGATTGGTCACATTGAGCGTTTCAATCGGGCCATCCGCGCGGCGCTCCCGTATGTCGATCGGCCCTTGTTCATTGACAGTGACCGCCTGGCTCCGTTCAATCCGCGCGGATCGGACGTCGCCGTGGTGTTGGATCTTATGATCCACGATATCGACTTGCTGTTGACGCTCACGGGCGCCAAGGTCACCTCGGTGTCGGCCGTGGGCATACCGGTGTTGACGCCTTCGATTGACATCGCGAACGCGCGTATCAGTTTCGCCAGCGGGGCAGTGGCGACCATCACTGCCAGCCGAGTGTCGAAGGACCGCATGCGAAAGCTGCGAATTTTTCAACGCAACGGATATCTCTCGCTCGATCTCGCCGCGGGTACCGGCGAATTGTATCGGTTGCGCTCCGATGTGGACCTGGCATCGCTCGTGCAATCGGCTCAGCCGTTGGAGGCATTCGTCGAGCGCGTGACAATTGACGCACCCGAGGGAGAGCCGCTCAAACTGGAGTTGGAAAGTTTTGTGGCAGCGCTACTCGGAGAAGCGCCGGTGGCCGTGACGGGTCAGGACGGCCGCGAAGCACTGGCGGTTGCACTGAACATCGTGCGCGAGATCGAGCGCTCATTGCCGGCGGCTGCACTGCGTACAGGCTTGGGCCTGGGTGCGTGAGATTCTGATTCTGGCAGGCGAGGCGTCGGGCGATATGCACGGCGCGGCGCTTGCGGAACAATTGCACGCCTTGCGTCCGGAGCTGACGCTCGCTGGCACGGGCGGTGACCGGATGGCGGCAGCTGGCGTGCACCTGATTGCCAGACATCCCGGCGTGATTGGTTTTATCGAACCGCTCCGGCACATTCCCGCGCATTGGCGGTTGCAGCGGTCCATTCGCACCAGACTCAACAGCGGAGCAGTCGCGCTGGTGGTGTTAATTGACTACGGATATTTTAATCTCCGGGTCGGCGCTGATGCCAAGGCCGCCGGCGTGCCCGTACTCTATTACATCACGCCACAAGTCTGGGCATCACGCGCCGGACGTTTGAAGCGTATGGCCCAAGTGATCACGAAGGCCGCCGTGATTCTGCCGTTCGAAGAGGCATTACTCAGAAAGCATGGGATCGACGCGACCTTTGTCGGCAGTCCGTTGCTCGATCGCGCCATCAACATGCCCGGCAAATCCGAAGCACGAGCCCGACTGGGAATTCCGGCGTCTGGGGAAGTACTCGCGCTCTTTCCGGGCAGTCGCGCCCAGGAAATTCTGCGACATCTCGATGATTTTCTCGCTGTTGCCGCCGAGCTCGAGCGTCGCCGTCCAGGACTGCGCGTGTTTATGAGTGTCGCCCCGACGGTGGAGATACCGGCGGAACGCGTGCCGTATCCGCTGGTGCGCGCGCCGTCATTCGATTTACTGCGCGCAGCCGATGTCGCGTTGTGCAAAAGTGGCACGACCACACTCGAAGCGGCGGTTGCCGGCTGTCCGTGCGCGATCGTATATCGGACCAGTGCGATCACATATGCCATCGCCAAGCGCGTTGTAAAAATCCCGTTCATCGGATTGCTCAATATTGTCGCCGGGCGCCGAGTAGCACCAGAATTCGTTCAGGGGGAATTCGAGCCAGTGCGCGTCGCCGAGGCGTTGAATGTGCTGTTCGATCCATCATCGCCCGAGCGCGCAACGATGATTGCCGGCCTTGACGAGGTCCGCCGCAAGCTCGGTGCGCCCGGCGCCGCCGCACGCGTTGCGCAAATGGCGAGCGGGATGGTGCCGTGAAGCCGCAGGAGAAAATGAACTGGCGACTGCGTCTCCTCGTGTCGATTGGCATATTCATTGTTGGCATATTGGCCCGCACCTGGCGATTTGATTCGCGCAATCACGAAGGATGGCACCGCCTGAAAGCGCAGGGCAAACCATTTGTCCTGGTGCTCTGGCACGGCACATTGCTCCCGCTATCGTATTGGCATCGTGACCAAGGAATTTCGGTGCTGGTGAGCGAACATCGTGATGGTGAGATTATCGCGCGAGTACTGCACGCGTGGGGATGCCGCACCGTCCGTGGGTCAACGACGCGCGGCGGCGGTCGCGCGTTGCTCGCGATGATCGCTGAATTGGGTCGCGGCCACGTTGTAGCGGTGACACCGGATGGTCCACAGGGTCCTGCACATGTATTTCAGCCCGGTGCGCTTGTCGCAGCCAATCGGGCCGGTGTTCCGGTTGTGGCGATAGCCATCACCGTGGGACGAGCGTGGCACTTGAATAGCTGGGATCAGTTCATCATACCAAAGCCATTTTCAAGAATAACGGTTGCATATGGCGATCCGGTAATGGTCAACGGTGCGTCGCCTCGCGAGGCCGCGACCGGTGTTGCGCAGTTCGAGTCAGTGATGCGTGATGCGCAGGAGCGGTCGTTGCATGCGTGAACGATTCCTCGACTACGTATGGGAATCGGGCGGCCTGAGCGCTCGGGCGATCCGCGCAATACTGACACCGGTTGGGTGGGCGTATGGAGCCGTGGTGCGGTTGCGCAATCGCGCCTACGATCTCGGTTGGCTGGCATCCGTACCGCTCGCATTGCCGACAATCAGCGTCGGCAACCTGACAGTCGGGGGAACCGGCAAGACGCCTGTATCGGCCTGGCTCGTTTCGCGGCTGCGTACCGCGGGTGCGCGGCCATCCATCGTTCTGCGTGGCTACGGTGGCGATGAACCGTTAGTCCACAAACGGCTGAATCCGGCCACGCCGATTATTGTAAATGCGAATCGTGTGCGAGGCGTAGAACAGGCGAAAGCCCAGCACGCAACGGTCGCTGTTCTGGACGATGGGTTCCAACATCGTCGAGCGAAGCGTAACGCCGATATTGTGCTCCTCTCGGCCGATCGGTTCGGTCCGGTTCGCACGCTCCCGGCGGGTCCG
>JANYKA010000111.1 GCA_025358315.1 Gemmatimonadota bacterium | reverse complement strand
CACTGCCGATTTTATTGGCCGCCCTGATGGCCTCCCTGGATTGCGCCACGCATACGGCATCGAGATTACCGACGTCCGCGCGCTGCTCCCTGCCGTGAAATATCGTGCGCTTGCCGAAGGCTCGGTGGATGTGATCGACGGTTACACGACGGACGGACTCCTCGCCAAATACGACCTCGTGCTGCTCGCCGACGACCGCGGTTTTTTCCCGCCCTACGAGGCGGCGCCACTGGTGTCCGGCTCGCTTGCACGGCGCGCGCCCGGTGCCATCGCGGCGTTGTCCGAACTCGCTGGGCGGCTCGATGCGGCAACAATGCGCAAGCTCAACGAACGTGTCGAAGTGCGCGGAGAGGCCGCCGCTGCCGTCGCCGCCGACGAACTGCGCGCCCTTGATCTTACTGCCGCACGCACAATGACAGCACCGAATGGCAGCACTGGGCGCAGCTCATTGGTCCGATACCTCTGGGACAGACGCGCCGAGATTCAGTCAGAGACTATCCGCCACGTACTGTTGGTATTGGTATCGTTGTTCGCGGCGATTCTCGTTGCGGTTCCGCTTGGATTGACGCTGGAACGTGTTCCGCGTGCTGCAGAAGCTGTGATACGCCTTGTGGCGATCGTGCAAACGGTACCGGGAATCGCGTTGCTAGCATTTATGATTCCACTCTTCGGAATCGGTGTGTTGCCGGCGTTGGTGGCGCTGTTTTTGTATTCGCTCTTTCCGATTGTTCGCAACACATATACCGGCGTGCGCGATGCAAACCCTGCGGCGACAGAGTCAGCGCTGGCGTTGGGAATGACTCCCCGCCAGGTGCTCGCCCAGGTCCGCCTGCCGCTCGCCGCGCCCGTGATATTTGCCGGCATCCGCACCGCCGGAGTGCTGGCCGTAGGTACCGCCACCCTCGCCGGCTTCATTGGCGCCGGCGGGCTTGGCGACCCGATTGTCACCGGACTCGCGCTCGACGACACGCGAATGATTCTCTCGGGTGCGATTCCCGCCGCGATATTAGCGGTGCTGACAGATGCCGTACTGGCACTCGTCGAACGTGCCGCGGCGCCAGCGGGAATTCACGACTAAAACTTCCGCACCGCCAAATCCGAATACCGAGTCTGCGCCCGTTCGCCGAGCCAGGTATCGAGCCCGCGCTCCACGGATCTCGCCGTCGCCGGATGATCGAGATCTGCCGGATGCAGCGCAATGCGCATCACTGGCGCCGATCGCTGCAGTCCCCACCGCAGTCGTTCCTGAATGACCGAACCATATGCGCGAACCGTTCCGCGCGCGCTCCAACGCACCACTGGCGATGGTAGCTGAGCGCCGGTCGCGTGCACGTGAACCTCGCCATCGCTTTCGCTCACCGCGAGACCGGCGTCACGCACCGCCTGATGCGTCGCTGATTTCGCCAACCAAGCAGGGGGCACGAAGCCGATCGGGGAAAGCCCGAGCGCCCGGAGCCGCGACAGTCCGCGGTCAATCCGTTCCCGCGCCGCGTCGTAGTCGAGCGTCAGAAACTCCCCTTCGTTGTTGGTGCGGCCAAGCGCACGCAACTCATCGCGCCACGTTCGCGGTAGCCCAATCTCATCGTGCCGCTCTCCGTGCAGGAAAATTTCAGCGCCCTGCGCAGCACAATCAAGAATCCAATTCGCGAATGCGCGATCGCGCTCGATAGGCGCGGCGCCATGCCAATCCGGCACGACGAGCAGCCCGGGAATTACACCGCGCGCCGAACACAACTGCCAGAGTTCCCGCACCCGATCGGAGAGAGCCGGCGTGACATCGTGAACGGTGATCAGCAGTGCCAAAAGTCGCCCCCGTCCTTAACCGCGAACAATGGATTCATACAACGCGAAGATCCTGTCGAATACCGAATTCCACGAATGATTGTTCTCCGCGTGGCGTCGTCCTTTGGCACCAACAGTGGCGAGATCTCCGCCGAGTAACGTCACAGCCATTTCCGCAAGCGATCCGGAATTGCCTGATTCGAAGAGCATCCCGCCGCCACTGGCGATCACCTGCTCGCTGATCCCACCGCGATTGGCGGACAACACCGGCGTTCCACTCGACAGCGCTTCGAGTGCAGCCAATCCAAAAGTCTCGTTCGAACTTGGTGCCACAATAATATCGAGAGCGGCAATGAGGTCGGCCAACCGTTCGCGATTCCCCTCGTACGGAAGGAAACGTGCCCACGGCGCGTCACCCGATTGCGCGATGAGGCGCTCGCGCATCGGTCCATCACCCACAAGCGCGAGTTGCGCCCCCGTTCGGCGATACACTTCGGGCCATGCGGCCATCAGCACATCGAGTTCCTTTTCAACAGCAAACCGGCCGACAAACCCCGCGACGGGTCCGTCCGGCAGATCATACCGCGCCCGTACTTCGTTGCGCTGCGCCCGTCTCGACGGATGATACAGCGCCAGATCCACTCCGAGCGGGATCCGCGTGACCCGTTCAATACCGGCAGTCCGAAGATCGTTCGCCACAAACTCGGAACACACAATCGTGTGCGCGAACGATTTGTCGAGTATCCGTGCGTACTCCCAAGCCGTGTGAAACAGCCCGCGACGGAATGCGTTCGACGTCTCGGGAAATGGCGAAAAAACTCGCGGGAAGTTGCTGTGGTAAAATGCCACGACTGGAATATTCAATCCGCGCGCCGCCAACCGTACAATCCACGGCACAAAACCCGGACTCCCGACTTCGATGATGTCTGGATGCTCGTGTACGGTGATTCGACGGTTCTTTCGTATCGCGAGCATAAACCGATATGGGTCCTGCTTGGGAACTTTGGGTCCGCGAACACGATAGCAACGGACGCCGTCACTCTCTGTTACCGCATCAGAGCGCCCCGGCAGCACCAACACTTCGCGATATTGCTCGCGCGCCGCAACGTACGCCGTCTTTTCCCGGAGATACGTCCGAATACCGCCCGTCGTGTCGCCATAAAACTCGGTGATGTCGAGAACCGAGAGGCGCGCTCCCGGCCGAAGCGTTGGCGGTAGCGTGAGCGTCGACAAATCCGTGTGTGACGCTGTGAGCTGAGCGTCGGACAGGAAAAGCGTGTGTTGTACATCGGCAGGCGTCGGCATCGCGCTCGTCACAAAAGTGAGACGACTCCCGCGCGGCGCAGGGTGCTGAACATGCAGAAGGTTACACGAAACTGCGCGCATTTCGCTACCCGTCACGGACAACGGCACGTAGCTTCTATGGGATATGACTGGCACCGCAACCTCTGACCTGCTCAAAGGCGTCCGTTTTTTCGACGGCCTCCCCGACACGTTACACTGGCACCTGGCACGCATCGCCGAGCCACACAGCTATCCAGCCGACAGCTTGCTCTTTTGTGAGGGCGCTCCGCGCGCGTTTTTCGCCGTCGTGGTGAACGGAACCATTGCCATCGAACACGGCGCGTCAGGTACACGACTTGCCGCGCTCGGCCCTGGTGAGGTGCTCGGTGAAGGACTACTGCTCGAACAAGGACTGCACGGCACCAGTGGTCGGGCGCTCCAGCCCCTCGACGTATTGCAGTTCAGCTGGCACGCACTCGAGCCACTACTCAAAGACAAACCCGCATTGCATGCCGCACTCGTGGCGCGCGCCGCGCAAGCCATTGCCGCCCGACTGAAAGTGGCCGACGCTACACTCACGGGACGCGGCCGCACGCTTGGTTTCGGAGGCGGTGCCACCCGCCGAGAACACGACCTGCTCGGTGAACGCGAGGTTCCCGACGCGGCGCTGTATGGTGTGCAGACGTTGCGCGCGCTCGAAAATTTTCCAATTACCGGAGTACCGCTTCGCGATTTTCCTGAACTGATCATCGCGATGGCGCAGGTGAAAGAAGCGGCGGCCCGCACCAACAATGCGCTCGGACTCCTCAAGCCGGATGTGAGCGATGTGATCGTACGCGCTTGTCGGGAGATTCAGGCGGGACGGCATCACGAACATTTTCTCGTAGACATGATCCAAGGCGGCGCCGGCACGTCAACGAACATGAATGCCAATGAAGTGATCGCGAATCGCGCGCTTGAACTCCTGGGGCTTCCGCGCGGCAGCTACGATCGGGTGCACCCGAACAATGACGTCAATCACGCCCAAAGCACCAACGACGTCTATCCCACCGCTATCAAGATCGCCCTCCACGCTAGCATCACCACACTGCAAGTAGCGATGCGCGACTTGGTTGGCGCGTTCCTCGAGAAGGGCAAAGAGTTCGCACCGTTTCTCAAGATGGGACGTACCCAACTGCAGGACGCGGTGCCGATGACACTCGGCCAGGAATTCGCCGCGTTCGCGCACACGATTCAAGAAGACGTCGACCGGCTGATCGAAGCGCAGGCACTGATTCGCGAGATCAATATGGGGGCCACGGCTATCGGCACTGGCATCACGGCGCCGGCAGGTTACGCAGCGGCCGTCTGTCAGACGCTCGCCGAGGTATCAGGCCTCTCCTTGATCACCGCGCCCGATCTGGTGGAAGCGACCGCCGATACCGGCTCGTTTGTTCAGCTCTCCGGTGTGCTCAAACGATGTGCCGTCAAACTTTCCAAAATCTGCAACGACCTTCGCCTCTTGTCCTCGGGCCCGCGCACCGGCTTCGGAGAAATCAACTTGCCGGCGATGCAGCCAGGGTCAAGCATTATGCCCGGCAAGGTGAACCCGGTGATTCCCGAAGTGGTAAATCAAGTTTGCTTCGACATCATCGGCGGCGATATGACGGTTACGATGGCCGCCGAGGCCGGGCAATTGCAGTTGAATGTGTTCGAACCGGTGATCGCATATAGGTTGCTGCGAACGATTTCATCGCTGCGAAACGCGTGTGTGGTTTTGCGCGAACGTTGCATTGAGGGAATCACCGCGAATCCCGAGCGCATGCGTCACTTTGTCGAACATTCGATTGGAATCGTGACGGCCCTCGTACCGGAACTCGGATACGAACGGTGCACGGAAATCGCCAAAGAAGCGCTGGCCAGCGGGCGCGGCGTCTATGAATTGGTACTGGAAAGGAAATGGATGACGAAAGCAGCGCTCGACCGGGCGCTGAATCCGCTCGACATGGTCGGCGGAACCTCGTGACGGGACGGGACACGTGCCACCAGTAAAACTTGACGGAGCCGGCGCCCAGAAAATGAAGACGCTCGAAGAAGCACTGACGACCTTGGCCCAGATCCACGGTATGGTGGAGCGGATGGCGGTTGAAATGAAGAACGGCAAAAACGTCGGCATCGTCCCCACTCAAGTGAAGCGAATAGCGACGCCGCTCCAGGGACAGCTCAAAGGACAATTCGGAATGATCGCCGATCAAGTGTCGGCGATGATCCTCAACGCCAACCGGGGTGGCGGCGACGCCGTCCGGTTACGCACTCTCAGGGAATATGTCGGCCAAATCCGCCAATCGATCGAGTTTGCCGGCACCAAAGTGAAAGCGCAACACGCCGTAGTAATCGACATTGCGCCGGACTGACCACCGAATGCTGCCCGCCGCCCGCCCCACCACACGCTGCCCGCCGCCCGCACCGTAGGCGCACCCAAATCCCCCCGAGCGAGCCAACCTTCCGCCTTCGCAGTTAGAGTTGCCTCCCTCCTTGCAGACACGTAACTTTGCCCCGTTCGTGAAGTTTTTCACTAATGAGTATGGCGCCGCGTGTTAAGCTCAACTCCAAATCAAGAAAGGATCCGCGTAATGTCCCGGAAGCGACCGCATCGGTTCGCGCCCGCCGTGCTTCTGGCGGCAGTCGTTCTGATGCTTGCTGCGTGCGGGGTGGAGTACCCCAACTCCACCTTCAATCACACCTCCGATCTCAATACGGCGATTGATGCGCTGTGGGACCGGCTCCTCTTGCTCGGCACGATTGTCTTCGTGTTTGTCGAAGTCCTGCTGATCTTTACGATCTACAAGTTCCGGAAACGCCCGGGCGGAGCGCCAGCTAAGCAAATTCATGGCCACGCCGCTCTCGAAATCACCTGGACCGTCATTCCGGCACTGATTCTCGTGCTGATCGCCGTGCCAACCGTGCGCACCATCTTCAAGACCCAGGCCAAGGCGCCAGCGGGCTCTCTCGAAGTCACGGTGATCGGCCATCAATGGTGGTGGGAATTCCGCTACCCATCGCTCGGCATCACCACGGCGAATGAGCTGTACATCCCGGCCGGCAAGACGGTGAATTTCACACTACAGTCGCGGGATGTCATCCACTCGTTTTGGACACCGCAGCTTGGTGGCAAGCGCGACTTGATCACGAACCGGACCAACTATCTCTGGTATACGGTCAACGCCGATCTCGCCGAAAATGTGTTTAACGGGTTTTGCACGGAGTACTGCGGCGCGTCCCACGCCAACATGCGATTCCGCGTCTACACCGTGAGTCCGGACAAGTTTGACAGCTGGACGAAGCGTCAACAGGCGAACGGCGTGATGTCGCCGATTCCGAGCGTCGCCGCCGCACCGGTCGTCGCGCTCGCAAGCGTTGCCGGCAGCAAGGCAAAAGCTCCCGCGACGCCCCCCGCACCGGCCAGTCAGCTTGCCGTTGATGGTTATGTGTACCCGCTCGCGCAGATGCCAAAGTGGACAATCCCGCAGACCCCGGTGCCATCGGAGATCAAATTCGACGATGCGCTGCTCGCCGGTGGTGATTCGGCACGCGGCCACGAAATGGTTGCCAATACGAAAAACATGGGCACGGTGCCCTGCCTCACCTGCCACATCATCCGCGGTGAGTACACGGCGATGGGTCTCAAGGACGATGTCGCCGCCGGACCAAACCTGACCCATATCGCGTCGCGGCATACGTTCGCCGCAGGGTTGTATCCCACCACGCCAGCAAACCTCGCTCGCTGGATCAAGAATGCCCAAGTCATGAAGCCGGGCTCCCTGATGACCGTGCTTGGCGCCGGCGAATACAATCCGATGCTCAAAAAGACAAATGGTAGCACAGCGCTCGACGACCGGCAGATCGCCGACATCGTCGCGTATCTGATGGCACTTAAGTAAGCCGGGAAGACGACACCAATGGCCACCACCGCCGCCGCCCCAAAGTTCCAGCCGGTCAACACCGATGGATCATACGGGGAATCAGGATTCTGGAGCTGGATGACGACCGTCGATCACAAGCGGATCGGCACCCTCTATCTCTATACCGCCCTCTTTTTCTTTATCGTGGGTGGAATTGAAGCAGGCATTATGCGCTGGCAGCTGGCGCTACCCAACTCGCATGTCGTCAGCGCGCAGATGTACAACCAACTGTTCACGATGCATGGCACGACGATGGTCTTTCTCGCCATCATGCCGCTGTCCGCAGCGTTTTTTAACTATCTCATTCCGCTACAGATCGGCGCGCGCGACGTCGCCTTCCCGCGGCTCAATGCGTTCAGCTACTGGGTGTATCTGCTCGGCGGCCTGTTCATCTCGATTCCGATCCTGTTCAAAACCGCGCCGGATGCCGGTTGGTTCGGCTACGCGCCGCTCACCACGCCGCAGTTTTCCGGCGGCCTGAATATCGACTTCTGGGTCATCGGCTTGCAGATCCTCGGCATCAGTTCGCTCGCGGCGGCATTCAACTTCATCACGACAATTATCAATTTGCGCGCTCCGGGGATGACCCTGATGCGTATGCCGATGTTTACCTGGATGTCGTTCGTTGTGCAGTTCCTGTTGATTCTTGCCTTTCCGGCCATCACGATCGCGCTCGTCTTCCTGCTGTTCGATCGTTTTTTCGGAACGCAGTTCTACGAGATCGCCTCTGGCGCCGACCCGCTGCTCTGGCAGCACTTGTTCTGGGTGTTTGGCCATCCTGAGGTGTACATCCTCATTCTGCCGGCCTTCGGACTCGTTTCGGAGATCTTGCCGACTTTCTCGAAGAAACCGCTGTTTGGCTACAACGTGATGGTGTATTCGGGAATTATGATCGGCGTGCTCGGCTTCGGCGTGTGGGCGCACCATATGTTCGCCGTGGGCATGGGCGCGGTTGCCGACTCCATCTTCTCGCTCGTCACGATGCTGATCGGCATTCCGACCGGCGTGAAGATATTCAACTGGATCGCCACCATGTGGGCCGGCGAAATTCGGTTTACAGCGGCCATGAAATTCGCCATCGGTCTGATTGCGCTGTTTACGATCGGCGGTATTTCCGGCGTGATGCATTCGTCGCCGCCGGCCGATACCCAGCAGACGGATACGTATTTTGTCGTTGCACACTTTCACTATGTGCTGTTCGGCGGTTCGATCATGGGCATCCTCGGCGGTATCTACTACTACTTCCCGAAGATGACCGGCCGTTACATGAGCGAGAAACTCGGCACCTGGCATTTCTGGCTGACGTTCATTGCGATGAACCTGACGTTCTTCCCGATGCATTTCAGCGGCCTGCTGGGGATGCCACGCCGCGTCTATACATATGACGCCGGACAAGGATGGGAGAAGTTCAATCTCGCATCGTCGCTCGGTACTGCCTTGCTGATTTTCGCCACATCGCTGTTCGTGATCAATTTCTTGTGGAGCCGCAAGAATGGCGCGAAGGCTCCGAATGATGCGTGGGGTGCGGCTACGCTCGAATGGTCGATTCCGTCGCCGCCACCGGATTACAACTTTGCGCAGATTCCGATTGTCACGTCGCGTTCACCGCTGTGGGATCTCAAGCATCCGGAGATGACGGCGGGCATCGCGCATTCGTCGCCCGATGCAATGACGATCACGGATTCGCATGCGGTACCGATGCACGAAGAAACCGAATACAAAACGGCGAAGGAGCTCGGCATTCCGATGCCCTTCCCGACCATCAAACCCTTCTTTGCGGCGCTGGGCATTATCGTCATGTTCAGCGGCCTCATCTTCATCCACCTCGACAAGTTTGCCATTGCCATGGCGATCACAATAGGCGGCGCGGTGCTGCTCGTTGGGTCGCTGTATGCGTGGCTGACCAGTCCGCTCGAATAATCGGAGACGACTGACTTGGCCACCGCCGTCACGCACGAAGCGCACGACACGCACGAACACGTGCATTATACGAGCACCGGCCTCGATAACCGGAAGGTCGCGATCTGGGCCTTTATCGGGTCGGAGTGCATGCTGTTCGCATCACTCATTTCGACGTATCTGATCTACAAGGGGCGGTCGCGCGTCGGACCGCTCCCGCACGAGATCTGGACAAGCCCCTCCGGTCAGATTTTTCAGCCGATCCTCAATATTCCCGTGACCTCAGCGTCGACATTTGTGCTGCTGATGTCATCGCTGGTGATGGTGCTCGCCCTGGCGGCCGTCGAAAACCGCGGCAAGCCCGGGTACGTCGGCACGCTGCTCGGCAACTCGAAGTTCTGGCTCGCCGCGACTGCGCTCATGGGCGCGACCTTTCTCGGCTTTCAAGCATACGAGTTCACCTCGTTCGTGCATGAAGGACTGACCATCAAGACGAACCTGTTCGGCTCGTCTTTCTTCACGCTCACGGGATTCCACGGCGCCCACGTCACCGCGGGCGTCCTCTGGCTGCTGACCCTGTTGGCCATTGATATCAAGCGTGGCCTGACGCCGAAAGATGCGATTCTCGTGGACATCTGTGCCCTGTACTGGCACTTCGTCGACGTGGTCTGGATCGCCATCTTCACCCTCGTTTACCTCATCAAGTAAAGGACGCAATGAGCGATCATCACGCGCCCGGCGCCACCGCGGCTCAAGAAGAGCACGAGGCACACGAGCACCCAAGCTGGAAGCAGTACAAGTGGGTGGCCCTCATCCTTCTGATCATCACCGTGGTCGAAGTCTGGGTGTACTACACGTCGTTTTCAAAATCGCCATACTTCAATCCGTTTCTGATTGCGATGTCCGCGGTGAAGTTCGGCATCGTTGTACAGATGTACATGCACCTCAAGTACGACCACAAGCTGTTCCGGGCGCTGTTCTTTGGCCCGCTGATTATCGCCATGGTTACCGTCACGGCGTTGTTGTTTCTCTTTCATCAGCTGCCGCCGCTTTTCTAGCGTCAATCGAGCCCGGACCCCAATACAAAACGCAGCGAGGATTTCTCCTCGCTGCGTTTTGTATTCCGGCCTATTCGTTGCTAGACAGATCCATCGAGCCCTTGCGCTAGCGCTCCCGCAATTTCCGGGTGCTTCCGCCACATGTACCCGCCCATCAGCGCGGCCGCCACGAGGTTGCTGGCACCGATCTGATACCAGCCCAGCTTGCCGAGGATGTTGGGGTCTGACATGAGCGCCGCCATCCCGTAGAAACCAGCCTCAAAAATCACGAAGAATAACAACAACCCGACGAGTACCTGCGGCACACGCCGCGAAATATCGACCAAATCGCTCATGAGCAAACCCAAATTTATGAACACCGCCACATGAAAGACCGTGAACGCGGCAACGTTAAACATCATGCTGTGTTGAACGCCTCTGCCCAGCACCTTAAGCATCCCCGCACCAAGCATTGCCGGTGTGGCCAACGCCTGTCCGTGCAGGATGTCGACACCAAGAAACCAAAGTGCCACTCCGGCCGCGCCAAGCAACCCCGCGGTCACACCCTCACGAAATACGATCTGTTGATTCGCCATGACGTGCCCCCGATTGAGACTGCATACCCAACCTTACTATAAGGTTTACTTCCCGATGGCGCTATTGCGCCAACAGGGGGTGCGAGGCATCCTCAGCCATTACATTTGACACCTATGCGGCCATTGGTTCCCGTTATTGCCCTGCTACACCCAATCGCCCGCTTGAGCTGGCGTGAGTTCTCGGTGCATTGGAGCACCGTCGCCGGACTGGTAGCGCTCGGAGCCCTCTACGAATGGCGGGCCCGGATACATACCGCCCGAGCGGCAACACCGGACGAAGCTGCGGGACCAACGCGCCCCCAGCGCGCATCGTTCATGAGCGGCCTGCTTCTCCTCTTCCTGTCACTCAACGGTCCGCTGCACGACCTCAGTGATTTTTATCTATTCAGCGCTCACATGGTGCAGCATCTGCTGCTCACGTTGATCGTGCCGCCCCTGCTCATCTTCGGCACACCGGGCTGGATGCTTCGCCCGGCGCTTCGTGTGCGATGGGTCACCGCCATCGCCAGTGCCGCTACCGGACCTCGAATAGCCTTTGTCATTTTTAACGTCGTCCTCGCGGCGTGGCACTTACCACCCTTGTACAACACGGCGATGGCGTTCCACTGGGTGCACATCACGGAACATTTAATGTTTCTGGTGAGCGCGACGCTGATGTGGTGGCCATTCCTCAGCCCACTGCCGGAGCTTCCGCGCCTTCCGTATCCCGGACAGATGCTGTATTGCATCTTGATGACGATTCCAATGTCTATCGTCGCGATCTACATAGCGCTCGCCTCCGACGTGCTGTATCCGGCATACGCATCGGCGCCGCGCCTATGGGGGATTACCCCTCTCGCCGACCAGCAACTTGGCGGGCTCATTATGTGGATTCCGGGAGGACTCTTTTTCACCGTGGTGCTCTCGATCATTTTCTTCAAGTGGTCGCAAACCGACGGTTTTTCAACCGACCAGCAGACCGGAGTGACGTCACTGGCGCCCGAGGAGCGCGTGATCCGGTGAATGGGTCCGGGCGCCGGACGCGTTGGGGAATTCGCCGCAAGCTCGTGGCGGCAATTACGCTACTGGGGCTGATCCCTGCTGTTGGCCTGGTGTGGCTCACGCCGGAACGCGTGAACCGGCAGGCGATCCGCGCGCTCCGATCCAAAAGCCGGACCATCGCTGAGGTAATCGCGTATGGCGTGCGACCGGCGCTCATTCTTGGCGACCGCGCGGGCATGGGCGAAGCACTCGCCGCAGCGCTCGCGAATGCCGATCTCGCATTTGTTATCGTCACCGACGCAACTGGCACACAGAGGGCCAGGGTCGTCGCCCCAGACTTTATGAGCGACAGCATCCTGGCACTCGCGCCATCGCCACGCATCAACGGTATCATCACGGACCGATGGCTGGGCGCAGCGGCGCCGATTATGTATCAGTCGCGGCGCATCGGCACGGTCTATCTGGGTCTCTCGCTCGACGATGCCAGAAGCGAGGTGTCGCTGCAGCTACGGGTGGCAGTAGTCGCCGCGGCGGTGCTGCTCCTCGGCGCAGTATTCTCAGCCATGCTGGTCGGCACGCTTATTACCCGGCCCATCGGCAAACTAGCCGACACCGCAGGACGGATCGCCGCAGGCGATCTGAACGAACGCGCCGATGTCACCAGTAACGACGAAGTCGCCCAGCTCGTGCGCGCCTTCAACGTCATGGTCGATAGTCTGCAAGCCGCGCGCGACGAACTTACCGAGGGCAATGCCACGCTTGAAGAGCGGGTGGCTCGTCGCACAACTCAGGTGAGCGACGCATTGTACCAGCTGAAGATCGCCAAAGAGCAGGCCGAGGCGGCCAACCAGCTCAAGAGTGAATTTTTGGCAACCATGAGCCACGAAATCCGCACGCCGATGAACGGCATCCTCGGTACGCTGACGTTGGCGCTCGACACGACGCTCGACGAAGGGCAGCGTCATTTGCTAGGGCTCGCCAAGAGTTCCGCCGATTTGTTGCTCGTCATCATCAACGACATTCTCGATTTCTCCAAGATCGAAGCCGGCAAGATGGAGATCTCGCCGGCCCCATTTCGCATTCGCGGGACCTGCGAAGCGGTGTTTGCCGTGCTGGCATCGCGGGCGGGCGACAAGAAACTCGCGTTCACGCTCGATCTTCAGGATTCAATACCCGAGTGGCTCGTCGGCGATAGCGGTCGCATTCGTCAGGTACTACTCAATCTCGCCGGAAATGCGATCAAATTTACGGAACGCGGGAGTGTAGTCCTCGCGGTATCTGAATCGGCTCGTGCCGGCGACATTATACGCGTGCATGTTGAAGTGCGCGACAGCGGCATCGGCATTGACGAAGAAACGCAGCACCGCCTCTTCCAAAAATTTGTGCAGGCCGACGCATCAACCACACGCCGGTACGGCGGCACGGGCCTTGGGCTGGTCATCAGCCGGAAGCTCATTGAATTGATGGGCGGAAAGCTGAGTCTGCGCAGCTCACCCGGGAATGGATCAACGTTCTCATTCGATTTAGAATTGCCGTCAACCGCCGCGCCAGAATCAACGGACGAGGAACTCATCGGCGTGGGCCTGGGGCCGGCAACTATTGGCGGGACCGCCGTCAATGGCGCGCGGCGATTGCTTGTCGTAGACGATAATCCGGTGAACCTCACCGTCGCCGCAGCGATGCTGCATAGCCTCGGTCACATCGTCGATCTGGCCCGCGATGGCTCCGAAGCTGTGGCGAAAGCGCGCCAACGTCGTTACGACGCAATTTTCATGGATCTGCAGATGCCCGTGATGGACGGATTCACCGCGACCACTGCTATTCGCGGACGCGACTGCCTCAATGCTTCAACGCCGATCATCGCCTTGACAGCGAACGCGATGGAAAGTGACCGCGCCCGCTCGCTCGCTCATGGAATGAATGATCATCTCACCAAGCCCATTGCTCCCGGTGCGCTGCGTGCGGCCATCGAGCGATGGACTGTAGCCGGCCCACGCGAATGACCAACCCTGATATCCCGCGCCGCGAACGCCTAGTGGCAATCGATGTTTTCCGGGGACTCACCGTCGCCGGGATGCTTTTGGTGAACGATCCTGGCACCTGGAGCGCCATTTATCCGCCACTCGAACATGCCGCGTGGAACGGGTGGACCCCCACCGATCTAATTTTTCCATTCTTCCTGTTTATTGTTGGAGTCACGACACACCTCTCCTTGTCCGCCCGACGCGCCCAGGGCGCCGATGAGGGAGTGCTCGTACGGCAAATTATCCGGCGCGGAGTCATTATCGTGCTGCTTGGTTGGCTCATGGCCGTGTTTCCGTTTTACCCACTGACACGATTCACGCACATGCGAATTCCGGGCGTGCTACCGCGAATCGGCGTCGCCTACGTCTTCGCGGCGCTGATCACGATGCGCGGTAGCCTCAAGCAACAAGTGATGGTACTCGTCGCATTGCTGTACGGTTACTGGTTTGCGATGACGCTCCTTCCGGTTCCTGGAACAATGGGCGGGATTGGCGCGAATCTCCTCAACGACCCCCAGCGCACGCTGGCCGCTTGGCTCGACCGGGCGCTGCTCGGTGGCCATTTGTGGGTAAACTCCAAGACTTGGGACCCGGAAGGCCCACTTTCGACCATTCCGGCGATCGGAACAGCGATTTTGGGCGTTTTCGCCGGCCGCTGGATCGGTCAGCGACGCCCCCTTGAGGAACGGTTGAACGGACTCTTTGCTGCCGGCGTACTGGGTATGGTTGCCGGATTGATGTGGAACTGGTCGTTTCCAATCAACAAATCACTCTGGACCAGTTCCTACGTGCTGTTCACCGCCGGAATGGCCGCGGTGTCGATCGCGACCATCAGTTGGATTATCGATATTCGGGGTGTTACGTGGTGGACCCGTCCGTTCGTCATATATGGAGTGAACCCGATCATCGCGTTTGTTGGTTCGGGGATTATGGCGAGGTTGATCTATTCTGTTTGGAAAGTCGACTTCCGCGGTATGCCGACTTCGATTCAGCAAGTGATCTATGAAACCGGCTTCCATTCCTGGCTCTCTCCGCGGAATGCCTCGCTCGGATTCGCGCTCTGTTTTGTGTTGTTCTGGTTCCTGATTCTCTCGGCGCTCGCGCGCAAGAACATTATTCTCAAGGTCTGAGCAACGTGCTGCTGCCCCTCCTGATTGCCGCCATGCTGCCCTTCAGCGCAATCGCGCCGCAGGCTCCCCGGTACGCCAATGTGCGTGCCGCCGCCGAAACCGCGAAAAAAGTGTCATCACGGAAGAGTAAAAAAATCCACGCGGCTCGGGCAGCGGCCCGGCGCGGTGCTACCGCGCCAGCGATTCACTATACCTCGCCGATCGGCTCCGACGCGCTCGCCTCTGATCTTGGTGCAATGCTCGACCGCTCCATGCAGGGCGGCAAGTGGGGCGTGGTCGTGGTGTCGATCTCTCGCGGCGAAACTTTATTCACGCGCAACGCCGACACGCAACTGATGCCGGCGTCGACAATGAAACTCTTCACATCAGCCGTCGCGTTTGACCGGTTCGGTCCAGGCGGGCGGTTCGAAACCCAGGTGCTTCGGGTGGGCGCGATTGGCAGCGATGGCGTGCTTCGCGGTGATCTCGTACTCAAAGGCGCCGGCGATCCGACACTCGCCGGCAAGGCGACCGACGGATCCGGTGAACCACCAATGGAATCACTGGCTCGGCAGATCGCCGCAGCCGGCATCAAGCGCGTTCGCGGTTCCGTCGTCGGCGACGCGTCCGCTTTTGACGACCATCACATTCCCGATGGATGGAAGCGGCGCTATCTCGGTGCCTCATACGCGGCCCGTGTATCGGCGCTGTCGTTCAATGAAAACAAGATTCGCGTGATTGTGCGCACGGACCGTGGGCAAGCCGCAATCACATTCGACCCCGCCGTGACGGGAGTGCCGCTGCAGAATGCCGTGCGGGTCACCGCAAACAGCAGAGGTGGCCGTATTGGCATTCGCCAGGACACGAGCGGAAAATTCCTCGTCTCTGGTTGGATCGGCTCAAAAAGCGGACCTCGTGATTACACTGTCGTAGTCGAAAATCCCGAACTGTTCGCTGGTGGTGCGCTGCGGGCGGCACTCGCTGCCCACGGCATTATCGTCGATGGCGCGGTGCGCGTTGGCACTGCACCTGTCACTGCCGTGCGCGTTGCATCCGTCATGTCGCCGTCGCTCGATTTGATCATCACACAGATGAATGGTCAGAGCAATAATCACTTCGCCGAACTCTTGTTCCGCGACGCAGCCCGGAGCGTCGGGACCGCCGGATCGGCGGAGAACGGCAATACGTTGCTGCGGCGGTTCCTGCTTGAGCGGGCCAACGTCGCACCAACGTCGGTGTTTGCCGCTGACGGTAGCGGTCTGTCCACGCTGGATCGCGTCACACCGCGGGCAATGGTCCAACTCCTCGGCTATGCGCGACAAGCGAGTTGGGGGGCGATTTTTGAACAGTCGCTTCCGGTGGCCGGACAATCCGAAACACTGCGGCATCGGATGCGCGGCACACCGGCGCAGGGCAACCTGCACGCCAAGACCGGCACCACGAACGACGTTGCATCGCTCGGCGGATACGTCACCGGCCGAGCCGGCGAACAACTCGCCTTCTCGTTTATCTACAATGGTGCAAACCGCTGGCGCGCCAAAGAAGCGATGGATGCGATGGGCGCCACACTCGCGAACTTCTCGCGATAAAACAGTTGCACGCTGTTTACGGCTTGGTCCACACCGGTCGTTCGATGAAGTTGACCATGGCCGATACAAACGCCGGTTGCGTGTTTTCGATCAGCACCGCATGGTCCCCACCGGCGATCACGACCCACTGACGATCGACAGACCCAAGCCGCGCGAAAAACTTCGCTTGGAATGCGGTGGGCGCAATCGGATCGAGTTCTCCCTGAATCAGTAAAGTCGGCACCGTGATTTTGGCCGCGTCGAGGGCATTGAATTGCTCGCACCGCCGCCAGTCACTGCGCACCGGATCGGCGGCGATTGCCGCCGCAACATATGCGTGCAGGGCTCGTTGTGAAATTGCGTTTGGCGCAATGAAATCGCTCGCCGCCGCCAGCGCTGTTGTCTTGCTTCGTAAGGGCACGATGGTGTCAGGAGCCAGAGCAATCTGCTCGTCAGAATCTTTCCAATAGCCAGTAAGAATAAGATTGGCGATCAATTCCGGATGACGCTGGGCTAACAGCTGCGCAATCGTCGAACCGTTCGACCAGCCCATCAACGAAGGCTTGCCGGCAACACGCGAGCGGGCCATCACCCACTGCAGCGCGGCCGCCACATCATCCGCCGACTGGTCTGGCGTGGCCCATCCACTCGAATCGCGGGCCGTCGCTCCATACCCGCGCAAATCAATGGCATAGACGGCATAGCCTTTGGCAACCAGTGCATCCATCAACGAACGATGTTCGCCCGCGACTTGCAAATCAAAGTCAGGGAGCGCACTCCACGTTCGGCCGTGCACCAGGACGATCGTTCGTTTCGCTTGCGCCGGACGTTTTTCCCAGAGTGCAATTGGGTGACCGTCGGAAGTCACCATGTGTTTTACCAGCGCGACCGGCGGCGCACTTTGTGCGCCTCCAATCTGCGGCACGGCACTAAAAGCAACCATCAACGCAGGGACAAGCTTGAATAAAAGGCGCATGTGCATCTACTCCCCGGTCAGCGTTCTATCGCACTCGCTCTTCGATAATCACACCGCGCTTCGCCAACTCGGCAATGTAGCGCTCACCAGGAATGCATTCGTCCGACGTGTGCACGCCGGCGGGTGTAACCGCACCTTCGGCCTGCATCTGACCCGTAATGGAGAGCGAGAAGCCCGTGCAACGCTCCATGGCGGTGATACCGGACGCATCATCAAAACGGTCGACGAGTTCCCATTCATGCGTGATGGGCTTCCCGTTTTTCACACCGTCTACGATGACCCGCAGCGCGACCAGATCTTTACTGCTCGGCTTTTTGAGGCGTGGCCCCATCACGGCAACTGCGACGTCACGCGGCGACACGCGCTGACCTTTGACGTCGATCGGTTCGAGATCCAGAAGGCCAAGATCGCGCACCGCTTCCATAATGTGCGCGTGCCCCGGATACCGGAGCGTCTTGTACTCCATGGTCGCAATCTTGCCTTCGTAGCGATTGGCCATTGTGGAGAGGCCACCCGCCGTATGAAATGCTTCGAGCTCGCCCACCGGTGCGCTAAACAGTACTGGTTCGAGCTCTGACAACGCCTTCACTTGCGTGCGCTTACCGTCGCGTACGACCCACGACAGCGTCGTGTAATAATCAAGCACACCCTCGAGCGAATAGACGATCTGATATTTAAGCGGACCTTCAGGCACTTGCGGCAGGCCGCCAACAAAGATTTTCACCCGTGAAACGGTATCACAGCGCGAGATGCCAAGCTGTGAAAGAATGTTGACCATTCCCGGCGCCAGCCCGCAATCCGGTACTACGGTCACACCCCGAGCTTTCGCTTCGGCGTCCAGCGCTTTTTGTTTCCAGACGATTTCGGTATTGCCGCCGAGATCGGCGAAATGCACGCCCGATTCGATGGCGGCGCGCGTCATGTCAAGGTTGAAGTAATATGGCAAGGCGCACATCGCGGATTGTACGCCGTCCATTGCCCGTCGTGCAGCGGATTGGTCACGCGCATCGAACGAGACGACTTTCAGTCGCGGATCACGCTGGTACTTTGCAAGGAATTCGGGGAGCGTCGCACCCTCGCGATCGGCAAGCCGGACTTCCTCTACCGCCGGATTCTGCAGCAGGTCATACGCACAGGCCGAACCCTGCAGCCCGGCGCCGAGAACGAGATAGCGCATACGGGAGATTTGAATAGGGAATTAGAACAACGTGACTCCGCGCACCGAGCGTGCACAGACAGCTTAATCTACCCGCGCGCACGAGTTACTGTTAGACAATGAGTTCCTCGGCCACCTTCCTCGAC
Source organism: Gemmatimonadota bacterium (assembly GCA_025358315.1). Lineage (GTDB taxonomy): Bacteria > Gemmatimonadota > Gemmatimonadetes > Gemmatimonadales > Gemmatimonadaceae > Fen-1231. Next base: position 5,940 of record JANYKA010000111.1, on the reverse strand, counting down.
CCGATCGTTGTACCGCTGATCGCTGGCGAGACTGTACTCGACGTCGGTTGTGGGTACGGACGCTGGGGCGGGCTCATCCGTAGCAACTTTTGGGAAGCCGGACTCGCCACCCCTCCCTTCGTGGACGGACTGGACGCATTCGAACCGAATGTTTCCCTCTGTGTATCGAGCGGTAACTATCGTCGCGTGTGGCTCCAGCAGCTTCCGGGACCGATCGATGGCCGATGGGACACGGTCCTCGCCAGCGAAATCATCGAACACATGGAGCAACGTGACGTGCCTGCGGTGCTCGATGCTCTGGAAAGTGCAGCAAACAGGCGCGTGATCATTACCACACCGAATTTTCCTTATTACCGCGGCGGAAGCGAAACCATCGTCGGCTTCAACGAATTCGAAGCGCACCACGCCTACGTATCGCAACACGATCTCGTGCGGCGTGGGTACCAAGTGACGGGCGCCGGATTCTGCAATCCGCGCAGCTGGCTTTTTCGCGGACTGCGTAAATTGCGTGTACCGAGACGCGAGGGTCTGGATTCACTTCCGCGCGCCTTACCTTCGCTTGGGCATACCACGGTGGCATGGAAAGACTTCCACAAAAAATGACAAAAGACAATCCATCCAGCGCCGACGACTGGCGACGCCATCTGCTCGAAACGCCGGAGGAAATCACGGCGCTGCTAGGCCGGATCCATACCATCGCCGTCCTCGGCATCAAGCCGAGCGATGATCCGCATCAGCCCGCATTCGCGGTGCCTCGGCACGCTCAACTCGCCGGCTATCGCATCATACCGGTGCCGGTCTACTTTCCCGACATCACTACCATCCTCGGCGAAACGGTCTATCGAACAATATCGGCGATTCCCGGAGTGGTCGATCTTGTCGATGTTTTTCGGAAGCCGGCAGACATCCCGCCGCACCTCGACGACATTATCGCAAAGCATCCGTCCGCGGTCTGGTTCCAGCTCGGCATCCGCAACGACGCAGCCGCCGAGCGTTTGGCGCGAGCCGGTATTGACGTGGTGCAGGACAAATGTATTGAACAGGAGCTCCAGAAACGGGGACGCTAGCGTTCCAAAGTAATAGCGCCCCGCCGCAGGTCGAGCGTCCATCGCCTTCCGCGTAGCGCGGCGCGTCCCGCCTCACTTTCGATTGGCACCAGCGGCAATGCCGGGCGTGCCGCGATCCGGATTCCGGGGAAGCCAAGAAGGAATGCGATCGATTCGGTACCCACCGGCGCTGCGGCTCGCACCCGTAAGGTGAGTTGCGCGGCCGCCTGATCGAAGGTCGGCGCGAATGGCGACAGCACGTCGAAACCGATCCGGGCGCGTACTCCATCATCAAAGCGTACCGGAACATTGGTAAGCGTGAGACCACCGATGGCCACCGAATAACTCACACCCAGCATCGTTCCGCTCCCGCGGAGCGAGCCAAAAAGTTGTGTCGATCCGAGCACGTTGTCTTCTTCAGGAAATACCACTCCTTCGACATTCGGATCGATATCAGCCAGCACGGTCGTGCCGCCGATATTCAACGTCACCCGACCAAGAGCTGTCAATTCGCTTGGCTCAAGCGCGACGACCACAGAATCAGGACCGTGTACTGTGCCTCGGTGTACGGCCAGCCAGCGTGCCCGATCGTATTCCGCAGGGTCGAACGATCGCGCCGTCGGCAGCAGCGAAACGAGATTCCATGCGCCGTACCACGGGTAAATGCGGGCGAGTCGCGCATCGATCGCCGACGCGTTGCCGCCAAACTGCCGTGCTTCCTCGAGTAGCACCGCGCCAACTTTCACATGGCCGCGTGACGCCAGAAAAAGTCCAAGCGCACCACGGGCTGACGGTTCACGAGGTGAACGGCTGCTCGCCGCAAACAATTCCTGCTCGGCGATGTCCAGCCGGCCGAACGACACGGCAAGCTCGGCAACAGGCGGGTCACCCCGCCCCGTCGATTGCGCACTGAGCACGCTCACCGATGTGAACGCGTAAAGAAGCAAGGTACGCTTGCAGATCATCGCGCTTACTTCGTAATTTTGGCGAGCAGCGTGACGTCCGGATCCACGCGCAGCGAAGCAAGCGGACCGTCTGCAGTATGCACGCGGAACGTGTGTGCCTGCTCCGCAGGTACGGCGAGGCGGATCCGATGGAGACCGGCGCTATCCGAATATCCGACCGTCAGCGGAAAAGCGAAGTAGCCAAATCGGCCGCTCTGCGTCACCGTCATCGATAGTTCGTTCGCGGCGGCATCATGCGCCCAGGTCACGGCGATCTCCGGATAACCCGGCCGCCGCAGCCACTCATCGAATATCGGTCCCAGTGTACGACCCGACTCGTGCTCCAGTGCCTGTTGGAGATCATCGGTCAGGGCGGTGCCATGTCGATGCTCCCGCACATAGCGCCGCAACCCGCGGAAGAACGCACTGTCGCCAAGTTCTTCCCGCAGCATATGAAGCACGAACCCGCCTTTGTCGTAACTGTTCGCATTGAGCAGCGACGTAAGCTTTGTCTCGATCGTGTCGATCACCGGACGGCGCGTGACTTCTTCGGCTTTCAGCACCGTCTCGCGCACCTTCTCCATCGTTGCACGAAACGCCGAATCCCCGCGGGAATGCTGCGTGTAGAGCGCGGCGAAATAGGTCGCGAACCCTTCCGAGAGCCAGAGATGCGACCACTCGCGTTCGGTGATCGCGTCGCCAAACCATTGATGCGCCGTTTCGTGGGCGACAATGTCGTAATGCACGCTGTCGCGCCGGAACATTTTGTCGGCGTAGAAAATCGCGCTCGCGTTTTCCATCCCGCCGAAAATCGTGCTGCTTTGCAGATGGGCCAGCTTCTCGTATGGAAAGGCGCCGACCGTACGGGCAAAAAATGTTACAATCGAATCCGCCTCGGCGAACGCCCCCGGCAGGATAGAACGCTGTTCGGGCGCCGTGTACACCATTTGCGGAACGCAGCGTCCCAGCTCGGCAAGGCCACAGGCGGTGTTGCCGAGGTCGAAGCGTTCGAGCGGCGCGGCGGCGATGACCATCACATCCATCGGTATCGGTCGCGATTCGCGCCAGACTGTTTCCGTGCGGGCGATCGGGCTGCCGAACGCCCCATCGGGATCGGCGGGGCGCGGTACTTCGCGTTCGGAGATTAGTTCGCCATTCGCAACAATGCGGCGGCCGGCGGGCGCCTGAACGGTCCACGTGACCGTTGCTTTGCTCGACGGATGATCAACCGACGGAATCCAGTGCCGAGCGCGATTAGGCCAGTTGTCACCAAAGGCAAGCCATCGGCCGGCGCTGTCGGTGCTGATAATCAAACCATCGGTCGGGACACCCGCATAGGTGATCGTCACGTGCAATGTGTCTTGCCGCGACCCGCCCACATAAATGTTCAGTCGTCCGTCATGCTGGCTGAAGCCAATCCGTTTGCCGGCCTCCGTCACCAGACTGACCTTCATGTCCAGCAGGTCAAGCGTGAGAGTATCGACCGGCGCAAGTCTGTGCACGGTCAACGACGCGACACCCTCGATGGTTTTCCCACTCTGCGGAAGGTCGAGCGCAAGATCGTAGTGGACGATGTGGAATGCCGGCTGCTGGGCAGCGAGTGCCGCCGCCGCAAACCACAGGGCCAACACCGCTGATAGGGCCCGGGCCGATGTCGGAATGTTTTATCTCCCGAACAATTTGCCGAGCATCCCTGCGGATGGCGGGGCATCACCACCCTCTGCGGCGGCGGCGAGTTCCTGGGCAAATTCGATTGTGGTGGAATAGCGATCATCGGCGTTGCGCGACATTGCCTTCCCCAACACGCGTTCCACGGCCTCGGGGAAATCCATCCCCGGCCGGCGCTGCCGCAGCGGAATCGGATCGTTGCGCAGGCGCGCGATCATCATTTCCTGCTGCGTACGGCCTTCGAACGGCAACTTGCCGGTGAGCATTTCGTAGGTCATGAGCGCGAGCGAATAAATGTCCGTGCGCGCGTCGAGCGGTTTTCCGCGCAGTTGTTCGGGACTCATGAATTCCGGCGTTCCCAAAATGATTCCGGTCGCCGTGAGTTTTTCCAGTTCGCCGCCGGCCTTCCGCTCTTTGGCCAATCCGAAATCCATCACCACGGCGTACTCCGTGCCGTCGGCCCGCTTGCAGATCATGATATTCTCGGGCTTCAGATCCCGATGAATGATCTTCAACTCGTGCGCCACATGCAATCCGCTCGCGATCTCGGTGATGAACTGCACCGTCAGCGCCAGCGGAAGGAACCCGGCTTTGTTATTGCGATCGGCAAGGATTTCGCCCTCGACGAACGGCATCACCACGTACACAAGACCGTCCTCGGTTTCGCCCATGCGCACGATATGGCAGACGTTGGGATGGGCCAGCCGAATGCCCAACGCCGCCTCGCGGCGCAGCCGGGCCATCGCATTCTCATCCTTGGAAAGATTTGGGGAGAGAATCTTGATCGCATGCCGCTCGTCCGTACTCACGTCGCGTGCGAGATAGACGTAGCTCATTCCGCCCTCGCCCACCTTCTTCACAATCGCGTATCGGCCGTCGAGCACCTGCCCAGCAAGATTCGCGTGGTTGATCACCTTCTGCTGCGCGATCTCCGGCGTGTTGGCGCGCGGGGACGTCGGTCGCGCGGATACTTGTGGCATGGGCGGCGACGGTTGCGGAGTGATCGGAGATCCCCCGCTGGCGAACGGCAGCAAACGCCCACCGTCCTTCGTGCAGAATTTTGCGTCATCACCGTACACCGTACCACACGACGGGCACCGCATGCTCATGTGCACACCTTGTTGCGCCCGGCCGCCTTGGCGCGATACAGCGCCTCGTCAGCTCTGGCAAAGAGATCATCCACGGAGGCGATGTCCGGCGCCGGAAAACTCGCCACACCAATGCTTGCCGTGAGCCGAACGCCACTGTCTGCGACAAACGCCGTTTGCTCTATCCGCTCGCGCATGCGCTCGGCAAACTTCACGGCGCCAATTTGCGGCGTTTCCGGCAACACCACCACGAATTCCTCACCACCGTAGCGCGCGACGACGTCCACACTGCGGATTGACTCCTGCAAAAGTAGCGCCACCTCACGCAGCACATCGTCGCCGACCAGATGCCCCTTCGTGTCGTTGATGTTCTTGAAATGGTCAAGATCGATCATCAGAAGCGTAATCACTGAATCGTACCGGCGGGCGCGCTCCATTTCGGCGCTCAACCGGACGGTCAATGCGCGGCGGTTCAGCACCTGTGTCAGCGGATCGGTGTGCGCCAAATGCTCGAGATGCTTATTCTCGGCTTGGGTCGTCTCGATGACCTGCGCGCGATGTATCGCCGCGACCGCCGCTTTGATGACGGCATCGGCAAACTCCACATCCGCGTTCGTCAGCGGCGGCTCGTCGGCCATGCGACGAAGGAAAAATACGCCCGCCTGCACCTTGCCGAGGGTGAATGGCAGCGCGATGACCGAACGGATCGGCACCGTGGTACCGTTCGCCAGCCACTCTTTCCGGATGTCGGCGTAGAGTGGATTGCTCTGTAAGTCTTCCACCAATACCGGGTGTCCGTGATCCAACGCCGCGCGGATTTCGGGATAACGGTCTAGGTGAATTTCGAAATTACGCAGCGCCGGATTATCAAATGCGGTCGCCACGATGCCCACCTTGTCACCGGGAGCAGCCAGAATCACCGAACAGCGCGAGAGACTCAGCGCGCGCGCCACGCGGCGCGCAAGCATGTGATAGATCTCGTCACTCGACAGATCACCGGTGACTTCGTGCAGGATGTCCACCACCTTCCGGCGATTTTCCGCATCATCGCGGGCCCGGTGCAACTCTGCTTCCGTCAACACCAACGCGGCCTGCGTACTTTGCAGAATTCGGTGCATCCGTAACTGCGCCTGTACCCGGGCGATCAGTTCGCGGGGGCGGAACGGCTTGCGTATAAAGTCCGCGGCCCCCAGT
>JANYKA010000105.1 GCA_025358315.1 Gemmatimonadota bacterium | reverse complement strand
TCGTCCAAACGACCAGCGATGCACAACGCGCCCCCGGGGCAGTAAACTGAGGTGGCGCCTCGCTCTCCGTTGCATAAAACTCGATCGCACCAATGTCCTGAGCCGCTAACGCCTTATCGAGGTCACCCGGTTCGGCACCGTGAAAACGCGAGTTATCAACGAAGACCGTAATGCAACCATTCGCCGTAGCCGCTCCGGACCGGGTCGCCGTCACCACGGTCCCGCGCGATGTCGACCTGACCTTCATGCCGGTCATGCTCGTCAAAAGATCGGTAAATACAATCGGCGAAAGATCGGTGATGCGCTCCGGCGTCAAAAACTTTCCGCGGTTGCCTCTGACCCGATCAGTAAATCCGGCCTTTTGGAGTCCGTCCTCCAGCACGCCAACCACACGCACGGCCTGCACCAGCTGAGCTCCGTCCGCCACGAGCGTGATCTGAAGCGGCGCGGCCGATGATAAATTCACACCCTGAGAAATCGCCGCCAGTCCAATTTTTCGGGCGACAAGTTTGCGGGTTCCGGACGGGAGTCCAGAGAGACTGAACTTCCCATCGTCTGTAGTTGTGGCAGACGTTGATACCCCCTCAACCATTACCTGAACGCCGGCGATCGGTTCGCCAAGGCGGTTGACAACTTTTCCATTCACAACAGCTCGCGTCGTACCGCTGGTTCCGAGCGTAAACAACGCAGTGGCCAACAAGTCCGTGGCGTATTCCACGGTCATTTCCGCGGTCGATTCACCGGCACGCGTTGCCTGCAGCGTTCCCGCCAACGGCACGGGCAATCCACAAATCGCAAAAATTCCATTCTCATTCACGCGGCCTTGCCGAACGCGCGTCACGATGCCGTTCTCGCCATTGTCGCGATATACCAATGCCACGCTTCCTCCGCCCAGCGGCGCGTTACTTTCAGCGTCCAGCAGCCGGCCCACGATCATCGCCGGCCCGGCGACGAGACCGCCCCGCGGGCACACCTTGTCGTGCAGCGACTCATACGTAGGCGTGGAGATTAGCACCTGAGCCTGCTCACCGGCATTCACAAACGATGCCGGCATGCTAAGCCCGCCATACCCCAATGAGTCGAGCATTGGGTGGTCAATAACTAACGTAAATTCGCCCGCGGGAATGCTGTCGATGTGAAAGCGCCCCTGGGCATCACTCAGGCCGCGTCGCGCGGTACCAGCCACCCGAACCGTCGCATCGGGCATCATCCGGCGGCGGATGCTATCGACAACCGCACCGACAATCGATCCGTACCCAGGGGGTGCCGGCAGAGCGGTCGGTTGCTGAGCACCGGCGATGGCGACAATTGCAAAAAACCCGACAATTGTGCCGAGCGCTTTCCGGGCCGAGGAGTATGCAAGCGGAGTTACGTTCGCCATACTGTTAAACATGCATAAACGCACACTCGGAACCCAAGGGCTATCGGTCTCGGCCATCGGACTCGGCTGCATGGGGATGTCCGACTTCTATGCCGGCCGGGGGAGCGAGATCGATTCCATCGCTGTTATACGGCATGCCATAAATATTGGTATCACGTTCCTCGACACGGCCGATATGTATGGTCCGTTCACCAATGAGCAGTTGGTGGGTAAGGCCATAGCCGGACGGCGTGACCAGGTTCAGTTGGCCACCAAGTTCGGCAACCAGCGTGCCGCTGATGGAACATCGCTTGGTATCAACGGCAAACCGGAGTACGTGCGATCGGCCTGTGACGCGAGCCTCGCGCGTCTCGGAGTGGACTATATCGATTTATACTACCAGCACCGCGTTGATACCACGGTACCGATTGAAGAGACGGTGGGTGCAATGGCCGAGCTCGTTACAGCGGGGAAAGTGCGTTACCTCGGATTGAGTGAAGCGTCGCCGGAAACCATACGGCGCGCCAACGCCGTGCATCCGATCAGCGCCCTGCAGACCGAATACTCGCTCTGGACCCGTGACCCCGAAGATGAGATTCTCGCCACCACCCGTGAGCTGGGCATCGGCTTTGTTCCGTACAGCCCGCTGGGCCGCGGTTTTCTCACCGGTCGCTGGAAGACGGTGGATGATCTGCCGAAGGATGATTACCGTCAAACGAGTCCGCGCTTTTTAGCCGAGAACTTCGCGAAGAATATGACGATCGTCACGCAACTCGAAACGCTCGCCGAATCGAAGGGATGCACCACGGCGCAACTCGCGCTTGCGTGGTTGCTCTCGCGCGGCATGGACGTGGTGCCGATCCCCGGAACAACACGCCAGTCCCGTGTTGACGAAAACGCCGGCGCGGCCAGGGTACAGTTCAGCCAGGCCGAACTCTCGGCGCTCGATTTGCTGGCACCGCCCGGCGCCGCGAGTGGCGCCCGTTACACCGAAGCCGGGATGCGCGCCGTTCGGAAATAGCAACGGTGCGCATCAACAACCTCGGTCGTGCGATGCTGTTGGCTTAGCGCGACCGACCCCCGCCGCGGCTACCGCGCCGGCTACTGCCACTGCTGCTACTTCCACTCGCAGCCGGGCGCGCCGGACCACCGCCGTCGCGCCGCTTTGCTTTCTCGGCCGCCCGCGCGCGTTGCCCCGCTTTCTCGGCGCGAATCTTGGCAATACGCTCGCCGATCGGAATTTCCAGACGACCCGCCGGCTTGGCACTGTAATCGAAGTCCGGGACCGTGACGCGCGGCAACCGCTTGCTGATCGCCTTTTCGATTGCCCGCAAATCGGACTCTTCGTCGGGCGCGACGAACGTGTAGGCCTCGCCCTTCAACTCGGCGCGCGCCGTACGGCCGACGCGATGGATGTAATCCTCGGGCACCGCCGGCACATCGAGATTCACCACGTGACCGAGCGCTTCGACGTCAATGCCGCGCGCTGCGATATCTGTGGCTACCAGCACGCGATAGGTCCCGTCCTTAAATCCGGCGAGTGCCGCGGTGCGCGCCGATTGCGATCTATTACCGTGAATGCGCTCCGCCGAAATTCCCGCCTTCACGAGATACTCGGCTAACCGATTCGCGCGATGTTTGGTCCGCGTGAACACCAGCGCCTCTTTCATGTCGCCACGCTTGAGCAAAGCCAGCAGCAGCGCGGACTTCAATTCCTGTCCCACCGGATAAACGGCCTGTGTGATGCCTGTAGCCGGTGCGGCCTGCCGCTCGACGTTGATCGTCACCGGGTTCTTGAGCATCTCACGCGTCAGTTGCGCGATCGGCGGTGGCATCGTCGCGCTGAAGAACAGCGTTTGCCGTTTCGCAGGGACGTGCTTGATGATGCGGCGAATGTCGGGAAGAAATCCCATGTCGAGCATGCGGTCCGCTTCGTCGAATACCAGGAACTCGAGGGCATCAAGTTTCGCGTACGGCATCCGGAAATGGTCGAGCAGACGCCCAGGCGTAGCGACGATAATATCAACGCCACTGCGGAACGCGTGTTCTTGCGGGCCCATACCAACCCCGCCATACACCGATGCACCGCTCAGCGGCGTGTGTACGGCGAGCGAATTAATCGCTTCGACAATCTGGGCGGCCAATTCGCGCGTCGGCGTAATCACCAGCGCCCGCGTCTTTCCGCGCGGTTTGTCCATCAGTTTGTGAAGGATCGGCAAAACGAATGCAGCAGTTTTGCCGCTGCCCGTCATAGCACAGGCGAGCACATCCCGGCCAGCAAGCGCCGGCGGAATGGAGTCGGTTTGAATGGGAGTCGGACGGGTATAACCAAGTTCCTTCAAAGCGCGCAGGAGACTTGGATGCAATTGCAGGGATGTAAACGCCACGAGATTTCGGAGTAGGAGAAGTGCTGGGCGCGCCGGTCCTTGGGCGCGCGCGTCCTACAAGATAGTCTATTGACGCCTCTTGATGTGATTGCCGCGCACACTGGCCTCCGGCATCGCCCCGCGCACGGCACCGAGCACATGCGTCCACGCCGGAGCCAGCGGCGACATGACGTCGAAGTGCCCCTCGCGTTCGAGCAAGGTGAATGAAACGTCGTCGCCAGCCGCATGTGCCTTCGCGGCGAAGGAGCTCGCCTGCTCGCGCGCCACGATGTGATCAGCGAAACCGTTTAGTAACCGGACGGGTACGCCTATGGGCAGGAGTTCGATTGGGGATAGTTGCGCATAACGCTCAGCGTGCTCCGCCGGTGTACCACCCATCATACGCGCGACGGACGTATTGCAACTGCCAGGCCCGGCTGCGAACGCTCGCAAATCCATAACGCCCTCGAGTGATACTACGCCGCCGATATGCATCGGCTTTCGCGTTGAGAGCGGGCTGTCTTTAGCCATTTTCGATCGCGTGGCCAACCACACAGCGAGCTGACCACCGGCCGAATGGCCGACGACAACTAGTCGCCTCGTATCCAATGGATAATGGCGTGCTAACTCGCGCAGCTTGTCGGTAGCGCTCGCGACATCGAGGAAGGTGCCTGGATATCCGCCGCCAGGATTCCCCACGCGCCGATACTCAATGCTCCATACCGCGTACCCTTCGGTTTCGAAGGCAGCAGCCATCGCGCGGGTGTAGCCGAGATCATACTCAGAGCGCCAGCACCCGCCGTGCACGATTTCAATAACTGGAAATGGACCTTTCCCCTTTGGAATTCGCAATTCGCCGAACTGCGACGAGTCCGGTCCGTAGGCAATGTGAAAATCCGCGGCCCGAGCCGGGAGCGCTTTGACTTCGTCGAATGTCAGCGGCTTGTATTGCCCGTACGCAGATGAAGCGACACTGAGCGCGGCAACCGCAACTATTGCTGCTGCCGCAGCACCGCGGGCAAGCACAATCGCCGCACCACGGCGCGGGCGATCAGCACGATTATTAAAACCAGTCATTGCGCATCTCATAGGTTGTGGCGTCGAGCCGCCGGAGTAGCTCTCCATCGGTGACGGTTTTCGTGAGCTCCCACCGGAAATAATATCGCGCCGCTTGAATCTTCCCGCGATAAAATGCGAGATCAGCATCGGACGCGCCACGTGCCAGCGCCCGCGCGGCCGTATCGGCCTGCCGCAGC
>JANYKA010000096.1 GCA_025358315.1 Gemmatimonadota bacterium | reverse complement strand
ACGCGGCAAATCGAATTCCGATCCGGTCTTTGCCTCATGGTTCACGCTCAACGGCAACGGCGAGATGACGGGGACCACCTGGGTGCAGGAGAGTGGCTATCTCGAGGGCCCCATCGGTATTACCAATACCCACAGCGTGGGCGTGGTGCGCGACGCAATCATCAAATGGGAAGTCTCCCAGAAGAACGTGTTGCAGCCGTGGTGGCTCCCGGTGGTCGCCGAGACGTACGACGGCGGGTTGAATGACATCAATGGGTTCCATGTGAAGGAGGAGCACGTCCTCGCTGCGCTCAATTCCGCCACCGGCGGCCTCCCTAAAGAAGGTGTCGTTGGTGGAGGCACGGGGATGATCTGCCTTGGCTTTAAAGGCGGCATCGGCACGGCGTCCCGGAAACTTCCGCCGCAACAGGGCGGCTACACTGTTGGCGTGTTGGTGCAATGTAACTTTGGCTCACGGCGCGACCTGCGGATTGCCGGCGTGCCGGTGGGAGAAGAAATCACCGATCTCCAGCCCTGCATCGCGAACAGCAGTCCACTTCCGACCGATTCGCCGCGCCGCCATTGCGATGCGGCGCCCGCCGGCGATGCGCCGGCTGAACAAGCAGAGCAAGGATCAATCATCGTCGTCGTCGCAACCGACGCGCCACTCCTCCCACATCAACTCAAACGTATCGCCACCCGAATATCACTTGGCGTCGGCCGCCAAGGCGGGTTCGGCGGCAATGGCTCGGGGGACATCTTCGTTGCGTTCTCTACTGCAAATGCCAAGGCCTGGTCGTCCGACAGTGTGACGGCCGTGCGAATGGTGACCAACGATCGAATCTCGCCGCTCTTCCAGGCGACCGTGCAGGCGACGGAGGCGGCCATCACCAACGCGATACTGGCTGCCGAAACGACCACGGGAGCGAACGACCTGCGGATTTACGCGATGCCAGTTGATCGGATGATGGCGGCGATGCGAAAATACGGGAGGATCAAGTAATGATTTCGCACTTCAACTCCCGACGTGCGGTGACAGCGATGCTCCTATCTGCTCTCGCATCACTCGCCACGGCACCCGCACTCAAAGCCCAGCAGAGCGCCGCACCTCCGCCCGATTTTGACGCGTACGTCAGCAAAGTGCTCGCCACGTTTCAAGTACCGGGCGTTGCCGTTGCTATCGTCAAGGATGGCAAGGTCGTCCTCGCCAAGGGTTTTGGCATCAAGCGACTCGGTGATCCGGCGCCGGTTGACGCCTTCACTCGCTTCGGCATTGCCTCCAACACCAAGGCCTTCACCGCGACCGCGCTCGCGATGCTCGTCGAGCGTGGCAAGGTGGAGTGGGATGCGCCGGTCACTCGCTACCTCCCGACCTTCGCGATGTACGACCCGTTCGTGACCCGCGAGCTCACGGTGCGCGATCTGCTCGTGCACCGCAGCGGTCTTGGACTTGGTGCCGGCGATCTGCTGTGGTGGCCAGCTTCCACGTACACGCGTAAAGAGATTATGCAACGGCTGCGCTTCATCAAGCCCGCGACGTCGTTCCGCAGCGCCTATGCGTACGACAACGTCCTCTATCTTGTCGCCGGCGAAATCATCGAAAAAATAAGTGGCAAGACGTGGGAGGAGTTTGTCGCAAGCGAGATTCTTGCCCCGGTAGGCATGACGCACAGCACGGTGCGTCACGCCGACGCTGGCCGCGGCGACAATGTTGCCACCACGCACGCCGAGGTCGATGGGAAGGTGATCATAGTGCCGCCGATGATAAGCGACAACACCAATCCCGCCGGCGGAATCAACAGCGGCGCTGCCGACATCGCGCGATGGATGATCACGCAACTCGATTCGGGGCGCACTCCTGATGGCACGCGTCTCTTTTCACCGCGCTCGGCGCGCGAACTCTGGACCGGTGTCACACCAATGCCGATTGGTGTGCCACCTGGTGATTTCGCTCCACTCCGTTCCAGCTTCAATCTCTATGCACTCGGATTTGGAATTCGTGACTACCGCGGGTACAAATTGCTCAACCACACCGGTGGGCTGCCGGGGTACGTATCAGAGATCATGATGATGCCCGACCAGCGGCTCGGCGTTGCCGTGTTCACGAATCAGGAATCGAGCCCGGCGTTCCGTTCCATCACGCTCGCCGTGCTCGATCATTATCTCGGTGCGCAGCCGCATGATTGGCTGGCCGCTTACAAAAAACTGAACGACCAAGGTGTGGCGTCGTTGGCCGCCGAATCAACCAAGGAGACGGCGCGCGACACCACCGTTCGACCGACGCTGCCGCTGGCGAACTACGCAGCGACGTACACGGATGCCTGGTACGGTGACGTGGTCGTCGCCAGCGAAGGTGGCCGGTTGACGATGCGCTTCAGTCACACTCCGGAACTCGTGGGCACGCTGGAGCATCAGAAGGCCAACGCGTTCATTGCGCGCTGGAAGGATCGATCGTTGCGCGCCGACGCATTCGTAACATTCGTCATCGCGAACGGCGCGGTCACTGAAATCAAGATGACGCCGACGCCGGGCACGGACTTTAGTTTCGATTTTCAGGATCTGGTGCTGCGTCGATCGCTTAGCCGGCGCTCTGATCGGTAGTGCTTTCGATCACCGAAATGAAATGCCGGGGCGCACTCGCCGGATCGCGATGAACCGAGCTCCTGACGCTGACCTTCACGATGCTGCCGTCGCGTCGCCGGTACTGCTTGTCCGCTACGACGTGATGGTGTAGCGTGCCCGCGATCATTTGCTGGAATGCCTTAGCTTCACCGGCCACTGCATCACACCGTATCGCGTCCTGAATGGCGGTACTTTGCAGCTCTTCATTCCCGTAACCCAGTAAATCGCAGAGGCGCTTGTTGGCGCGCAACCATTTCCCGTCGAGGCCAATCAGTGCCATCCCAACGGGCGCCGCATCAAACGTCTCACGATAAAAACGTTCGCTCTCGCTCAGTGCGGCCGTGCGCGACGCGACTTCGGCTTCGAGCTTCCGGTTGAATTGATCCTGGGAGCCGCTCAGTGACTTGATGCGGAGCAGGTTCCTCACCCGCAGCAACAATTCCGTGCGATCCACGGGTTTTGTAAGGAAGTCGTCGGCGCCGGCCCGCTGGCTGTGCAATCTGGCTTGACGATCATTGAGAGAAGTGACGATGATGATCCCAATGCTCCTGGTGGTCTTGCCGGCTTTGAGCCGCTCCGCCACTTCGTACCCGTCCATGCTCGGCATCATCAGGTCGAGCAACATCAGGTCGGGGACTTGTTGCTCCACCATCTCCAACGATTCCTCGCCGCTCGATGCGGTCTGTATGACGTAACCTTCCGTCGCCAGCATCACTTCCAGCAGCTGCCGGTTTTGACGATCGTCATCCACGATCAGAATGCGCGCCCGATACTCGGTGCTGTCCACGTTTCCGATCACGTGCGAGCCAGTCGGGCGGAAATAGTTGCCATGAATTCCCGGTGACGCATGGGCTTCGCGATGTAGTCGTCGCATCCCGCGGCACGAATACGTTCTTCGTCGCCCTTCATCGCGAGTGCCGTGAGGGCAATAATCGGGATGCGGCGGGTCGCCTCGTTTCCCTTGAGCAGCGCGGCGGCTTCGAGGCCGTCCATACCGGGGAGTTGGATGTCCATAAGGATCAAGTCAGGATGCTCTTCTGTCGCCAACGTGAGGCCGGTCTCCGCATCCGTCGCACTGATAACGGTGTGACCTGCAGTTTCTAACAGAAATGTGGCCAATGTCATGTTAGCGGGAGTGTCCTCAACGACCAAGACTCTTGCCATATCAGGTTACCCGTCCTCGACCGGACATCGCCCGACGAACTTCGGCTCTGAAACGGTCACGATTGAATTCAGCCTTTTCCACAATCGCCGTGATATACCCGTTAAGCCGAGCGCGGTCTTCTTCCGTGATGTGCTTGGCGGTGACCACGACAATGGGAATGGTTGACGTGTCGGGACGTTCCTTGAGCGCTTCCACTACGTCGAAGCCGTTTATCTCAGGCATCATCAGATCAAGTACGATCAAGTCCGGTAGCTCCCCTTGCGTGGTTGTGATCGCTTCGCGACCGCTATGCGCACGCAATACGATACTGGCCAGACCCGCCAACCTGATGGCAATCAGGTCTACGGCTTTGGGATCGTCATCCACCACCAGGACTTTGAGAGACTGGCCGTGCGAGTGCGGAAAGAGGCCCAACTCCACGAGCGTGTCGTACAACTCCTGTCGGGCAAATGGCTTTTGCATGACCGCGGACGCGCCAAGTGCGAAGCCCTTATTGGTATCCGCAACGATCGACATGATCACGACCGGAATGCTCTTCAGTGATGGCTCCTGCTTAAGCCGGCTTAAGAGTTCCCAGCCGTCCATGTTTGGCAGCATAATGTCGAGAGTGATCAGCGACAGCGGCTGCTGCACCGCAAGAACGAGTGCGGCCTCAGCGGAGGCCGCATGCAGCACTCTGAACCCTTCCGCCTCCAACTGCAAGCTGATCAGGTCGGCGGCTTTGAAGTCATCCTCTACGACCAGCACGGTACGCACGGCCTCGTGCGCCACATCACCGTGGCCCGATGTCGGCAGCGTGGCCACCGATGCCGGAACGTCCGGTTCACGCAGCGGCAGCCAAACGGCAAAGCTCGAGCCTCTGCCCTCATCACTCTGGACGGCCACGGAACCGCCGTGCAGTTCGGCAAGAAGCTTGACCAATGCCAACCCGAGTCCAGTGCCCTCGAACTTGCGCGCCAGCCCACTGTCGATCTGTGTGAATGGCGCAAACAACTGATTGAGTCCTTCCGGGGTGATGCCAATGCCGTTGTCCAAAACGCTGATTTCCAGAAAATTAGTAAAATTGCTCACGGCCAGCGGAAAGGTCCGGCTTTTCCAAGTTCCCGACAGTCGCCCGACATCTGCGCGCGAAACGCGGCGGGCCCGCAGCGTGACCCGGCCGCCTTCGCGACTGAACTTCACTGCGTTGGAAAGCAAATTGTACACCATCTGCTTGACCTTGCGAGCGTCCGCCTGAATCAATCCGAGTTCCTGGTCGGCTTCCAGTTCGAGACGAATGCGGCGGTCGGCCGCCTTCTCCCGCACAATGGAAAGACTGTTCGCCAACAACGAGTACACCGGCACCGAATCGAGATCGAGCATCATCTTGCCGGCTTCCACCTTCGACAGATCGAGCACGTCGTTGATCAGCGAAAGCAGGTGCTGCCCACTGAGGAAAATATCATTGATGAACTTCCGTTGATGGTCGGTGAGTTCTCCGACCAGTCCGTCCCGCAGCACTTCGGAAAAACCAATGATCGCGTTCAGCGGTGTACGTAGCTCGTGGGACATGTTGGCAAGGAACTCGGACTTCATCCGGCTGGCGTCTTCGAGTTCGACATTTTTCTGCTGGAGCGCCAGCTCGAAGCGCTTCAGCTCGGTGACGTCGCGTGCCGCCGCCACCACGCCTTGCAACCGCCGGTCGCGGTCGTGGAACGTGGTCATATTGTACGACACCACGGTGAACTTGCCGTCGCGATCGCAGGCCGTGAGTTCGTAATTGGTCAAGCGCCCTTCGCTCAGGACGCGATGGATGCCCGCTTCGGCCCGGCCGGAATCGGTGAAGTAGTTCTTGAACGGCGCGCCGATCAGTTCGTCACGCGTACATCCGGTTAGCGCTTCCGTCTGCTTGTTGACGTCCGTGATGATGCCGCGCGGATCGGTGGTCATCAGCGCGTCAATATTCGATTCGATGAGCGAGCGCGTGTAAAAATGCTGATCGCGCAACCGTTGATCGAGTTTCTGTCGCTCCTCCTCGACCTGCTGGCGCGCCGTGTTATCAGTGCCGATCAGCAGATAGCCAATGATGGCATCTTGCGCGTCACGCAATGCGGTGACAGACACCACGGCCGGAAAGCGGCTACCGTCTTTTCGGATGTACGTCAGTTCGTAAATATCTTCGATCCCGCGTGACGCTTTGAACACCAGCGCCTCGAACCCCGGCGTGATTGGCGTGCCGAGTTCGACGCTGAGCGCCGTGGCACGGGCAATTACTTCCTGCGGATCGGAAATGTCGGCCGGCGTGATCTTGTTCATCACATCGGCGGCGTCGTAACCGAGCATCCGCTCGGCGCCGACGTTGAAAATCTGGATAACGCCCTTGGCGTCGGTGGCGATGCTGGAGAAGTTGGCGCTGTTGAAAATGGCACTCTGGAGTGCGCCGGCCTTGAGCAACGCTTCTTCGGCTTGTTTGCGCGCCGTGTTGTCGGTGCCGATCAGCAGATAGCCGATGATGGCATCCTGCGCATCACGCAACGCGGTGACAGATACGACGGCCGGAAAGCGGCTGCCATCTTTTCGGATGTACGTCAGTTCGTAAATATCTTCGATGCCGCGTGACGCTTTGAATACCAGCGCTTCGAAGCCCGGTGTGATCGCGGTGCCAAGTTCGAGGCTGAGCGCGGACGCACGCGCAATCATTTCCTGCGGATCGGAAATGTCGGCCGGCGTGATCTTGTTCATCACATCGGCGGCGTCGTAACCGAGCATCCGCTCGGCGCCGACGTTGAAAATCTGGA
>JANYKA010000092.1 GCA_025358315.1 Gemmatimonadota bacterium | reverse complement strand
ACGACCTTGCTGATGCCGGCGGCCTTGGCCTTCTCGGCGACTCGCTTGCCTACTTCCACCGATTTCTCGGACTTCTTTCCCGTCAAGCCGGAATCCGTCACCGTCATCAGCGTGTGCTGTGCGACGTCGTTCACCAGCTGGGCATAGATGTGTTTGTCGGAGCGGAACACCACCAAGCGCGGACGCTCGGCAGTACCCTGCACCTTCGCCCGCACCCGGAGGTGGCGGCGTGCGCGCAAACCAGCGCGCGTCTTTGGTACTCGCTTTCCTGGCATTACTTACCCCCTGCCTTGCCGGCCTTACGCCGGACGACTTCGCCCGCATAGCGGACGCCCTTCCCTTTGTACGGCTCCGGCTTGCGAAGCGCGCGAATTTCTGCAGCGACCTGTCCGACGATTTCCTTGTCGGCGCCTTCGACGGTGATCTGCGTCGGCTGCGGTGCCGACAGCTTGATCCCCTTCGGAGACTTGTACTCGATCGTGTGCGAGAAGCCGAGCGACAGGAGCAGACCGTACGGCTTCACTTCAGCCTTATAGCCGACGCCCTGAATCTCGAGTTGCCGCACGAAGCCCTTCGTCACACCCTCGACCATGTTGGCCACGAGTGTGCGCGACAGACCGTGCAATGACTTGTGCATCGGATCATCGGACGGACGGGAGACTGTGCAGACCTCGCCGTCCACCTTGATGCCGATGGTGGGATGAAAGTTGCGATGCAGTTCACCCTTGGTGCCCTTCACCGTCACGGCGCTGCCGTTGACGTTGATGGTCACACCCTTGGGGATGCTGATCGGAAGTTTGCCAATACGCGACATAGTCTCGGTTCCCCTTACCAGATGAGAGCGAGAAGTTCGCCGCCGGTGCGCTGCGCCCGTGCTTCGCGGTCGGTCATTAGCCCCTTGGAGGTGCTGAGGATCGCGACGCCAAGCCCGTTCCGCACGCGCGGAATTTCCGTGGACCCGACGTACTTCCGGAGCCCGGGGCTGGACACACGCTTGAGCTCGCGAATCACCGGTTGCCCGCCCTGCGCGTACTTCAACACGACGCGCAGCATCGGACGACCTTCGTCGTTCTCGACAGTCTTAAAATCGGTGATGAAGTGATTCTCCTTCAACAACCGAGCGATTTCGAGTTTCAGTTTTGATGCCGGAATGTCTACGCGACGGTGCTTCGATCCGCAGGCATTGCGGATCCGCGTGAGCATATCGGCGATCGGATCGGTCATACTCATTCGACGTTACCCTTTGTCCTATGGTTTCCGGCCCGGGGCCGGACTTCTAAGACGTGAAAGAAAAAAGCAAACACTACCAGCTGGCCTTACGAACCCCTGGGATCAACCCCATCAGGGCCATATCGCGAAACGCGATACGACTCAGGCCGAACGTGCGGACGAACCCGCGGGAACGACCGCTCATCGAGCAGCGGTTGCGAATGCGCTGCGGCGACGAGTTGCGCGGCAACTTCTGCAGCCCAACCTGTGCGGCCCGCTTCTCTTCGTCCGTCGCCTTCGGGCTGTGCATGACCGCGTTCAGCGTCTTGCGCTTCGCGGCATACTGGGCCGTCATCTTCTTGCGGCGGTCGTTCTTTTCGAGACTGCTCTTCTTGGCCATCGATTGCTCTCGTCTGAGTTAGTGCGCGTTAGTTCGCCTGCACCACAATCGGCTTATCGTCCCCGCGGAACGGCATGCCGAGTTCACGCAACAATGCAAATGCCATGGCATCCTTGTTCGTCGTCGTCACGAACGTGATGTCCATACCATGAATCTGTTCGACTTGGTCGTAGTTGATCTCCGGGAAGATCATTTGTTCTTTCACGCCAAGACTATAGTTGCCGCGGCCATCGAACGACCGCGTGGACAACCCGCGGAAATCGCGCACGCGTGGCAGCGCCGTCGACACGAACCGGTCGAGGAACTCCCACATCCGCGCGCCGCGCAGCGTCACGCTGGCGCCGATTTCCTGCCCTTCGCGCAACCCGTAGTTGGCGATCGACTTCTTCGCCTTCTTCTTCGTCGCGCGCTGGCCGGCAATGATCCCGAGCTCGTCCACAACGGCGTCCAGCACTTTGGGCTGCTTGATCGCTTCGCCCATGCCGACGTTCAGGACAATCTTTTCAAGCGTCGGAATCTGGTGCACGTTCTTCAGACCAAACTGCTTGGCCAGGTTCGGCCGCACGGTCTTGATGTAATAGTTGCGGAGACGCGGCACCGGCACTGCCAACCCGACGCCCGTGTGATCCTTGGGCGCCGCGGACTGCGTGGCGGGCTTTCTCGCGCTCTTCTTGGGTTTTTCACCCTTCTCTTTCGTTGCCATCAGTCAGTCCTCGCTCAGCGCTTGGTCGTGGGACGCGCAACCGCGTCACCCGACTTTACACTGATACGTTCTTTGGTGCCGTCGGTGTCGATCCGCGCGCGAATGCGCGTGGGTGCGCCCGACTTCGGGTCCTTCAGCATCACGTTCGACGCGTGCATCGGCGCGGGCATCTCGATGATCCCCGACTGTTCCTCGGCGCGCTTCGCTTTGCGGTGCTTCTTCACAATGTTGATTCCTTCGATCGTGATCCGTCCCGTCTTCGGGAACACGCGGAGCACTTTGCCTTCCTTGCCCTTGTCATCACCGCGCACGACGCGCACGGTGTCGCCCTTCATCACGTGGATCTTTTCGCGCTCGGCGTTGATCTCGTGACGCGTGCGATTCCGCTTGCCGCGGGTCTTTCTATAGACGTTGACGCGCATCTTACAAAACCTCCGGGGCAAGCGAGACGATCTTCATGTATTTCTTCTCGCGCAGTTCGCGGGCAACGGGTCCGAAAATACGGGTTGCCCGCGGCTCGCCTTCGTCGCTGATGATCACCACGGCGTTCTCATCGAACCGGATGTAACTGCCATCCTTACGCCGCGTTTCTTTCACGGTGCGCACCACGACGGCGCGCGCCACATCGGACTTCTTCACCGTACCGTTCGGCAGTGCAGTCTTCACAGCGACAATCACAATGTCACCGAGACCGGCATAGCGCCGACGCGTACCGCCAAGCACGCGGATCACCAGGGCGGTTTTCGCGCCCGAGTTGTCCGCCACCTTGACCATGGATTCCTGCTGGATCATTGCCGTTTCCCCTTATCGTGCACGTTCGACGATCTCGACCACACGCCACCGCTTGTCCTTCGACAGTGGACGCGTTTCCGTGATACGCACGGTGTCTCCGGTCTTCGCCGAGTTCTCTTCGTCGTGCGCCTTCAGGCGCGTCGTCCGGGTAATCATTTTGCCATAGACCGGATGCGGCACGCGACGTTCAATCGCGACCACCACGGTCTTTTGCATTTTGTCGCTCACCACCAAGCCCACGCGTGTCTTGCGGGCGTTGCGCTCGGCGGCGCTCTCTTTTCCGTTCACGTTCGTCGTTCCAGCCATGGGTTATCTCCCTGCCTTAGTCGCACGCGAAGGCTTCTTTTTCTTCCCGGCTTTCACCGTAGCCTGCTCGTGCTGCACCGTCTTCAGCCGCGCGATGTCGCGGCGAATCACCCGCAAGCGGAGCGGATCGTTCAATGCTTCTGTCGCGCCGCGGAAGCGCAGGCGAAACAACTCTTCCTGCAATTCGGCAACCCGGGCGACCATCTCGGCCTCGGAGAGCTCGCGAATCTGGGATCCTTTCATCATTCGGTGTGCGCCTCCTCACGGGCCACGAACTTCGACTTCACCCCGAGCTTGGCCGCGGCCAATCCGAGTGCTTTTTTGGCGAGCAATTTTTCAACGCCTTCGATTTCGAACATCACGCGACCCGGCTTCACCACCGCCACCCAGAGTTCCGGCGATCCTTTGCCCTTGCCCATGCGGGTTTCGGCCGGCTTCTTCGTCACCGGTTTGTCCGGGAAAATCCGGATCCACACTTTACCGCCACGCTTGATGTGACGCGTCAGCGCCACACGAGCCGCTTCGATCTGACGGGCGGTGACCCAACCCGGCTCCAGCGCCTGCAGCCCAAAGTGGCCAAACGCCACGGTGGCACCACGGGTCGCGATCCCGGTTGTCCGGCCCTTGAACTGCTTGCGAAACTTGACGCGCTTCGGAGATAGCATTGGTTGTCGTCTCCCTTACGCGTCGGTCGAGTACGTCTTGCCACGACGATCTTCCACGACTTCGCCCTTGAAAATCCAGACCTTCACACCAATCGTGCCGAAGGTGGTCTTCGCAGTGCTCACCGCGTAATCGATGTCGGCGCGCAGCGTATGCAGCGGCACCCGACCTTCGTGGTAGCCCTCGACGCGCGCGATTTCCGCGCCGCCCAAACGGCCGCCACACTTCACTTTGATCCCTTCTGCGCCCATCCGCATTGCGCTCTGCACCGCACGCTTCATCGCGCGACGGAACGAAATGCGCTGTGCCAGCTGTGCGGCGATGTTATCGGCGACAAGCTGGGCGTCGATTTCCGGACGCTTGATCTCTTCGACGTTCACACCAACTTCCTTGCCGCTCAACTGTTGCAACTCATTCTTGAGCTCTTCAACGGCTGCGCCCTTTTTCCCGATCACCACGCCCGGTCGCCCGGTGTGAATCGTCACCACCACTTTGCCCGGCTTGCGCTCAATGGTGATATCGCTGATCGCCGCGCCACTGAGGCGCGCCTTCAGGTACTTCCGCAGCAACTCGTCTTCCTTGAGCAACGCCGGAAAGTCGCGTTTTGCGTACCACGTCGAGCGCCAGTTCTTCGAGACGCCGAGGCGGAAACCAATCGGATTAGTCTTCTGTCCCATTATCGCCCTTCCTTCTCAGTCACGATGATCTCGATGTGGCTAGTGCGTTTGCGCATCGGGGTGGCACGTCCCATCGCGGCCGGAGTAAACCGCTTGAGCGGTGACCCTTCGTTCACAATGGCGTGCGTGATATACAACGCGTCCACATCGATCGACTCATTGGCGTTCCGCGCCGCCTGCTCGGCGTTCGCGATGGCGCTCTTGAGCACTTTGGAGATCTGCAATGCCGCGTGCTTCTTGCTGAACTGCAGCAACGCGAGCGCTTCATTGACATTCAACCCACGCACCTGATCGATCACCAGGCGCATTTTATACGGCGACTGACGCGCCGTACGCTGAATCGCGCGAGCGGTAGTCATCGGTTACTTGCCTCCCTTGCCGGCTGGCGCGGGCGCCGATGCCGGCTTCGCCTTCGAATCGGCCGCCGCCTTTGCACCCGCCGCAGTGTGACCGCGGAAGAGGCGTGTCGGCGCAAACTCGCCGAGCTTGTGGCCAACCATGTTTTCGGTCACGTACACCGGGATGAACTTGTTCCCGTTGTGCACCGCAAACGTGTGCCCGACAAAGTCCGGTAGCACCGTGCTGGCGCGCGACCAGGTCTTGACGACCTTCTTCTCGCTGCGGGCATTCATGCCTTGGACACGCTTCATCAAGCTGTCTTGCACGAAGGGGCCCTTCTTAATGCTTCTGGCCATAGTAGTCTCGTATTCCGGTTACTGCGTGGCTTTGCCGCGCTTGCGGCCGCGCACGATGAGGCGCTGCGAAGCCTTCTTCTTGTTACGCGTCTTGACACCTTCCTTCTTGCCCCACGGACTCACCACGTTCCGGCCGCCACGTGTACGGCCGCCGTGCGGGTGATCCACCGGGTTCATCACTTCACCGCGCACCTTCGGGCGGCGTCCGGCCCAGCGCGACGCGCCGGCCTTGCCCGCCGACTTCAACTCGTGCTCGGCATTGCCGACTTCACCGATCGTCGCGAGGCAGTCGCCGTGCACCAACCGCATTTCCGTCGAGGCCATGCGGAGCGTCACGTACTCGCCTTCTTTCGCCACAACCTGTACGCTCGTGCCGGCCGACCGCGCCATCTGGCCGCCCTTCCGCGGCAACAGCTCGACGTTATGCACGTCGGTGCCGAGCGGAACTTCCTTGAGCGGCAACGCATTGCCGACGCGGACATCGGAACCCGGCCCGGAAACGATCGTATCGCCCTGGACCACGCCCTTCGCGTGCAACACATAACGCTTCTCGCCATCGGTGTACTCGATGAGCGCGATGCGCGCCGAACGGTTGGGATCGTACTCGATCTCCTTCACCGTGCCGACGATGCCGAACTTGTTGCGCTTGAAATCAATCACGCGATAGTTGCGCTTATGCCCGCCACCCAGCCGCCGCATCGAAATGTGGCCGTGGTTGTCGCG
>JANYKA010000064.1 GCA_025358315.1 Gemmatimonadota bacterium | reverse complement strand
TTTCACGCTCAACTCCGAGCTCCTTTTCGATAATGTCCTTGACCTTCTCCGAATGATCAGCCATGACGCGATTCCTCAGTGCGTTGGGGGTAGTTGTCAGCAGGTAAAATATAGTCACTGGCAAGGGCCAGTGTTACATCGCCAGCCCCCCGTCCACCACCAGCACCTGGCCGGTGATATAGGAGGCGTATTCACTGGACAAAAATGCCACGGTGGCGGCGACATCCCGCGGGGCGCCGAGGCGTTCCAGCGGGATTTGGCCGCTCAATGCGGCCTTGGCCTCGGGGGTCATCGCGGCGGTCATTTCCGTCTCGATAAACCCGGGGGCCACGGCGTTGCACAGGATGTTCCGCGACGCCAGTTCCTTGGCCACCGATTTGGTGAGCCCAATAAGCCCGGCCTTGCTGGCGGCGTAGTTCGCCTGCCCCTTATTCCCCATCAGGCCAACAACGCTGGTGATGTTCACGATCCGGCCCCAGCGGCGTTTCATCATACCGCGGCTGACGGCACGCGTCGCGACAAATGCCGACCGAAGATTGGCATCAAGTACGGCATCCCAGTCTTCGTCCTTCATACGCAGCATCAGGTTGTCTTTGGTGATGCCGGCATTATTGACGAGAATGTCACAGCTGCCAAAATGTTTCTCGACTGCTTCGACCAACGATACGATTTGGAGCGGTTCGCTGACGTCACAGGCGAATCCTCTCGCGCCCGGAATTTCGGCGGCGACGGCGTCGGCGTTCGCCTGGTCACGGCCCACGATCGCAACGATCGCGCCGCACTCGGCCAGAGTGTTGGCGATGGCGCGGCCGATGCCGCGCGTGCTGCCGGTCACAAGGGCAACTTTTCCAGTGAGATCAATTTTCATTATGAGATCCTGGACAGCAGGGCTTGGACTTCCGGAACGGTTCCACAGGTTATCGCTGGATTGTCCGGAGCAAGACGTTTGAGGAGTCCCGTGAGCACGTTGCCCGGACCCATCTCCACAAAGGTCGCGGTCGGCTGGTCAGCAGCCATCGCTTGAATGACCTGCACCCATCGCACCGGACTAGTCAGCTGTTGTAGCAACAGCTGGCGGGCGGTCCCGGAGTCACCTATCCGTTTCGCCGTCACGTTCGAATAGACCGGATATGACGGATCGCTCCATCGCGCCGCGGTGAGCGCGGCGTCGAGGCCTGCACTGGCCGGAGCCATGAGTGGCGAATGAAATGCTCCACTCACATTCAATCGAATGGCGCGCTTCGCCCCCGCAGCTTTCGCCAACTCCATCGCTTTTTCGACGCCGTCGATTTCGCCGGAAATCACCACCTGCTCGAGCGCGTTGTAGTTCGCCGGCACAACTTCTCCGGCCGCCGCCGCCTCGGAACAAATCTCTTCGATCGGGCGCTGCAGTACCCCAAGAATTGCCGCCATTGTGCCGGGGCGGGTTGTGCCGGTCTCGAACATCAGTGTTCCCCGCCGCCGCACGAGCTTCACCGCGTCTTCGAGGGGCAGTGCGCCAACGGCGTGATAGGCGGTGAACTCACCAAGCGAATGTCCGGCCGCACCGCGCACGAACGGCGCGAGTTTCTCGTGAAGGACTGCCCACACGGCAGCGCCGTGGGCCAATAGCGCTGGCTGCGCGTTGTGCGTGAGCGTGAGTTCGTCGGCGGGACCATCGAATGCGACCCTGCTCAGCTTTTCGCCAAGCGCTTCATCGGTCCGATCCCACACATCACGCGCCGCGGGAAACGTCTCGACGAGGTCCTTTGCCATTCCTGGCTTCTGGGATCCTTGGCCGGGAAAGAGCAGCAGGACATCCATCTTAGAACCGTACGACCATTGAACCCCACGTAAACCCGGCTCCGAAGGCCACGAACATTACGATCGAACCGTCCTGAATGCGCCCACTGCGCACGGCCTCATTCAGGGCAATCGGAATAGAGGCAGCCGATGTATTGCCATAGGTCCCGACATTCACGAACACCTTCTCCATCGGGATATTCGCGTGCTTCGCGGTGGCCTCAATGATGCGGATGTTGGCCTGATGCGGGATTAGTAAATCCACATCGCTCGCCGAGAGCTTCGCACCATCGAGCGCACGGTCGGCGGCGTCGGCCATCGAGCGTACGGCATTCTTGAACACTTCTCGGCCGGCCATGGAGAGATAATGGCTGCCTTCTTCTATGATCTCCGCCGTGATCGGCTCCCGTGAGCCACCCTTCTCCCGCTGCAACAGATCGGCGAGCGTGCCATCACTGCGCATATAGGCGGAAAGAATGCCGCGCTGGCGGGTGGATTTTCTCATCACCGTCGCGCCGGCGCCATCCCCAAAGAGTACGCAGGTGTTGCGATCCTTCCAGTTAATGATCCGGCTGAGCAGTTCGGCACCGATCACCAGGATCGTCTCGTAGTTGCCGGTCGCCATGAGCCCTTCGGCGACTTGCGTCCCGAATAGCCATCCACTGCACGCGGCATCAATATCGAATGCCACGGCACGTGTTGCACCGAGAGCCGCTTGCACCTCGACCGCGGTTGCCGGCAAGAGCCGGTCGGGTGAAGCGGTACCGAGAACTATCGCATCTAACTCCGCCGCGGTGACACCGGCCGCTTCCATGGCCTGACGCGCCGCTTCGACAGAAATAGACGTGAGTGTCTCACCTTCGCCGGCGATGTAGCGCTGCCGGATACCGGTGCGATCAAAAATCCACTCGTCACTCGTATCGATCCCGATGGATGCGAAATCGGAATTCATAAATACCCGCTTCGGTACCGCATGGCCGGTGCCGGCAATCATAGCGTATGGGCGTTTCATCTACGCAACTCCTTGAATGGCATTCCGTGCCAACCGCTCACCGATATGCGCGCTCATGCCTGATTCCACGGCGCGCACGGCGACGGTCAAGGCATTCCGGATTGCCTCTGGTGAGGACTTGCCGTGGCAGATAATGCTCACGCCTTTGACGCCGAGCAGCGGCGCGCCGCCAACGGAGGCGTAGTCGAGATGCTGCAGCGCCAGATTAATCTGTTGACTCGACACACCGTTATCGGTGAGGATGCCGAAGATCATCGGCGCGACCGCTTCGTAAAACTTGAGCAGGACATTGCCGACAAATCCATCGCAGACGACCACGTCAATCGGGCCGCGGTCACTGGCGCCCATCGGGATGTCGCGACCTTCAACATTGCCCTGAAAATTCAGGCCGGCCGTTTCGAGCAATTGATTGGCTTCTTTGGTGACTGCATTCCCTTTTTCGGACTCTTCGCCAATTGAGAGGAGGCCCACGGACGGGTTTGGACGACCAAGGACATCTTCGGCATAGACCGCCCCGAGACGGGCGAACTGCACGAGTTCGTCGGCGGAGCAGTCCACGTTGGCGCCGGAGTCAAGCACGACCACCAGTTTGCGCGCCGTGGGGAAAAGCGTGCTAATGGCAGGGCGCGATAGGCCGTCGTGAAGTTTGAGAATGAACGTCGACGCCGCCATTTGTGCGCCGGTGTTTCCGGCGGAGACGAATGCATCGGATTTGCCATCGGCTTGGAGCCGAAGACCGATCACCATCGAGCTTTTCTGTTTGCCGCGGATGGCAACCGATGGCTTGTCGGTCATCAGGATGACGTCGTCGGCATGAACAATCTCGAGGTGGGCGGCGGCCCCTTTCAGATCCGCAAAATCGCCCGCGAGCTGCCGGTCGATTTCCGCCCGCACGACGCTGTCGCGCCCGACTAACTGGAGCGTATGTGCCGAACCGAATGTCCGTAAAGCGAGCAACGCGCCCGCGACTGTCGCCGCGGGCGCGTGGTCTCCACCCATCGCATCGAGCGCGATGCGCGCCAAGGCTAGGCTTCCTTGGCCGCGACTCGCTGTTCGCCTGCGTAGAAACCGCACTCGTTGCACACGCGATGCGGGCGTTTCATCGCGCCACACTTCGGGCATTTTTGAATAACGATAGCAGCCGCTTTCTTATGCGTGTTGCGGGCGCGCTTCTTTCGTTTTGATGTTCGGCGTTTCGGAACGGCCATTGTCTACTCGTTGGTCTTCTGGGCGCAGCTGCAGGCGCCCTGGTTCAGATTGGCACCGCACGTCGGGCACAGCCCCTTGCAGTCG
>JANYKA010000057.1 GCA_025358315.1 Gemmatimonadota bacterium | reverse complement strand
GGCGAGTGATCTCGCAATCTTCGCCCAAATGCTACTCAATGGCGGCACATACGGCGGCATCCGCATTGTCGCTGATTCCACCGTACGCCTCTTCACAACCCGCGCCGCCGGCTCGCGCGCCCTCGGCTGGGAAGTCGCCGATGGGCAACACGGCGCCGGCTCATATCTCTCCGCTAATGCGTTCGGTCACACCGGGTTCACTGGTACGTCAATGTGGATCGATCCGGACCGTGAGATGTTTGTCATTTTGCTTACGAACCGCGTACACGCCGCCCGCGCTCGCCGCCCCGCCAAGGTGATTGCCGACGTCCGCGCCGACCTCGCCGACGCCGCCGCGCTCGCCGTGACCGATGTAAACCTCGCAGTCGCTGAAATGCCGACCTCCTTCCGGGCTGATCGGGAAGTTGGCTGGAACCGGCAGCTCCGCACCCGCAAAGTACGACGCTCGAAAGGATCGGCGCGCACTACCTCAAGCTCGGCAACCCGGGGACCTAAGAAAGCCACGCTGCATTCGACGAAAAAGTCGAAAGCCGTCTCGGCCGGCAAGAAAAAGTCGGCGGCCAGCGCTCCCCGTCTGAAAAAGAAGCATTCGGCCGGAAAAGCCCCCGCAAAAAACACGGCGAAGGCCCACACCGATTAGATTTGTCGGGTATCCCTGAGGAGCCCGAAATGCCAGACGAACAGCCGCCCAGCGCCACGAAAGAGGCACCAGCCGCATCGGCGGAGGCAGTTGCGATGGTTGCTCCCACACCGTCGGCCGATGGCGCCCTGTCTGTCGATCTGGTGAAGCTCGCGCTGCGTCGGGTCAAAGATCCTGAACTCAACCTAAACATTGTTGACTTGGGACTCATTTACGACATTCGCGTCGACGGAAACGATGTGAATGTCGACATGAGTCTCACGTCGCCGGGCTGCCCATCGGGCGCCGAGATTATGGGCGACGCCGAGAAACAGTTGAAGACGCTCGAGGGCGTAGGTGCCACATCGATCAATCTCGTCTGGTCGCCAATGTGGACGCCCGAGCGGATCGAACCTCGCGTGCGCGCCTATCTGGGTTTCTAACCGCAGCTAGTTCAAGTACGGCGACTCAGAGGATGGCGGCACCGCCTTTTTTGGCTTGAACTCGCTGAGGGCACTCACAAACCCATCGCCCATCTCGGCGATCTGCCACTTCCGCAACCCCGGAATCGGCGCCAGTTCCTCAAGAGACCGCGGCAGCGCCCGGACGATTGCTTCCATTCGCTCGCGTGAGCAGAGCACACCCGGGTCCAGTTCAAGGCGCTTGGCCGCAGCATCGCGCACGGACTTGAGTTTTCCCACCTTCATGTCGAAGTCCGGGTCCTTGTCGAAACGCGCGGCGCGCGGAAACTTCGGCAGATCGGCCTCGGAAACATTTAGCCCGCGCTGCACTGCGGCCAGCACGTCGCGCCCCGCACGGTCAAGAATTCCTCGCGGCATTCCCTTGATCGCACCCAGCGCTTCGAGCGTATTCGGTGCCGCGTGCGCCGCCTCGAGCAACACTTCATTTGCCACCACGCGAAAGGTCGCCCGATCGAGTTGCAGTGCCACACCATCGCGCCAGTTCACGAGCTCGCGCAACAGCGCCAGCTCGCGACGCGTAAGGTCCCGCGCGCCTTTCAATTTAAGAAACGCACCGCCCGGTTCATTCGGATCCCAGCGCGTTCCTTCAAGGCGCACAAATTCTTCTTTCGCCCACGCCCAGCGCCCTTTCTTCTCGAGCTCCTGCTTGAGCCCGTCCTTAAGGCCGAGCAGATGCATCGTGTCTTGGGCCGCATAGTCCAGCATGCCGGGAGTGAGCGGACGCATCGACCAATCGGCGCGCTGATGCTTCTTGTCGAGCTTAAGGCCGAAATTGCGTTCGAGCAACGCCGCGAGACCGAATGCAGTGATGCCAAGCAATTGTGCGGCGATTCGCGTGTCGAACATGTTGCTGACCTGCCATCCGTAATCCTGATGCAACAGACGTAAGTCATAGTCGGCGTCGTGGAACACGACTTCGACTTTGGGGTCTTCCAACAAGCGTCCGAGCGCCGCGGGGGCTTCAATCGCCAGTGGGTCGATAATCGCGTGTTGCTGCCGGGTCGAGAGTTGGATCAGGTAAATGCGATCCACAAATTTGTGAAAGCTCGCACCCTCTGTGTCGATCGCCAGTTCCGTGACATGACTGATCGACTCAACCAACGCGGCCACTGTCGCGTTGGTATCGAGGTACTTCACAATCGGTTGTACTGAGCTTTCGTGGGCCACGCAAACACCTATAATTGTGCTGCTTCCGCAGACGAACCGTGAATGATTGCTCAATCTAGCTACTGCCGCAGCCGTTCCCTGAGGCCTGATCCACAATGACCTCACTTGCTCCACCTTCCGCGACATTCGTCTGCCCGACTGAACGCGCCATTTCCGCCCGCTTAGGCGGCTGGTGCTTTCGGCATCGCGGTTGGTTGCCACTGCCTTTCCTGATTGCACCGCTGCTGTATCACGGAGCGATACCCCTGCTCGCGTGGCTGAATGGGCTCGCCGCCATTGCCGCCGGTGTCGCACTCCGCCTCTGGGCAGTTGCCGCAGCGGGCTCTGAAACTCGACGCCGCTCGCGTACGGTGCACAGGCTAGTGACCTATGGTCCGTTCGCGTGGACCCGCAACCCGCTCTATGTCGCCAATGCCATTATCTGGGTCGGGTTCTCGATCATCGCAGGCGTGCACTGGTTTGTGCTGGTCAATCTCACGATGTTCGCCTTCGTCTATTCGGCAATCGTGCGCTACGAAGAGGGCGTGCTCGAGTCCACATTCGGCAATCACTACTTGGAGTACAAGGCCCGGACACCGCGCTGGTTCCCTGCGCCACCGTCCGAACCGGAGTCCGGGCCGTTGGAGTGGGCCGTGGCCCGCCGTAGCGAACGCAGCACGCTCGTCACCTACGCGGTTATCACGGTACTGCTGCTGGCCAAGAGCCTCTGGTCCTGACTTCGGCCGGCGATCTTTAGCGCGTCGGCCGTTTGGGCGGCTCAGAGCTCGTGAACACGGCACGGTTGATCTGCACATACTGCTTCTGGCTCGCCGGAACATCCTCTTCCGGGAAAATCGCCGTGACCGGGCACTCCGGCTCGCAGGCGCCGCAGTCGATGCATTCATCGGGATGGATATACAACTGGTCGGGCCCTTCATAAATGCAGTCCACCGGACACACGTCAACGCACGACCGGTCCTTGGTGTCTTTACAGGCTTCAGTAATTACATACGGCATGTGCTCAATCCCCTGGACTCAGCGGTCCGGCAGGTGGGATAGGAAGATTATCGCCCTCCGCACCTCGCTACAAGACGCCGAAGGGCTTTGACACGTCGCCCCCCGTTCGCCTATTTCCAGTTATGCATCTGACCGTGAATGGACGCGCGCACGAACTCCGCCCGGCACCCGCCGAAACCCTCCTCGAATCACTGCGCGACTCACTCGCGCTTACCGGTACCAAGCTCGTTTGCGACCGTGGCGAATGCGGGGCATGCACCGTCCTCCTCGACGGTGAAATCGTCTACGCTTGCCTGACCCTGAGCGCTGCGTGCGAGGGCGCCACCGTGACCACGGTCGAAGGGCTGTCCAAACCCGGCACATTGTCGCCACTCCAGCGCGCCTTCATTGCACATGACGCCGCCCAGTGCGGCTTTTGCACTCCGGGGCAAATCGTCGCGGCACACGCATTGCTCTCCGCCAATCCTCAGCCCAACGATGCCGACATCCGCGAAGCAATGAGTGGCAATCTCTGCCGCTGTGGTACGTATCCAAAAATCCACTCGGCGATTCGCGCCGTCGCCAACGGAGAGTTCATCGCCAATGCCCCGTAAACCAAAGGGTCCGGCAAAATCCCGCTTCGTCTCGACCGTCGTTGAGATCGAGGGACGCAGCGAAACGCGCATCGTCGAACTGCCAGCGTTCGATCCGGCACCGTGGACGACCAACAGCACACTGTCCATTGTCGGTGCTCCCGTCCCGCGCATGGACGCCGCTGAAAAAGTCACCGGCCGCGCGCGCTACACCGCCGACATTTCGCGTCCCAGCATGTTGTTCGCCGCGATCCTGCGCGCCCCGATTGCCCACGGGAAAATTCGGTCATTCGACGCAACGCATGCCAAGACACTGCCGGGCGTATTCGACCTCATCGGCCCCGGCGACGCGCCAAAAAAAACTCGGCTCTTCTCCAACAGCATTACATACGCCGGGCAGCCGGTTGCCGCAGTTTGCGCGACCAGCGAAGCCGCAGCGGTTCGCGCCATCCACGCCATCGTCGTCGAGTATGACGCCGAGCCGTTCGCGGTCACGTTCGAGAGCGCGACCGCGCCAAATGCGCCGAAGGTGCGATCCACCGGCAACCTCTATCCGAACGCCCCGTTCATTGTCGCACGCGGCGACATCACCGCCGGCCTCGCCGCCGCCGATATCGTTATCGAACGCGTCTACCATACGCCCGTAGCGCTCCATACGGCGCTTGAACCACACGGCGCCGCCGCCGAGTGGGAAGGCGATCGGTTGACCGTGTGGGAATCGACGCAGGGGATTTTCCGCGTGCGCGCCGATGTCGCGCGCGCCCTCGACCTGCCACTCTCCAACGTTCGCGTCATCAAAGACTATATGGGTGGTGGCTTCGGCGCGAAGAACAGCGCCGGCGCTCACACCTTCATCGCCGCGATTCTCGCGAAGCGCACCGGACGCGCCGTGCGGTGCATCAACGATCGCGAAGGCGAGCAACTCGATAGCGGCAATCGTCCCGCCACCACACAGCGCGTGACGATCGGTGCAAAAAAGAATGGCACCCTTACCGCGATTCGCATGATTGCCGAAGTCCCTCTCGGCGTCAGCGGCTGGGAAGGCGGTCCGGCCCAGATCTACCACGAACTCTACGCGTGCAAAAACGTCCATACCGAAGAAACTTTCGCATTTGTGAATTCCAGCGGCATGCAGGCATTCAGAGGCCCCGGTTACGTCGAAGGCGCGTTTGGTTTGGAAAGTGCAATGAACGAGCTGGCAAGGAGACTCCATCTCGATCCGTTGTCACTGCGAAGGAAGAATTTCACAAAACGGGATCCCCGAAAAGATCGCCCCTACAGTGGCAATCAGTTGCCGGAGTGCTACGAACAAGGCGCGAGAATTTTCGGCTGGCCACCGGCCGCTACCACCAACAAGCCATCAGCCGCCACACGCGTTCGTCGCGGTAGCGGCCTTGCCGCACAGATCTGGCCAACGGGCGGCGGTCCACCGAGTTACGCACAAGTCAGAATCAACCAGGATGCCACTATCGACGTGCTCGCCGGCACCCAGGATCTGGGTACCGGCTCACGAACCATCCTCGCTCAGATCGCCGCCGAGTCGCTCGGCGCAAAACTGGAAACGGTGCGAAGTATCATCGGCGATACCCAATCGCTGCCGTACACCGGCAACTCGTGGGGCTCGATGACAACGGCCTCGGTTGGTCCGGCGGTCCGCATGGCCGCGATCGACGTCCAACATCAGCTCTTCGATGCCGCTGCGTCGATGCTCAACACCACGCCCGACACGCTCGAGGCGCGCGACTCACGAATCGTCGTCCGCGATACCGATCGTTCACTCACCTTCGCCGAAGTCACCGCCGCGCTCGGCAATGTCGTGCTCGTCGGCAAAGGATCGCGTGGCCCCAATCCGGACAATGCCGCGATTAATACTTTCGGCGTGCAATTCGCCGAAGTCGAAGTGGATCTCGACACGGGCATCGTGCGCGTGTTACGCATCGTCGCTGTGCACGACGCCGGGCGCATTATCAATCCGCTCTTGGCGGCGAGTCAAATGGAGGGCGGTATTCTTCAGGGGCTCGGCTATGCGCTCTTCGAAGAGCGCATCCTCGACCCGCGGCTCGGCATCGTGATGAATCCGACGATGCACGATTACAAAATCCCGACGATGATGGATGTTCCGATGATCGACGTGTCGTTTATCGCGGGTTCCGATGCCAATGCGAACCACACGGGCGCTCGCGGAATCGCCGAACCGGCGATTATCCCCACTGCCCCGGCGATTGCCGCCGCCGTTGCCAATGCGATCGGCACCGAACTTCCCGAAATCCCACTCACTCCGTGGCGCGTGCTCGCGGCGATCGCCGCGACCACCGGATAAACTGACGCGCCTTACTTCCAGGGCGAGAGTGCGCCCGGCTTGCGTTTCAAATCCGGATTGTGGCGATACAGCGTCGTAGTCTTGCCAATCACTTGAATCACGTCCGCGCCGGTAGCCTCGGCGAGCTGCCGCGCTGCAACTCTTGCCGGCACGTCGACTTGCTTGGTGAGCTGCACTTTTACCAGCTCGTGCGTGCGCAGCGCATCGTCGACCGACGCCACCAAGGCACGCCCCAGACCCGCAGCGCCCACGTGGACTGTCGCCCGCAGTTTGTTCGCGTCGGCGCGCAGTTGCGCGCGTTCCTTTCCCGTCATCGTCATCGCGTCATACTCGTCATGGTGAAAAATGGCAGCGGATTAATCGGCGGCCCTTCGGAATAGCGGGTGCCCGCATTCAATCGAAGCAACTGGAAATGTAAATGCGGCACATCCTTTGGCGCGTTGCCGGTTGTCCCGACATACCCCAGCATGTCGCCGCGGGTGATTTGCTGGCCGTCGTGCAGACCGCGCACATAGTGATCGAGATGGGCATAGTAGTACACGAACCGCTTCTGCTCGTCCATCGCCCAGATGATGTTCCCGCCGAGGGCGTTGATGCCGACTTTGATGATGGTGCCATTGTCTGCCGCGAGCACCGGCGTTCCGCGCCTGGCGAGAATATCGACGGCATTGTGGATGCGGGCGCCATCGCGCGCATCAGTGAATGTGTCGGAAATTTTGCGCGCTTCGATTCCGGCCACCGGAACCATCAATCCCCGCGCGTGGAGCTCCTCCAGATCGGCGTCGCGGCTGTGTGATTCCGCCGGCATCACTTCACGCGTGTCGTACGGCAGCGGCGATTCGGCGGGCGGCTCCGGGAATGGCCGCATCGGCGGTAACGGTTGCAGCGCCGGAGCGCAGGCTGCGGCCGCGAGGAGTAGGAGGAGAGAAATTGAGTTGCGAGGCATTCCATCACGTACACGACCCCGGAGGCCCTGAGGTCACGCTGCGGGCACACAACGCGGACCCGGGCTTATTGACCGCATCGCTAAGCTTCATATCATGAAAGCACGCTATGAAGCCGCCTGGCGATTCGACGAAATGGTCGTCGCCGCTCAAAAGAATGTTGATCTCTGGAAGTCGATCCGCGCGCGTGCCGCGGTCGACGACAGTTTTGTCAATCGCGTCGAGGCACTCGGCGGGGCTTGGCACCTGCTTGTATTGAGCGAAGACTGGTGCGGCGACTCCGTGAGCACACTTCCGTTTATTGACGAGCTCGCCAGCCGCGCGCGCAATCTCGACCTGCGCATTCTCTCGCGCGATCAAAATCTCGACATCATGGAAGCGCATCTTACAAACGGAACGGCTCGCTCGATTCCCGTGGTCATCGTGTACGATCAGGATTTTGTAAAACACGGTTGGTGGGGACCTCGGCCCACCGTCCTTCAGCATTGGGTGCAGGGCGAGGGACAAGCCCTCGAGCAGAGCGATCGCTATAAGGAGCAGCGGAAGTGGTATGCACATGACCGCGGACACACGACGATCGAGGAAGTTGTGTCGATGCTCGAACGGGCTGCCGACGGCCCAGCAGTAACCGACGCGACATCGCACACCGGAGCCGTCTAGGGGGCGAACACGTCGACGAGTGCGGTGTAAACGAATGCCCGCGAGCGATGCTGGCCGGTGACTTCGCTGGCAATACCGAGTGACTCTAGGCGTTCCATGGCCGCTCCGGCCGTGGGGGCAGTGAAGCCGAGTGTTCGCCCGACTTCGGGAAGTGTGAGCACGAGTTTGTCAGAGAGCAACGTGTGCAACTCGAGCGCCGAGATCGCGGCGCGACCAAAGGCGCGCCGAATCTCACTGGCGTCATCGACGATTTGCGTTGCGGCTGTCGCCAATCCCCGTTCGATCGCCCGCCCCTCACGGGCCAGGGAGCCGAATGCGCTGGTGAACCAGACACCGAGTTCCCGGTCGTCTGTCGGAACGGAGGAAAGCTCTGACGGCAATGCGAGCGTGAGCCAAGTGTCGCTGGTCGCGCCACCTATACAGAGCAGAAGCGCCGCCGCGAGCGCGATGAGCGCTACACGCTGCCCCGACTCCAGATCGAGACGGTTTAGTGCTGCAGCAACGGCAGCGACTTTGAGTACCGGCGGCGTCCGTTCACCAGAATCGAGAAGAAGTCCGTCGATGGTCGACCATATTTGGCGCTGACTGTCCGTCGCCCGGCTCGCGATGTTCGGGATTTCCAATTGTTCACACATCCAGTGCAAGGTCGGAACGACTCCACCTCGCGCCTTCGCCGCGCCAGCTAGCAATGCCGCATACCGTACTGACAACTGCCCCTCGCGATCGGACCGCAGCAGGGCGATCATTCCTTCTCGACCTGCTCGGAGTGGGAGCGCCGCACAGCGAAGCACCAGTAAGGCACGTAGGCCGGGAGTCGCCAAGCTGGCAGCCGCATCGAGGCGCCCAATGGTGATTGCCGCATCTTCATAGGATCGGAGGCCGCTCAAGCCAGCCGCGCTCAGTAATTGGAATGGTGTGATGTTACTACTCATAGATAGTAAGTAATAAATAGTGATCTTATTTTTATTATATGAACTATTTCATGAAATTACAATCCAATACTATACTAAAATACAATATTATGTCCATAAAATTTACTACTATACTTATAATTATCGCAACAGCAACTGCAACCGCAACCGGCCAAATCGCCTCCAAAACAGCTTCAGCAGACACCGCCCCACTCAGCTACGCCGCTCATCGCGTCTATGACGCCCGCCACAAGCGCTTCACTGATTTCGAGTCGCTCCTCGCCGATGCGACCACGGCCGATGTCCTTTTCCTCGGCGAGCAACACGACGATCCCATCACCCACGCGCTCGAAACAGCCGCACTAGCCGGACTTACCCGTCGCCGCGGCAACATCGTCCTCGCCATGGAGATGTTCGAACGCGATGCCCAACCATCACTTGACGCGTACCTCGGCGGCCGCCTCTCCGAACCAGACTTTCTTACCGCATCGCGTCCCTGGCCGCGCTATCGCTCCGATTACCGACCCATGGTCGAAATCGCCAAGATTTACCATTGGCCCGTGATCGCCAGCAACGTCCCGCGCCGTTTCGCGAGTCTGGTCGCCCGCCGGGGACTCACCGGTATCAGTGACTCGGTGCCGTCAGCCGAGCGGACCTTTGCGGCGCGTACGTTCAACTGCCCGCACGACGACTATTTCGATCGTTTCGCCAGCACGATGGGCGATATGGCCGGCCACGGTGCACCCGCCAAAGCGCAGACTGAACAGGAAAAAAAGGCAACGCTCGAACGCGTCTATCAAGCACAGTGCGTGAAGGACGAGACAATGGGCGAATCGGTCGCCCTCGCCTATGCCGCCGCACCGCCCCGCGCGCTCGTCGTCCACGTGAATGGCAGTTTTCACAGCGATTATCGACTGGGGACCGCCGAGCGCGCCGAGCGCCAACTTCCCGGCAAGCGGATCGTCGTCGTCAGTTTCGTCCCGATCGCCGATCTCGATTCCGCCGACGGTGCCGCGCAGAAAAAACTCGGTGATTACGTGGTCTTCACTCTGGCGCCACCAAAATCGCTGCCATCACCGTGAACTGACGGTGGCACACGGGCGCTACTGATCTTCCCAGGCAAAGCCCGTGGCCAATCGGGTAAGTTTTTTCGCCTTGAGATCAAGCACGAGCACCGTGGTGGCGCCGGCCCGCTCGGTGGTCGCGCGCGTCGCCAAATCATCAATGCCGTCGCCGTCAGCGTCGAACGCCAGCAATAAATCGTGCGCACGAAACCGGAAATCATTCACCTTGATCGCTGTCACTTTTCCGCCGGGCTCGATCAGTACGATCTTCTCGCGCACCCACTCCACGTTGCCAGCTTTCAAACTCACCGCCAGCGCAACGCGCGACGCGCCAAAGCATCCGGCAACCTGCGATGTGGCGATCGACATTTTTCGCTGCAACCTTTCATATGCCGGCTGGGTTCCGGATCGCAGTTCCCGAACGAGCGAATCGCGCACCTGCGTTATGCGCGCCGCTAATGCTGCGTCGAGCGGGGTGCCGCGAACGCAACTGTCCGCGACTGCCGCGACTGCCGAAGCCGAATTGTCACGCCTCTCCGCTGCCGCAATCACCGTTGTCTTCCCGCGCGCTGCAGAATCGAGCCGTGGTGAACCGGCCAGTCGTAGCACGATGCGGCCATTCCAACTGTCCACGGCCGATGCCGTGACATCTTCGACGCCCCAACTGGTGTGCAGCCGAAACTTCGCACCAATTGGCACTGACGTCCGTTTAGCCACAGCCTCGCGATATGCCGCCGCGCGCGACGAATCCCGACGGACTTCAGCGTCCACGCGCCCGATATCCACAAGCATCCTCTTCCCGCGCGACGACGCCGCAAACCAAACATCGCCGAGCGGTGCGAAGACGAGATAGTTGCTAATACTGTCGGCGAGCGGGCTGAGTCGCGGTGGCGCTTGGTCAACCTTGGCAGGCGCAGCGGGCGGCTTAGACGACTGCGCCAACGCCGATCCGCTCCCCAAGGCAGCGGCCAGGGCGAGATAAACAGAAGCGAACACGACGTGCGGGTGTGGGGTGCGCAAGATGACTTGAAACTATGCGGTGGCGTTCCCGGCGTCATCCGTCCAGTTTAAATGCACAATGCATTCCTTCGCCTACGAGAGTCCCCGCTCGGCCGCCGACGCTCTCGCCGCACTCAGTGCACCGAATGCAGTACCACTCGGTGGTGGCACCGACCTCCTGGTAACCATCAAGGAACGGCTCATCCACCCAGATCTGCTGGTCGATCTGCGTCGCATTCCAAACGCTCGCGCGATCACGACACTGGCTGGCGGCACACTGCGCATCGGTTCCGCCGCGCGCATCGCCGACATCGCTGTTCACCCGCTGATTGTCGGACCATTCAGTGCCCTCGCCCAAGCCGCGCAACTGGTCGGCACCCCGGCGCTCCGCAACATGGGAACGATTGGTGGCAATCTGGGGCAACGCCCGCGGTGCTGGTATTTCAGACGTGGCGTGCCGTGTGTGAAAAACGGAGCAACGGGCTGCCCAGCCATTGAGGGTGAAAACCAATATCATGCAATTCTCGATGCCGGCCCCTGTCACGCGGTGCATCCGTCCGATCCGGCGGTCGCACTCACAGCGCTCGATGCGACGGTAGAAATCTCCGGCGCCGGTGGCACAATTCGAACGGCGCCAATCGCTGAGTTGTTCGCCAGCGCTTCGCAAAATCCCCTGCGCGAGACCTCACTGCAGCACGGCGAAATAATCAGTGCCATTCTCCTGCCGGAAACGGCGGCCGGTGGCACGCAGCAGTACACCAAGTTGATGCAACGCGGCGCTTGGGATTTCGCCCTCGTGTCCATCGCCGCTGTCAAACGCAGCGACGGTGAGGTTCGCCTGGTGCTCGGCGGAGTTGCTCCCGGGCCATACCGTGTTAATCCGTCGGTGGAGCAGGACGTCGCGAGCGGTGAACTCGATGACGAAAGTGTGGAGGCCCTCGCCGAGCGGGCGCTATACGACGCTGAACCCCTCTCGAAAAATGCGTACAAGGTGCAACAGGCCGCAGCGCTTCTGAAGCGGGCGATGCACCACCTCTCTCGCGCGTGAGCATAGCGAAGGGCGCCTGGGTGTGGCCCAAGCGATGAGCGATTCGATTCGCCGAAACCCCGTAGGCGTCGTAATCGTCGGCAGTGGTGCCGGGAAACGATTTGGCGGCCCGAAGGCCGTCGCCCGGCTCGCCGATGGTCGCCGCTTTCTTGACGCCATTGTTGAGACCGCGAGGAGTGCTGGGCTCGAACCGGTTGTCGCTGTCCTCCCGCCGGATGTAGCGGCACCCGAAGGCGTCCGCGTTGTAATAAACGCCAAAGCCGAGTCGGAGCAAATCGTCAGCGTGCGCCTGGGCCTTGGGCAGCTGCTCAACTCGCCGGTCACCGCGGCGCTACTCTGGCCGGTGGATCACCCATTCGTCGAACTTGAAAGTGTGCTGGCGGTGCTCGACGCTGCGCGCCGCACATCCGCGCCGATCGTGGTGCCGAAATACGACGGGCTCCGTGGACATCCGACGTATTTTCATCGTGATGTTTGGGTGGAACTCATGTCGATCGCCGAAGGCGGCGCGCGGGCGGTGGTACGCGTTGAGCCTGAACGCGTGCACGAAGTGGAAGTCCGGGACGTTAGCGTGTTACGGGATATTGATACGCAGCGCGATCTTCTCGGGGAGAAGTGACATCTCTTACGGCCACAGCTGCGCAAACACCTCCGCCGTAATCACCCCAAACACGATTCCTTCCAGCGCTTGTACTATCCAGTGCCGCCATGGTCGCGCAAACCATATCGACTCCGGTGCCGACCCCATCACATAGGTCATTGCCGAAACAATCCCGACCAGTTTGAACACGGCGGTATATGGCGAGTTGATTCGCAGTGAGCCCCACGCCACATACGCGGTGAGCGTCGTGACGATCGTGTAAAACACGATCATTTGGCCAAGCATCATCCACATAGGTGTCACGCCCGGGCGCGCGATGGTTAGAAAACCAATCGGCCCATTCTCCAATGACACCTTCATGTCGGCGCGCTCGGTGTTTTGTCCGTCCATGGTAAATGGAAAATTGTATCGCCCCGGCGATGGCATGTCCTGTCGCAGTGCGTCGAGCACGCCGGGCTCCGTGGACAGGCGATGCCATTCGTGACGATGAAACGGAAGCAGCATCCAACTCGCCGCCGAGCCAATGCAGCAGAGCCCGACCGAAACAAGAATTGGAACCCACAGCTCCACGAGGAACTGCATGTAGCACTCCGATCGAAAGAAGACTGGCGCCTGGGCGCAAGGATGCGGCACTCGGCGACGGTGCGCAATGGTTCGTCTTCCTGAAAAAGACCGAGCGCCGCAACGAGAAACCCGCTGCGACGCTCGCGGATCACACGAAACACCCGTGTGTCCTACAGCAGCGCTCCCACCCGAGCGCGCTGATCTTTTTCAGTACCCGCTACGGTTTCCTTGGTTTCCTCGACATTTTGTTCGCGCTTTTCCAGGCATGCATCTGGTCGTGCGCTTGTGCCTTGGTGAGCGTTCCTGCCTTCACCTGCGCGGCGAGTGATTGCCGTTCCACCCGCGCTGCGTTTTGATGCGCTTGCAACGCGGCACGGTGCGCAGAGTCGGCGGGCACCCGGTGCCGATCACCGGCTGGGGTCGGTGGTGGTGTCTGACCGGTGCTCTGGGCGCGCAATGCCGTGCCGGAGACGGCAAAGATTGCCGTCAGTGCGAGTGCAGAAGAGAAGCGATTGAATGATTTCATTAGTGCCTCCTGGAATTCTTTGAAAGGCCAGCTTGGCGTCGATTCCCGTAAGACGTTGCAGCGCGAAGCGCGTTAATGGCTGTGGTTCAGGCGTCTAAGTTCTAGTGCCCTAGAGCACAATGCGGCCGGCGGGAGGTCGCAATAGAGAAAGCGCGCGTCGCGCAGTATCTGCTCTCCTGCGATGAGGTCGCTCACGAATTGTTTGTCAACGCTCCGCCCCGCGAACGTGCCGGCGATCTGCTGCGTGTCTACACACACGGCGACAGCTTCGCATCCATCGGCGATAAATCGTTCCGCGAGCGCTCGTGTTTCCAGACTCCAGAGAGGAAACACTGGTGTGAAGCCTGTATCGTCCAGCTGTTCTTTCCTATAAGCGCGCACGTCCTCATCACTGTTAGCGGGAATGTGCGCCTCGATCAGCGGTAGCCCAAGTGATTTCGCTTGAGCTCTCAGCAGTGAAGTGTCAAAGTGCTGTCTTTGTCACCAGACCATGCCACTACTATTTCTGCCATGTAGGCATTGTTGTTGTATATAGAGCAAGGAGTTAACTGAATATAACAAACATATGTTTATCACAAAAGAAACACATTTTCCATGCAACCAAAAAAATGCTTGATTTGTGGATACTTGAAGTGGTCCTGCCCCCCTAACGCCTGCGCGGAATCAAGTGAATTCGTTGTATTCACAAAGTAAACCGAGTAAATTACTCTGCTTATATTAAAAGGCTCTGCTCTGCGGGAAATGAGCACACCTAATAATTAAGTAGTCGCCGTTTTTGCATCGTTGCAGCAATTCAATGGAGTTCCACCGTGGCCGCCTCAATCGAGTCCTTAGTTAATAAGGATTATGCATATGGCTTTACCAGCGACATCGCGTCCGACACGATCCCGCCTGGATTGAACGAAGACGTCGTACGCCTGATCTCACAAAAAAAGAATGAGCCTCAGTGGCTTCTCGATTGGCGCCTAAAAGCGTTCCGCCGCTGGCAGACGATGACCGAGCCGCATTGGTCCAATGTCAAATATCCGCCAATCGACTACCAAGCGACGCGATACTACTCGGCGCCGAAAAGCGTTAAGCCGCTTCAGTCGCTCGATGATGTCGATCCTGAGCTGCTCAAGGTCTACGACAAGC
>JANYKA010000032.1 GCA_025358315.1 Gemmatimonadota bacterium | reverse complement strand
GAATCTCGCGATAGCGCTTGCCGAAAACGCGCGTCAGCATCGCGATTCTGCCATCGCACGGCGAGCGCCATCGCCGACGCGGTGTACGCCTCGCCGATCGTCGAATCCATGGCGATCGCACGATCGGCGGCAGCGGTTGCCCGGTCGAGCAGAACATCTGTTTCGTCATCCGCATAGAAAATCAACGCCGCGTAACCCAGTGCGATCCACGCTTGTGCTCGCGCATACTTTGGATCGCGGGCCGCGGCTTGCTCGAACAATGTGATTGACTGCCGGACGGTCGGCGCCGTACGTCGGTTCCACAGTACGATGCCTTGTAGCAGATTGGCGTGCGCTTCAGCGTCCGCCGTCTCGGTTCGTAGCAGCGTGCCAGCCGCACGCACGCCGAGTGATCCCAATAATTCGTGGGCCACTTCGCGTGCGATTTCGTCCTGGACGTCGAAAATATTCGCGATCGGCCGGTTATACGCTTGCGTCCATCGGACCACACCATCAGCGGCGGACAACGTGACGCTGATGCGAATTTTTCCGTCAGCGCGTTGTACTGAGCCCGTGAGCAGAGACCCGACGCCAAGTTCTTTTGCGATAGCCCGTTCATCGAGCCCCTTTGCTTGCAGTGCGCCGGCGCTTGCCCGTCCGATCACGCGTACGCCGGCCTTCGCGAGGGCGCGCGTCATCTCCTCAGCCAGACCAATACCGAAGTAATCATCGGCCTTATCGCCGCCAAGGTTGGTGAGCGAGAGCACGGCGATCGAGTGATCGAGTGCTGCGGCAGACGTGGCCGACGACGCGCGGCCGCGAACCACTGCATATGCCGTCGCCGCGAGTACAAGCGCGGCGGCCGCGGCGATCCACCAACGCTGTGATGTCCCGATCGCTCGGGCTGTTCCCGTTGCGGGCGGTACGTACGGCGTGGAGCTGGGTGTAAAGACAGCGTCGAGTTCCCGAAGGATCTCGTCTGCATTGGCCGGCCGTTGTGCCGGGTCTTTGGCGAGGCATCGCGTCACTAGTCGCGCGAGCGACGGTGGCGTGTCGGCACGTCGAAGCGAAAGTGCCACCGGGGTTTCGCTGAGATGCGCAGCGAGCACTCGTTGCGTGGAGTCTCGAACAAATGGCGGCTCGCCAGCCAGTAGTTCATACGCGAGACAGCCCCACGCATAAATGTCTGCCCGATGGTCAACATCGCGCTCACCCGCCACTTGCTCCGGTGCCATGTACGCGGGCGTGCCGATTGACGTGCCCACCTGCGTCAACGTCGCCGAGCCATCCTGCGTGCGCGACGCGGACACGGCTTTGGCGATGCCGAAATCGGTAACCATCGCCGTGCCGTGCGAGAGGAGCACGTTGTCGGGTTTGATGTCACGGTGGACTACACCGCGCGCATGGGCATAGCTCAGGGCACGCGCCACGTCACGCAGAATTCCCACGCATTCAGCGATGGAGAGTGTCGGCCCGACGGCGAGGCGGCCGCGCAACGATTCGCCCGGCACGTAGGGCATCGTGTAATACGGCACGCCGTCGGCGTCGCCGGCCGACAACAATGGGACGATATTCGCCTGTTGCAGCGACGCCACCACCTGAATTTCGCGTGCGAAGCGATCGAGGCTTACTCCGGCGGCGGCATCGGAAGAAAGCACTTTAATCACGACAGCACGA
Organism: Gemmatimonadota bacterium; assembly: GCA_025358315.1. Classification (GTDB taxonomy): domain Bacteria; phylum Gemmatimonadota; class Gemmatimonadetes; order Gemmatimonadales; family Gemmatimonadaceae; genus Fen-1231. Next base: position 2,055 of record JANYKA010000032.1, on the reverse strand, counting down.
TTGAGGCTCGTTTCACGCGCGGCAAACACGCGTGACATTCCGCCCCCGCTGAGTTCGCGTTCCAACGTGTAGCTCTTGCCGAGCGTTGTTTGCAGTTTCTGCTGCAGATCGCTCATATGGAGTGGAGGGCGAATCGCCGGTGCGCGGGTCGAATCCGGACCTTTGGTGGCGTCCGCAAGAGGCGAGTGAGCGTGATCATGGGGTGCGACAAATATGGGCGTCCGCCCCCGACTTCGCATCAGCGGCGGGACGAAATGGATCGGCTGATCAAAGACGCTGGCACCTGAGAGTGCGAGGGCATATCGTTACCTCAGCAATTTTCTATAAGTCCCCTCCACTCGCCCAATGGACCTCCGCGAACAACTGCAACGCTCCCTGGGCGATGCCTACACCCTTGAGCGCGAACTTGGTGGCGGTGGAATGTCGCGGGTGTTCCTCGCCAATGAGACGGCGCTCGGACGGCAGGTTGTCGTAAAGGTGCTCCCTCCGGAGATGGCGGCGCAGCTCTCGCTCGAGCGATTCAAGCGCGAAATCCTGCTCGCGGCGCGGCTCCAGCATCCGCATATCGTACCGGTGCTGTCCGCTGGAGACTCCGGTGGATCGCCGTATTTCACGATGCCGTTCGTCGAGGGCGAATCGCTGCGCGCGCGCCTGGCACGGCATGGCGAACTGCCGGTGAGCGAAGCGATACGGTTGCTGCGCGAAATCGCGTCTGCGCTCGCCTATGCGCACGAACGCGGTGTGGTGCACCGTGATATCAAGCCGGACAACGTGCTCATTTCAGGCGGTAGTGCGATGGTGACCGACTTCGGCGTGGCGAAAGCGCTGTCGGCCTCGAGTAACGCCGAGGCGGGGAGCGTGACGTCGCTCGGCGTAGCGCTTGGGACTCCAGCGTACATGTCGCCGGAGCAGGCGAGCGCAGATCCGTCTGTGGACCATCGCGCCGACATCTATGCGTTTGGCGTGCTCGCCTACGAACTGCTCACCGGCCAACCGCCGTTCGTCGGACGCACGCCGCAAAATCTACTCGTTGCACACGTAACAGAAGCGCCGGAACCGATTGGCAAACGCCGCGCATCATTGCCGCCCGCGCTCGCCGGCTTGGTCATGCGTTGCCTGGAAAAGCGGCCGGCAGACCGCGTGCAAAGTGCCGCCGAAATTGTACACGCGCTCGATGACATCACGACGCCGAGTGGCGGGATGCAACCGACGAGTGCAACGCCGGCGTATGCAATAAGAAACGCGAAGTCCGGACCGCGAGCGGGAACTGCACGCAACCGAAACTATTTATTAGCGGCGGCTGTTGTTGTTGTGATTGTTTCCGGCAGCGTGTGGTGGCGTACGCGTGACAACGCGCCCGTACTAGTTGTCGGACGCACCACCCAACTGACCAGTGACAACGGTCTCGAAATTCAGCCGGCCATTTCACCGGACGGAAAACTCGTCGCCTACTCAGCGGGCAACAGCGTCCACATGCGCGTCTTTATCCGGCCTGCTGGCGGCGGTCGCACGATTCCGCTGTCGGACGACAGCACTTCGGTCGAGACGCATGCGCAATGGTCGCCGGATGGGAATAATCTCCTGTTTCTGAGTCGCGGTGGTGTATTTGTCTCGTCGGCATTAGGGGGCAGTTCGCGGGCGGTGGTAACACCGACGCCAGGATTTCCCATCGCCAGCGCGACCTGGTCTGCGGACGGCGGACGAATCGCATTTGTACGCGGCGATTCGTTGCTGGCGCTTCCGGTCCTCGGCGGCACTCCACAACTGATTGCGACCGGCACGGATTTGCATTCTTGCCGCTGGTCGCCGAAAGACGACTGGATCGTGTGTGTTGACGGAAACTCGATGAATGGGACGCCCGGCAGCGCATTCGCGAATCTGGCACCGAGTGCCATTGTGTTGATATCAACGAAGGGCGGCGAAGTCCGGCAGATCGTAGAGCCATTGGCGTTCAATCAGAGTCCGATCTGGTCGCCCGATGGACGCCGCTTGTATTTCATTTCCAATCGCGACGGTCCGCGCGACGTCTACACGATGGGTGTATCACCTTCGGGG
>JANYKA010000023.1 GCA_025358315.1 Gemmatimonadota bacterium | reverse complement strand
CTTCGCCAACATTTCATCAAGGCCGCCCGTCTGCTCACCAACGGCGATCATCGAAATAACCATCGGCGGAAACACATTCGACTTGGCCAGCGGCGCCGAGATCGTGTCGCCGCCGGCGATCGACGAACGGCTCGCCATGATTGCATCAGAGATCACACGATTGCCGGCCGTCTTCGCCGTGATTTCCAGCCCGTCGAGAATCGACACGCCGGAGCTGATCAGCGTGCCGAGTGTACGCGTGAACCGGCTCACCGCCGACTTGCGGAGCACGTCGCCGAGAATGGGCGTCTTCAGCAACAGGCGGTCCATGACCAGCTGACCCTTCGACGTCGCATAATATTTTTTCAGTCCGAAAAACGCGGCGACCAGTCCAGCGCCAATGAGCCACCAGTAGCCCACGAGAATTTCCGACATCGAAATGACCACGCGCGTCGGCAACGGCAGCGCAAGGCCGACGGCGCCGAACATGTTTTTGAACACCGGGATAACAAAGATGAGCAACACCGTGATCGCGATCCCGGCCACCGACATAATCACGCCAGGGTAGATCATCGCGCCCTTCACCTTACGCACCAGGGCGTCGTTCTTTTCCATAAACGTCGCCAATCGCATTAGAATCGTGTCGAGAATACCACCGGCCTCGCCAGCCGCCACCATGTTCACATACAAATCGCTAAACGCTTTTGGATGCTTGCCGAGCGCGTCGGCCACCGTGTGGCCGGACTCCACGTCAAACACCACCTGACGCGTCACCGCTTGAAGCGCCTTGTTCTCGCTCTGCTTGCTGAGAATGTCGAGCGCCTGCACTAACGGGAGGCCGGAGTTGATCATCGTCGAAAACTGACGCGTAAAGATCACGATGTCGCGCATCGAAATCGAACCGCCGGTCTTCTGTTTGGTCTTGGATTGTTCTTCGACCTTGACGATATTCATCCGCAAACGCCGCAACTGCTGAACCACGTCCTCGCGGTTGGCCGCGTCGATCGTCGCGGTCTTTAGATCGCCTTTGGCGTCTCGGGCGGTATAAGTGAACGTCGGCATGGGGTGCTCCTATCGGCGGGCGGGGACTGTCTTCGGTGACGTCGCATCGCGCGGTGCGGTGTCGCCATCGACCGGCGCTTTACCAATCATCCGTAGAAACTCGTTCGGATCACCGGAGACGCGCAGGCATTCGTCTTCATCGACATCACGCGCCATATACAGCTGATAGAGCGCGTCGTTCATTGTTTGCATTCCGTGCTTCTTGCCGGACTGCATCGACGAATAAATCTGGTGAATCTTGTCATCGCGAATCAACGCGCGAATGGCCTGCGTGACGACCAGAATCTCGGCGGCCATCGCACGGCCCTTTCCGCTCCGCTTCGGCAGTAGTGTCTGAGTGATAATTCCCTCAAGCACAAACGCGAGCTGGGCGCGCACCTGCGATTGCTGATGACTCGGAAAGACGTCAATAATGCGATTGATCGCCTCGGCCGCCGAGTTCGTGTGCAGCGTCGCAAATGCCAAGTGGCCGGTCTCGGCGATCGTCAGCGCCGCCTGAATCGTCTCCAGGTCGCGCATTTCGCCGATCAGCAGCACATCGGGATCTTCACGCAACGCATACTTGAGCGCGTTCGAGAACGATTTCGTATCCGTTCCCACCTCGCGCTGATTGATAATGCAACTCTGATGCTTATGGATAAACTCGATCGGATCTTCGACCGTGATAATGTGCCCTTTGCGCTCGCGATTGATTTTGTCAATCATCGCGGCTAGCGTGGTCGATTTGCCCGAACCGGTCGGGCCCGTGACCAACACCAAGCCGCGCGGCTTCTCGGCCATGCGGGCAATCACCGGCGGCAGGTTGAGATCACTGAACGTCTTGATGCTGATCGGAATCTGGCGCATCACCATCGACACGCAGCCCCGCTGTTTGAAACAGTTGCCGCGGAAACGGGCGAGGTTCTGAATACCGAACGAGAAATCGAGTTCGTCGTCCATTTCGAAGCGTTTTTTCTGCTGCTCGGTGAGCACGGAATACGCAATCTGTAACGTGTCCTTTGGGCTCAGCATATACTCGTTCTTCGAGTTGACGATATCACCGTCAATGCGAAGCTTCGGGCGTTCGCCAGCAGTGATGTGCAGGTCGGACGCATCGCGCTCGATCATCTCCTCGAGGAGCGTTCTGAGATTGATGCCGGTTCCGGTAGCGGGCGCTGTCATGTCGTGATGGTGGGACGGGAGTCGTGATACGGAAGCTGAGATGCACGCCCCTTAGGCGGCGGTCTCGCGGATGACCTGTTCGAGCGGTGTAACACCTTTCAAAACTTTCAACCAGCCGTCCATACGCAATGTCAACATTCCACCTTCCACGGCGGCATCGCGAATTTCGGCGGCGCCAACGTTCTGCAGAATCAGTTTGCGCAGCGTATTGGTCATGAACATGACTTCATACAAACCCTGACGTCCCTTGGTACCGCTGCCGTTGCACTGGTCACAGCCGGTGCCTTTGAAAAACGGCAGTTCACCGATCGTCGTGTCGAGATTGAGATTGGTCAGAAACGGCATCGCTTCTTTCGACGCACGGCTCTTGGCCCCTTCGAGCGCCAACTCCGTGAACCGCAATGAGCGGAGCGTCGTGTCGGGCTTCACCTTCGCGGCCTCAAGCTCGAGGTCGTCCGGCTGATACTTGGTTTTGCAGTTCGGGCAGACGCGGCGAATCAAACGTTGCGCCAATACGAGGTTCAACGCCGAGCTGACGTTGAACGGCTCGAGCCCCATGTCCATCAATCGCGTAACCGTTTCCGGCGCCGAGTTGGTGTGCAGCGTG
>JANYKA010000021.1 GCA_025358315.1 Gemmatimonadota bacterium | reverse complement strand
CCGGGTAATTCGCGCCTTGCTGACGCCGATTGGGTGGGCATATAGTTCCGTTGTGCGGTTGCGCAACCGCGCCTACGATCTGGGTTGGTTGACGTCGATACCGCTCGCATTGCCGACGATCAGCGTCGGGAATCTGACTGTTGGGGGAACCGGCAAAACGCCGGTATCTGCCTGGCTGGTCTCTCGGCTCCGTGCCGCCGGTGCGCGACCATCAATCGTTCTGCGTGGATACGGTGGAGATGAGCCATTAGTCCACCACCGGCTGAATCCTGGAACCCCGATCATCGTAGACGCGAATCGCGTGCGTGGCGTTGAGCGGGCAAAGGCCGCCCACGCAACGGTCACCGTTCTTGACGATGGGTTCCAACATCGCCGGGCGAAGCGCAATGCTGATATCGTGCTCCTGTCGGCCGATAGGTTCGGTCCGGTGCGCACGCTCCCGGCGGGTCCGTGGCGTGAACCGCTGACGGCGTTGGCGCGGGCGCAGATGGTCATCGTCACGCGAAAATATGCGTCGCCGTTGCGGGCGCGCGAATTGCTAGCGCACGCGATGCGTTTTGCGCCCGACGCGTCCGGCGGCGTGATTCACCTGTCCATGGATGCATTGATGCCTTGGGGATCCGGTCCGTCACGATCGCTCGACGGGCTTGCCGGCCGCACGGTGCTGGCCATTTCGGCAATCGGTGATCCGCGCGCGTTTGAGTCACAGCTCCGCAGCGTGGGCGGCAAAGTTGACGGCGCGGCCTTTCCGGATCATCATCGGTTTTCCCAGTCCGAAGCCGACCAGTTGGCACGGCGCGCTGCCGCCGCTGCCTACGTGGTATGCACACTCAAAGATGCCGTCAAACTGGCACTCTTCTGGCCTCGCGAAGCCCCCCCGTTGTGGTATCTTTCACAACGAGTAATTGTGGAGTCCGGTGGCGAGAGTTTGGATCGCCTCGTGGCCGATTTCGCACACTAAATCACTACCGACTTCTCACAAGGTTATATCACGCCGGCGCGTCCGGCCCAACTACATCGACTCGAATGTCTGCCGATCGATTGCTCCCCACCAATAGCATTATGCGTCCTGACAAGGACCGCTTTCTCTCCGAAAATAATCCGTTCGAGGGAATGATGTCGCGGTTCGACCGCGCCGCAGAACTTCTGGATCTCGAGCCCGGCATCTACAAAGTGCTGCGGCACCCCGAAAAACAAATCATCACATCCATCCCCGTGATGCTCGACAATGGTGAAGTCGAGGTGTTCACCGGTATTCGCGTGCTGTATAACACGTCGCGTGGCCCCGCCAAAGGCGGCATTCGCTTCGACCTGAATGTGAACCTCGACGAAGTCACCGCGCTGGCGGCGTGGATGACATGGAAATGCGCCGTCGTGAACATCCCGTTCGGCGGATCAAAGGGTGGTGTGATCTGTGATCCGCTCAAGATGAGTGTCGGTGAACTCGAGCGTCTCACGCGCCGCTACACCGCCTCGATTATTTCGACACTCGGCCCCGACTCTGACGTTCCGGCGCCGGATGTGAATACCAATGAGCGCGTAATGGCGTGGATTATGGATACGTATTCGATGCGCGTTGGGCACACCGTCACCGCAGTCGTCACGGGCAAGCCAGTCGAAATGGGCGGATCGCTTGGTCGCCGCGAAGCTACAGGACGCGGCTGCATGATCGTCACCAAACAGGCCCTGGCGCACCTCGGTATGGAGATCAAGGGCGCCACACTTGCCGTGCAAGGATTTGGCAACGTCGGCTCGATTGGCGCGCAACTGTTGCAGCGCGAGGGTTGCAAGGTCGTGGCAATCAGCGATCGGACGGGCGGGGTGCACAATCCGAAAGGAATCGACGTCGATGACGCGATTGCCTATGTGAAAGAACACAAAACGCTTGAGGGATATCCCAAGGGCACGCCGATCACCAACGAGCAGTTGCTCCTCCTCGAAGTTGACGTGCTGCTCCCCGCAGCACTTGAGAACGTGATTACGTCCAAGAATGCGGCCAATGTTAAGGCGAAGATTATTTGCGAGGGTGCGAATGGTCCGACGACGGCCGCCGCCGAAGCGATTCTCGATGAGAAGGGCGTCTTTGTGATCCCTGATATTCTCGCCAACGCCGGCGGTGTGACGGTATCGTATTTTGAATGGGTGCAGGACCGCGGTGGCTATTTCTGGACCGAAAAAACGGTCATCGAACGGCTCACAGAAATCATGACCCATTCGTTCGGTGCTGTCCTCGATTTGTCGAAGCAACACAAGGTCAACATGCGAACAGCGGCGTACATGCTGGCTATTAGCCGTGTGGCCACCGTCCATCGTCTGCGCGGCATCTATGCGTAGCGGGTGTTGCTGTCGGTGAAGGTGATTGTTGCCGTGGTAGGAAAACCGCGCAATAAGGCATTGGCGGCGGCGATTGAAGAGTACGAGGCGCGTGCGGCGCGCTACTGGCCGCTCGAGGTGCACGAGGTCCGTGAGGAGCCGGCGAAATCGGTTTCTGCGGACCTTGTCCGTGAGCGGGAAGGGGTGCGGCTGTCAAAGGTGTTGCCGTCGGATGCGCACGTCGTGGCGTGCGATCCCGGCGGAATGGGACAAACGTCGGAACAGTTTTCCAGTTGGATGCAGGATACGCGGGAGCGGGGCCGTACGCTGGCGTTCGTGATCGGTGGGGCGTTCGGGCTTTCCGGCGGGATTCTTCAGCGGGCTCAGGCGCGTCTTTCGCTTGCGCCGTGGACACTGCCGCACGAACTGGCGAGACTGGTACTCGGAGAACAGTTGTATCGTGCTGGGACAATCGTGCGGCGCGAGCCGTACCACAAATAGATGGAGAGAAACGGGTGGCATTTTTTCATTCGCATTTCTGCCTGTATGAAGGTCTGACGTGAGCGCACCACGCGTCTATGCGGAACCGGTCGGCGGCGGTGCACTCGCCCGTGCCGCACTCGATGGCACAGCGCCCGCGGGCTGGTTCCTGCCGCGTCCGCGCGGCATCGAGAGCTGGCGCAGCCACGCCGAGACGGTGCGCAGCGCATTCCCGGGCGCGCGATGGCTCGAGAGTCTGCGCCCGGCATTTTCACCGAGCGGCGCCGCCGCCGAGCGGCTGGAACGCGTTGCGGCCGGCCACGGTGTGGTCGTCACAACTGGCCAGCAGCCGGGTTTGTTCGGCGGGCCGGGATACACATGGCTCAAAGCCATTTCTGCGCTTACGCTGGCCGATCGCTTGGAACGTGAGATGGGCATTCCGACGGCGCCGGTGTTCTGGGCGGCGACCGACGATGCCGATTTCGATGAGGCAAGTTTCACGAACGTTACCGTCGGCACGGAATGCCAGCGCATTTCCATCGAACGGCACGGACCGGAAGGATTAGTAATGTCGCAGATGCCGTTGGGAGACGTCACGGCACAGCTCGACGCGTTAATCAATGCTGCCGGCTCGGCGCCGCAGTCCGCCGTGCTCGATGCGTTGCGCGCGGCATATCATAAAGACGCCACCGTGGGCGGATCGTACGTGCAGTTCCTGCGCGCAATGCTCGAACCGCTCGGCATCGCCGTCCTCGATGCTTGGCATCCGGCCGTTCGGTCAGCGGCGCGATCGACGCTGGTGGATGCGCTCAATCGGGCGTCAATCATTGACGAGGCGGTGGCCCTCCGGATCGTTTCCATCGAGCGGGCGGGGTTCCGCGCCCAAGTCGCTCGCGTACCGAAATTGTCGATGGTGTTCCGTAGCACGATCGGAGTGAAAGAGCGCGTGCCCCTGACGCAGGCTGGTGATGCGGCGCTGCGCGACGATCTCGTATTGTCGGCGAATGTGCTGCTGCGGCCGGTCGTTGAGCGTCGCTTGCTACCAACGGTGGCGTACATTGGCGGTCCAGGTGAAATCGCGTATTTCGCGCAAGTCGGTGCTGTCGCCGAGGCACTTGGCGCCGCGATCCCGCTAATTGTTCCGCGCTGGTCTGCGACAGTCATTGAGCCTGCGGTTGACAGGATGCTGGGCCGCCTCGGCATAGTGTTCGAAGATGTGAAGGCACCGCATGCTGCCGAACGCCGCATCGGGGAACGCGCGATGCCGGCGGCCATGCGTGACGCGCTCGAGTCATTGAAGGCTGGTATGGAGTTGCACATCAGCGCCGTTGCGTCTGCGCAGGCTGCTAAACCGTTGGTGACGACAGAAGTAATTGAAGGGGCACGCGCACAATTGAAACATCGCATTGAACGCCTCGAACGCCGGATTCGTGCGGCCGCGACCCGAGGCGAGACGGAGGCGGTGCGCGATCTTACGGCGATTCGTGCAGCGCTGGTGCCGCAGGGCGAACGGCAGGAACGACGGCTGAATTTCGTGCCGCTGCTGGCGCGCCATGGCGACTCGCTGATCGCCCAGCTTAAGGCCGGCGCCGCGCTACACGCAGGAACTCTCATCGGATCCAAATGATTCAGCCGGATGAGACTGTGGCGGGTACGGTGCCATCGTCGCCGTCACGCGGCGGTGCAGCGCTCGTCGCGACGGGGATTTTGATCAGCCGCATTTTTGGGCTCGTGCGAAACCGGCTGATTGGCCATTTTCTTGGTGCGGGAATGCCCGCCGAAGCGTTCTTTGCGGCAATCCGGATTCCCAATTTTTTGCAAAACATGTTTGGCGAGGGCGTCCTGTCGGCGTCGTTCATTCCAGTCTATGCGCGACTGATCTCCGAGGGAAACGAAGAAGAGGCGGGGCTGGTAGCGGGGGCCGTGGGCACGTTGCTCGCGTTGACGAGTGCCGTGATCGTGCTACTCGGAATTGTGGCGGCGCCATATGCTATTCCGTTGATCGCACCAGGATTCACTGGTGAGAAACGCGACCTGACCATTTTGCTTGTGCAAATCATGTTTCCGGGCGTCGGCCTGCTGGTGCTCTCGGCCTGGTCGCTCGGCGTGCTCAACTCGCACCGGAAATTTTTTCTGTCGTACGCATCACCAGTGGCGATGAATCTGGTGATGATTGGCACGCTGTTGTGGTTCGGGCCGCGATTTGCTGTCGACTCGGCCGCTCAGGTGCGATTGGTGGCCGTGCTGGCGTGGGCGTCCGTGGTCGGGAGCGCCCTGCAACTGTTCGTGCAATTGCCGACCGTGATTCGCGTGGAGCGCCGGTTGCGCGCCGAGTTTGCGGTTGGCAATACGCAAGTGAGAATCGTGCTGAAGAACTTCGTCCCGGTTTTTATTGGTCGCGGTGTGGTACAGATCAGCGCGTACGCGGACGGTTGGTTGGCATCATTTGCCATTGCCGGAGCCGTACCGGTGCTGGGGTACGCCCAAGTCATTTCGATACTGCCGGTCTCGCTGTTCGGGATGTCGGTGTCGGCGGCGGCACTGCCGGCGATGTCGGGCGAACTCGGAAGTGATGAGACCGTATCGGCCGCGCTCCGTTCGCGGCTGCACGATGGTTTGCATCGGATTGCTTTCTACGTCGTCCCATCGTCGATGGCCTTTCTGGCCCTTGGTGATATCGTCGTTGGTGTGCTCTACCAAAGCGGACAATTTACGCGTAGCCTGACGGTGTGGACCTGGACCGTTATTGCTGGGTCGGCAGTTGGTCTCCTGGCCAGCACACTGGGGCGACTCTATTCGTCGGCGTGGTACGCGATGCGCGACACACGGACTCCGCTGAAATACGCGATGATTCGCGTGGTGCTGACTATCGCGCTTGGCTATGTCGCCGCGCTCAAGCTCCCGGTTTGGCTGGGGATTGATCCGCTCTGGAGTGTCGCCGGCCTCACCGCGTCGGCTGGCGTGGCAGCATGGGTCGAGTTCGCACTCCTGCGACGCTCCATTGCACGGCGTATTGGTCCCGTGGGAGTCGACGGGCGTTACGTGGGTACCTTATGGCTCGCGGCTGGCATCGCGGCGTTGCCCGCGCTTGGAATCAAATGGAAGATGGGTGTCGAACATCCGCTCATCCTCGGCCTCGTGGCGCTGCCAGTCTATGGGGCGGGCTATTTCGCCCTCTGTGCCAGATTCAAGTTGCCGGAGGCTGCGGCCGTGTTTGGACGTCTGGGCCGGCTCGTCGGACGGCGGTAGCAAACCGCTAGATTTTAGGGAACCAATGCTGCCGATTCCCGAATCCATTGCCGCGAAGCTCGCGCACCTTCCTGATACACCGGGCGTGTATCTGTGGAAGGGAGCAGACGGACGTGTACTCTATGTTGGCAAAGCCAAACGTCTGCGGCCGCGTGTGCGAAGCTATTGGGCGGGCGATCACGAGACGAGCCCAAAGACGCGCATGCTCATGCAGCATGTTACGGATTTGGAAACGATCGTCGTGCCGACGGAAACGCAGGCACTGACGCTCGAATACAACCTGATCAAAGAGCATCGGCCGCGATTCAATATTTTGTTGCGGGACGACAAGTCGTATCCGTATGTAAAAGTGACGGTTCAGGAACCATATCCCAGGGTCTTTGTGACCCGCCGGCTGCTCGACGACGGGGCCCGCTACTTTGGTCCGTATACGGATGTCGGCGCGATGCGCAGTGCGCTCAACGTCGTGAAGCGCATCTTCACCGTGCGTTCATGCACGTGGAACATGCCCGATGATATGCCCGAGCGTGCCTGCCTCGACTATTACATCAAACGATGCAAGGGTCCCTGCATCGGTGCGCAGTCCATCGAGGACTACGAGGCGATGATCGACGAAGTCGTGGCGTTCCTCGATGGGCGCACGGACGAAGTGGTCCGGCGGGTGACGGAGCGGATGGCCGCGGCATCGGATGCGATGGATTATGAGCGGGCCGCGGAAATGCGCGACGCGATCGCGCAGCTGCAAAAAATGGAAGAACCGTCGGTCGTGCTTTCCGTCGAAGGCGGTGATCTCGATGTCGTGGGGTACGCGCGTGACGGTGACGACGCCTGTGTCGCCATCCTGCGCCTGCGCACCGGACGATTGCTGGGCCGCGAGTACCGGTTTCTCGAGCACATTGAGGACGAGCCGGACGCGGACGTACTCAGCGCTTATCTCGGCTCCACTTACTTGGCGGCGACGGAACGCGCCGAAGAGTTGCTCGTGCCATTCGACTTCGAAGATCGCGGGCTGGTCGAGCAGGCGTTAGGCAATACCCACATTCTCATTCCGCAGCGCGGACCGCGCCGCGAGTTGATCGATCTCGCCGAACAGAATGCGCGCCACTTGCTGGAAGAGTTCAAGCTTGCCGGCATGGAAGCCGACGAGCGCGCGACGGATCCGGTCTATGAACTCGGCCGCGAACTCGGATTGCAAAAGATTCCGCGCGCCCTCGTCTGTTTCGATAATTCGACGGCCCAGGGCAAAGACAACGTGGGGTCGGTTGTCTGGTTCGAGAATGGTCGGCCCCGGCGGAGCGAGTATCGCACCATGCGGGTCAAGTCGGTGGACGAAGCACACGGGCCCGACGACTTCGCATCAATGCGGGAAGTGGTTTTCCGCTATTTTCGGCGTCGTCTCGATGAAGCGCGGCCGCTGCCAGACCTTGTGGTTGTCGACGGAGGGAAGGGACAGTTGAGCGCTGCTGCTGAAGCACTCGTGTCCGTTGGACTTGAAAAAATGCCCTTGATATCATTGGCAAAGCGTGAGGAAGAAATATTTGTGAATGGGCGTGCCGAGCCACTCCGTCTGTCGCGCCGGTCACCGGCGCTCCGATTATTGCAACAGGCGCGCGACGAAGCACACCGCACCGCCGTCGGATATAATCGCAAGCGCCGCACCATGCGAACGGTGACGTCGGAGTTGTTGCGGATTCCCGGTGTCGGTCCGGCGAAGCGCCGTGTGCTGCTCATTGCCTTTGGCAGCATTCAGGGTGTTCGGGATGCAACGCCGGAACAAATCGCCGAACTTCCCGGATGGTCCGTCGCGGCCGCGCTGAAGATGCTGGCCGCGCTGCAAGCATCAGATCCCACAGCAATCCACGTGGCGCCGGCTGCATCGGCACCTGTCCAATCCGACACTGAACCCACCGTATCGTGACTGCTACCAACTGGATTTTGAATTGCTCAGCCTGCGACTACACCGCGGCTGGCGATCGTCTCGCCTCACTCTGTCCGGATTGCGGCCAACCGCTGGCGGTGAAAATCGCTCCGGTCCCGCGTTCCGCCATCGGCTCGGAATGGTCGATGTGGCGCTATCACGCCGCGATGCCTATTCGAGATGGCGAAGATCGCGCTTCACTTGGCGAAGGCACCACACCACTCTCGGAACATCCGGAGCTGGCGAAGGAAGTCGGCGTGCGCCGCCTCTGGATCAAAGACGAAGGGCGTAATCCCACGGCGAGTTTTAAAGCACGCGGTTTATGTATGGCTATCGCACGGGCCAAAGCATTTGGACTTCCCGGTGTCTGCGTTCCGACGGCGGGCAACGCAGGAATCGCCCTCGCCGCGTACGCCGCTGCAGCCGGAATGCCGGCGCGCATCTATGCTCCTGCTTCGACACCGCCGCCGATTTTGGGAAGCATCCGCGCGTACGGTGCGCAACTTGAACTCGTTGATGGACACATTGGCGACGCCGGAAAAGCGACGATGCAGTTCGCCAAGGAGAGTGGCTACTTCAATGTCGCTACGGTCCGTGAGCCGTATCGCGTTGAGGGAATGAAAACGATGGGTTACGAGGTCGCCGAGCAGTTGGGGTGGAGACTTCCGGATGCCATCGTCTATCCGACGGGTGGCGGCGAAGGCACAATCGGAATTTGGAAAGCCATCGGGGAAATGATTGAATGGGGCTGGCTCTCCGCCGACACGCACCGCCCGAAAATGGTCGTGGCGCAGGCGACGGGGTGCGCGCCGCTCGTGCAGGCGTTCGCAGCGGGCGTCGACCGCGCGACTCCATGGGAGCATCCGGCCACACACGCCAGCGGGCTCCGCGTTCCGGGTCCGTTTGGCGATCGATGGACGCTCAGAACGTTGCGAGAGAGCAACGGCGGGGCATTTGCAGCAAACGAAGACGAGATTCGCGCCGGGACGTTTCGTATTGCATCGGCGTGCGGAATCGATGCGGCGCCGGAAGGTGGATGCGGCCTCGTGGTTGCCAAAAAGATGGTGGACGCGGGACTGGTGGCGGCCGACGCCGAAGTCGTGGTGTTCAATACCGGATCGGGAGCCTCGTACCGTTGGTAGTACAAGGGGAGGCTGTACGCTGCCCGCCGCCCGCTTTGTAGGTGCGCCGGGACTCCCCGTGCCCGAACTATTTTGTCCTTTAGATTAGCCCAATGACCAAAATCGCCATCCTCGACCCATTCTCTGGCATCTCCGGCGACATGACGCTCGGAGCGTTACTTGACCTCGGGCTTGATCCTGAGTGGCTGAAGGCGCTGCCGACGGTGCTTGGGCTTGAGAACATCGGCGTCCGCATTGAACGTGTGAAGCGCGGCGAGATCGCGAGTTGGAAGGTGGATTTCGATGTTCCACCCCAGCCGCATGGCCGCCATCTCAAGGCGCTGAAGGCGATTGTCGAACAGTCGCCAGCGCCAGACAGCGTCAAAGCGAAAGCCAATGCCGCCTTTGAAGCGATCGCAACGATCGAGGCGGAGATTCATGGAACGACGGTCGAGAAAGTGCATCTGCATGAAGTGGGCGCCGTTGACGCGATTCTCGATATTATTGGTTCGATTTGGGGCTTTTATCTCCTTGGCATAGAGCGCATCTACTGCGGCGTGGTATCACTCGGAGACGGATTCGTCGACGCGGCGCATGGCCGCCTGGCTGTGCCAGTACCGGCGACACTGAGACTGATGGAAGGGCTCGCGGTGCGATCCGGCCCGGAGAATAGCGGGGAACTCACAACGCCGACCGGCGCCGCTCTGATTAAAGTGCTTTCCAGTGGTCCTACGCCACTGGCGTATAGGCCGTTGCGGAGCGGCTACGGCGCGGGCGCAAAAGATCCTGCCGGCCGCTCGAATACGCTGCGCGTTATCATCGCCGAAATCGACAATGTCTCCACAGAGTCAGAGGCACTCGATTTATTGGCCGCAGACATCGATGATATGGCCGGCGAGTATCTCGCCGCGGTTGCCGAGTCGTTGCGGGAGGCCGGTGCGCTCGACGTTACTATCTTGCAAACGTTGATGAAAAAGGGGCGTCCGGGTACGAGAATCGAGTTGCTCTGCCGCCCGGGCGATGCCTCGCGATTGGAAGAGTTGCTCCTGTGTGAAAGTAGCACCATCGGCGTGCGGCGCCATGCCGTCACCCGTCGTGCCTTGCCCCGTGCCAGCCGGGCGATTGAAGTATTTGGTCATGTGATCAGTCTCAAGACCGTCGCACTTCCCGGAGGCGGTGAACGGGCGAAGGCGGAGTTCGAAGATGTCCGCCGGGTGGCGTCGGCCACCGGCCGCACGACCGCGGACGTTCTCGAAGCGATTGCCAAACGCACTTAGCCGGCCGCTAGCAAAGTTGAATTGCGCGCGCGGGTGCGCCCGAAGGTCTCGCTTCGGCTCGCGTCGGCTTACACGCAGCGAGCCTCGCGCGGCGCGCGAGTCTCTCGCTACGCCGAGTGCTCGCCTGCGCGAGACCCTCGGGCCCGCCCGCCGAGCTTCGTGTGTGGCGGGCGGAACGACTCACGGTGCGCACACGGGCCAGTCTAGGTCGGGCGAGCACACTCGCTCCACAGGGCCCCGTGGCTGCCGTGTGCCATGGGCCGGTTGGCCGATGGCATACGGGTGCCACTTGCAGGCCCGAAGGAGTGAGTGTGCTCACCCGACCGCGCGCGCAGAACGTGAGGCATCCTAGGGACGGAAGTCGTTTATTCTGATTGTTTTCGACCG
>JANYKA010000004.1 GCA_025358315.1 Gemmatimonadota bacterium | reverse complement strand
GACCACGTTGACTCGCTTTCACCGATCGGGTAATTTGAAAGGCTGGACGTGAAAGCGGGCTTTGCGCTTGTAGCTCAATTGGATAGAGCATCTGACTACGGATCAGAAGGTTGGGGGTTCGAGTCCCTCCAGGCGCATGATGGGAAAGTTTGGATGAAGGCACGGGAGCAGTGGTGGCCCGTGTGCAGCGCGGAAGACTCTCACCACACATCGGGGCGTAGCTTAGCCCGGTAGAGCGCCTGCTTCGGGAGCAGGAGGTCGCAGGTTCAAATCCTGTCGCCCCGACTCGACAAAACCCTTTGCGTTGCAAGGGGTTTTGTCGTTTCTGGACATCTCCCAACTGGCCCGCAAAGTGCGCCAGATCGGTGTCTCGCGGTGTCGCGCCTTCGTCCCGTCAAGTCGATGACATTGTCCCAGAAAAGTTTGGCAAATCTTTATGCGAGTTCCGCTGGTGGGGAATTCAGGAACCCAAGCCGTGATCGAGAAACAATTCCGCAACGTCAGGGATGCGAGAAGCTGCACTTGCTTCAGCAAGTGCTAACGACGAAGATCCCTACAGGCATTCAGGAAATACAAAACCACGAGTTCTTCCAGATCTTGCCCGCCGCCGCCACTCCACAAGATGTCGAACTTTATAGTTGGTTGAGCCAGCGGACCCCGGCATGAGAGAGAGCGCCATCGGGAGTCACGAGGAAGTGAATCCGCTACCCACGGTCGGTTCCAGCGTTGGCCGGACGCGGCGATGGATCCTCGTGTCGCTGGCAACGGCGCTCGCACTGGCGCTCATCGTCTGGCGCACGTTGCCAGATCGAGTGGCGGCCGCGACTGTCGTTCGGAAGGATGTCGCGCGGACGCTTGTCCTCACGGGGCGGGTGCGCCCGCAAGCGCGCCCCCAGCTCGGGGCAACTATCGCTGGCACAGTGCGCGAGGTGCTCGTGCGCGAAGGCGATCAGGTGAGCCGCGGGCAGCTGCTCGTGCGAATCGATGACGCGCAGTCCGCCGCCGGGGTCGTCCAGGCACGCGCGGCCCTCGCCGAAACGCAGGCGGACGCCCGGGCTTCGGCCGAGCAGGCCGGGCTCGTCGTTAAGCAGACAACGCGGGATCTTACCCGTGCCCGCACATTACATGCGGCGGGCGCCATCAGCGATCGCGATCTCGAGGCAGCGGAGAAAGCGGACGCCGATGCGCGCTCCGCGTCGATCGCGGCGAACACGCGCGCCGAGGGCGACGGATCGGCTCCGCTCGCCAAAGTGGCGCGGGCTCGCGGTGCGGTCCAGCTTGCAGAGGCGCAGGTCGCATTGACGCGCGTCACCGCTCCCGCGGCGGCAACGGTGCTCGCACGTAAAGTGGAGCCAGGCGATGCGGTGCTTCCCGGTCAGATGCTCATCGAGCTTGCGCTCGCCGGCAGCACGGAGGTGGTCGCGTTCGCGAGCGAGGAGAATCTCGCCGAGCTACGGATGGGCGCGGCAGCCGTGGTCTCGGCCGATGCGTTTCCGGCACAATCGTTTGCCGCCCGCGTGGCCTGGCTCGCGCCGGCAGTAGATCCCGCGAAAGGCACACTCGAGGTGCGGCTGGCCGTACCTGTGCCGCCATCGTACCTGCGGCCAGACATGACGGTCTCGATCAACATCGAAGTGGCTCGGCGCAGCAAGGCACTCGTGATTCCGCGTGCGCTCCTCCGCGACGCCGGCTCCGGCACGCCGTGGGTGCTCGTGGAAATCGATGGCCGCGCTGTCAGGCGCGACGTGCGCCTCGGCATCCTGGGCGAAGGCGAGGTGGAGATCCTCGCGGGGCTGGCCGAGGGGGACCGAGTCCTTCCGGCCGCCGTCAAACAGGGTGCACGCGTCCGCCTCAGGCGGTGAGATGCCTTTCGAGCTAATCGTGGCGCTGCGGTATTTGCGCGAGGGCAAGGCACAGACACGGATGATTCTCGCCGGCATCGGTGTCGGCGTCGCCGTCATCATTTTTCTTTCCGCGCTGATCGCAGCGTTGCAACAGAGCCTTGTCGCACGGACGCTTGGCACGCAGGCGCAGATCGTCGTGCGCCCACGCGAGGAAACGCCCCGCGTGCTGGCGATAGCGGGAACTGTCGTGCGTGAGGCGCGGGTGGAGCGTCCCGCGCAACGCGTTCGCTCCATCGCGCAGTGGCAGCGCGCGCGCGCGGAGATCGCGCGCGTCCCG
This sequence comes from Gemmatimonadota bacterium, assembly GCA_025358315.1. Lineage (GTDB taxonomy): Bacteria > Gemmatimonadota > Gemmatimonadetes > Gemmatimonadales > Gemmatimonadaceae > Fen-1231. Next base: position 13,088 of record JANYKA010000004.1, on the reverse strand, counting down.
GGGGTCGTTGCCACATCCCCTACGATCAACGGCGCGGCTATCGCCGTGCGCGGAGGTGGCGCGAACGCCGTGGTGGTTCGCGGCATCGAGCCGGTAAGCTACAGTCGGATCGTGCCGCTGGACTCGTTCCTCGTCGCCGGTCGCATCGACCTCGACGGACTCAAGGTTGTGATCGGGACCGTGTTGGCAAAAGACCTTGGGTTGTCGGTCGGTGATCGTCTCCGGCTCAGAGTCGGGACGGAAACCTCCGAGACTGCGAACGCAGTGTATACCGTGACCGGGATCTTCGATCTGGGCAACCGGGATCTGAACTCGCGTTGGGTGTTCGCATCTCTCCGCACGACGCAGCGCCTTTTCGGGCTTGAAGGCGGTGCCTCCAGCATCGAGGTAAAGGTGGATGGGATATACGCAGCCGAGTCACTGGCGCGGGAGATCACGACACGCACCGGACTCGTGGCCGACAGCTGGATGGCGACCAACGCACAACTGCTCATCGGCCTGCGATCGCAGAGCGCCTCGAGCATCATGATTCAGGTCTTCGTGATCCTGGCGGTCGCGCTTGGCATCGCGAGCGTGCTCGCCGTGTCCGTGGTGCAGAAGTCGCGCGAGATCGGCATTTTGCGCGCGACTGGCACCACTAGGCGCCAGGTGCTGCGCATCTTTCTCGCGCAGGGTGCGATTCTCGGCGTGCTTGGGTCCGCGGTGGGCATCGCCTTGGGCATCGGACTTGGACTCGCCTTTTCGCGAGTGGCAACCAATCCGGACGGATCGCCGACGTTCCCAGTCTCGTTCGACGGTGTGCTGTATCTCCGCTCGGCAGCCATTGCCATTGGCGTCGGGGTCGCCTCCGCCATGGTCCCAGCCCGTCGCGCCGCGCGAATGAACCCGGCTGACAGCATCCGGTCGGGCTGACATGTCATCAAGGCCTGCCGCGCCGGACGCATTGTTGCAACTGGACGGGGTGACGAAATCCTATGGCGGACGGAGTCCGACGCTCGCGCTACGCGGCGTCGACCTTCAGATCGACCGGGGTGAGTTCGTCGCGCTCACTGGCCCGTCCGGGTCCGGCAAGTCGACACTACTCAACATCATCGGGTTGCTTGACCGGCCAACCGCCGGGCGCATGCTGTTTCAGGGACTGGACGTCGCACAGCTGGACGAGGACGCAACTACCGCGGTGCGCGGACGGGGAATCGGGTTCGTCTTCCAGTTCCATCATCTGTTGCCGGCGTTCACCGCGCTCGAGAACGTGTGGCTCCCCATGCTCGCTGATCGCGGCCGGCTCGACCCGGAAATTCGGCAACGCGCCGCGGCGCTAATCGAGGAGGTCGGTCTTGCAGATCGCGCCAACTACAAGGCCACCGACATCTCCGGCGGACAGCAGCAGCGTGTAGCCGTCGCCCGGGCGCTCGTGATGCGGCCGCAGCTGGTGCTGGCCGACGAGCCCACCGGCAACCTCGACACCGAGACGGGCGCCCAAGTGTTTCGCCTGCTTCGCGACATCAACGAACGGTACGGAACTGCGTTCGTGATCATTACGCACGACGAGCAGCTGGCGGCCAAATGCGACCGGATCGTGCACATGGTGGACGGTTTGGTGGAAGCGGACACCATTCAGCCGAGGCGGCCCAGTGACGTTGTCCCGGAAACGACAGACAAGTCAATATTGAAGTGAGTTCGCGGCGGGCGGCCTCAACGCTTGGCTCCACACGGTGCCCACAGATGGCGTCAATTGCAACAATGTCGTCAACGCAACTCCTGTACGCGTCAACGCAAACTTCGGTGATTCCTGCACTTGCCGTAAATGACCGGATAGCCTCCCCGTTTGGGAGCAGGAGGTCGCGATGCTATGGATTCGCCGTGGGCGCCGTCGCCTTGCCGTATTTCAACAACAACTCAATGCGCGCTACGCCGCCATCGAGGACGGTCACACGCTCCTCGTGCGTTGCCAACCGGTGATGCCACGTGCGAAGGCGATAGGTTCCCGGCGCCACGCTGTTCAAGTGGAACTGTCCATGCTCGTCGGTCAACGCGCGATACGGCGATGAAACAACGACAACATACCCGACCATCTCGGGATGCACTTGGCAAAGAATCACATACGCGCCCTCTTTGCCAAACGTGAAGTTTCGTGACTCTCCCGGCGCCCAGAGGCCTAAATCGAAACCCGCGCTGCTCTGCCACGGATGGAACACATTGTGCATCACACGGTCGCTGTTGGAAAAAACAACCGTGGATCCCGGGGTTACGGCGACAACGCCCGGCACGAAGCGGAGGTCGCGCTGATCCATCGCCGCAGTTTCCGGCTTGACGGCCGGTATACGGGACGCCGGTTCGGGAATCAGATAAACGAGCACGCCCGTGATCGCAGCGCTCGGCACAGTGACCGTTCCGTGGATCGCTCCACCCTGTCCGACAGCCGCCACCGATGGTAGCCACGCCAGTGCCAGTGCCGCTAATGCATGCCGCGCGCTCACGGCCTCTCCTTTGGTGCGCTCGCGTTTAGTTCGGCCAGCCATCGGTGGAGGGTCCGGCGGCTCACTCCGGCCGACTCCGCTGCCCGCGAGACATTCCCGCCGTGAAGCTCGAGCAATCGCTTCACATATGTTGCGCGGAATTCACGCAGTGCTTCGTCTTGCGCCCGCGCGTATTCCACGGGCCACGCCGCAGGATTCTCTTGTGGCGCTTCGACTCCAAGCTTGAGCGCGCCGCTGAGGTCGTCTGCGGTTATGCGTCCGTCCGTATCGAGCACGACGAGTCGCTGCGCGGTGTTCCGTAGTTCGCGAACGTTGCCGGGCCACGTATGCCGCTCGAGGATCGCCCAAGCCTCGGCGGTCACTTCAGGCGGCCGTCGCCGCGCCGTGGTCGCGAACTCGCTGAGAAACGCATTCATCAAGAGTGGGATGTCGCCCAATCGCGCCCGCAACGGGGGTAGCAGGAAATGCACAACGTTGAGACGGTAGTATAAGTCTTGCCGAAAACTCCCATCGGCTACGGCCACCTCAAGATCGCGATTCGTAGCTGTCACGACGCGGATGTCGAGATCAATAAGCCGCGAGTCACCGATGCGCCTCATCTGGCGCTGCTCGAGCACGCGCAAGAGCTTCGACTGGAGCGTGGTGCTCAGCTCGGCGATCTCGTCGAGAAATACCGTGCCGCCATTTGCCTTTGACAGTAGCCCGTCCTTGCGCTGCACCGCTCCGGTAAATGCGCCGCGCTCATGCCCGAACAGCTCGGACTCCAAGAGACCTTCCGGCATCGCCGCGCAGTCCACGGGGACGAAAGGCCGGTCTTGCCTCAACGAGTGCGTGTGGATCAAGCGCGCCACGAGTTCCTTTCCGGTTCCGCTCTCGCCGGTGATAAGCACGTTGGCGTCGGTGGGCGCAACTTTTCTTGCCTGTTCCAGCAGGCGCGCCAACACCGGGCTCGAGCCGAGGATGCCATCGTTGCCGATGGTGCGAGCGACTTGTTGCCGGAGTGACCGATTCTCCACGGAGAGTCCGCGGAACCGGGCAGCCCGTTCGACGGTGACCAGCAGTTGGTCGGCGGTGAATGGCTTCGTGATATAGTCGAAGGCACCTTGGCGCACCGCCGCCACGGCCGATGCCACAGTAGCGAACGCCGTCATCACGATCACCGGCCGCGACGGATCGTCGGCGATTCCCGCCGCGAGAATTGTCATCCCGTCGGTGCCCGGCATGCGCAAGTCCGTGATGATCACATCCGGCTCAAGCTCCGCCGCCACCTGACGGAACCGCGACGGCTCGGCGAGCGTGGTGCATGCGTAGCCTTCTCGTGTCAGGAGACGCTCGCAGTTTTCGAGCATCGCCGGTTCATCGTCAATCACAAGTATGCGGGATCTCTCCATGTCGCTCCAATGGGTTGAACTGGAATCGTCACGATAAAACGGCACCCACCACCTGGAGGTTCGTCAACACGGATCGTGCCGCCATGCCCATCCACTATGCTCCGGCAGACCGCGAGACCCAAGCCCGTGCCGTGGCCTGTTTCCTTTGTTGTGAAAAACGGCTCGAATATTCGTTCGCGCAACGCGGGTGCGATGCCGGGTCCTGTGTCGCGCACTTCGATTTCGGCAGCTTCGCCGCCGGGACCACCTCGGATGGTAAGCGTGACGGTTCCGCCTGCCGGCGTCGCGTCGGCGGCGTTCAGCAAAAGGTTCACGATGACCGTCTCGATCGCTTGCTCATAGCCAGCCACCGCGGGCGCGAGCGGATCGACCACCAGGTCCAAGCTGAGCCGGCGTGTCGCCAGCGTCCGGCGCAGGAGCGCGACGGTCCGCTCTGCCAGCGCACCAATGTCGACGGGGCGTGCATCCGAGTGCTGATCGTCACGCGCGAACCGGAGCAGGCTCGACGTCAGCTCGCGGAGACGCACCACATGCTGTTGCAGCACGTCGATGTCGGCGGCCAGTGAGACGTGACTCGAATTGTCCCGGATGTCGCGCTGCATGCACTCGATTCGGTTACCGATGATCGCCAGCGGATTGTTAATCTCGTGAGCGATGCCGGCGGCCATCACGCTTATCGCCGCCAGGCGCTCAGAGCGCCGCATTTGGTCTTCGAGTCGGGACTGAAAGCGGTTGTCGCGCACAATCAGCGAGGAGCCAAGCGGCCGACCATTAGACGCCGCGATCAGCGTCTCCGTGAGGGTGATTTGAATCGCCGTTCCGTCCCTGTCGAGCACTTCCGTGAGGAAGTTCACAACGGCTCCCTCTCGCATGAGTTCCCGCTTCATCACACTGCGTTCGCGCTCGGCTCGCTCACTCGCGGGCCGGAGTACGCTGTCGATTTCCTGGCCGATTACTATCTCGCCCCGATAGCCGAACAGCCGCTCGGCGCCGTGATTCCAGATCCGGACGATGCGTGCGGGATCGAGGCCGATGATACCGTCCGCGGAATGCTCGAGGATATCGGTCAGCTCGGCGTGGGTCTGTTCGAGCACCCGAGAACGCTCGTCAATGAACGCTTCGCGCTCTGCACGATGGGCCGTCACTTGCTCGGCGACGGCGGTGAAGTCGCGCGCCAGATCTTCGAACTCATCGTTGGTCGCGACATCCAACGGCCCGATATGATCGCTGCGTGCGAGTTGCCACGCGGCGTCGCGAATACGAAAGATCGGCTTTGTGAACTGGTCGGCGGCCATGATCGCCATCCCCACTACGAGGAGTGTCACCAGCATGGCTGCGAGAAGCACGGAAAGCAGAAAGGATCGCGCGTCAGCAGAGAGTGCCGCCAGCGGAACCACCCGGTACAGGGAGAGCTTCTCCCCGAATGCGGCACCAAGTGAGAGCGGCCGGAAACTCACGAGACTCCGCTCCGGCGTCACCAACGACCCCTGGCGCCCCGACACAATGGAGGTGGAAACCTCCATCGGAAAATCGCTGCGCACGCTCACGCGATCACGGGCGGCGAGGAGTGTCGCCCAGTCACGCTTGCGAACGGAGTGGTAGAGAAAGCGTCCGCCTTCGTCCACCAGACCTGTCACACCGTCGAAGCCGGGCGAGGCGTGATCCAAGTGTGAAAAAAGTGCCGATGCGTACGCTTCCCCAACAACCACCCCAAGGAATTCTCCCTTTGGACTGTGGAGTGGGACGATAATCGCCACCGCTGGTATCGGGTTCGCGGTTCCGTTTGTCTCCGGGCCCGCAACCTCGACAGCGAATAGGAGCCGCGTGTGCGGTTTCAGCGTGCTCGCGCGCCACGCGTAATACTCGCCTCCTTCGGCGTCCGGCTCGCTTGGAGTCGGCCCCGACGCTCGCACGATTAAGCGGTACCGGCCCAACACGTCGATGAATTTCACCTGGTACAACGACTTCTCGGTGGCAAGAAGCGATTGGACAACCCACTCAGTTTCCACGAGCGCGCGGGGGGAAACTCCGCCGCTGCGGAGTAGCGATCCGGAGACGACCTGCGCGACGAGCTCGACGTGATTCTCCGCCGACCCGAGTGCCTGCGCCGTCTGCGCTTCGGCCATCTCGAGGTCGTGCTCCAACGTATCGCGCGCCTTCAACTGGATTTGAAGTACGGTTTCCCGCGCGCCCATGACAGAGATCACCGCCAACGGCCCGAGCGCGACGATCGCGAACGCAATCGCGAGCTTGACGCGGATGCTCAGTCTTGGGAAAAGCTTGTTGACGTTGATCATCAGCCGCGCGGCACGCGCGAAGCGACGGGAGGAGAAGGCCTAGATGAAGTAGGGTGAATCACCGCCATACCGATTCCTTGGTCATCGGCTCAGAAAATCCAGCCTTCTAGCGCCACGCTACGTCACAGTGCGCCACCGAAAGTCGCATATGCGCTGCCTCCCGTCCTTCTTGGGACATAGCAACGCAATCGTCTCGACCTAGGTCAATCTATTGCTACGCCTTCACCTACGCTGACCGTGGCCTCCGCGCATCGGAGACGCAAGGTCGGCGGCATGGATCGTGCCATACCTAAAGACAACTCGGAGGCTATGTAGATGGAACGACGTAATTTTCTACGCACAGGTCTGGTTGCTGTAGGCGGTGTCGCTGCCGGAACTGCCGGCGCGACTACGCTGTCGGGCAGTGCGGAAGCCAACCCGGCAGCCGGAAAAGGCGCGGCGACGCTGGCGCTGACTGCGGATGGCGAGTTGGTGGTTTCGCCTCCGCGAATCGGCGCCCCGCCCGTTCCCACCTCCGCCGAGGCGAGGCGAGGCGTCCCCGGCCGCCGGTGGCTGATGGTGATTGACCTTGCTGCATGCGACGGTTGCGGAAAGTGCACTGAAGTGTGCGCCAAGAGCCACTTCATTCCCGGCGACAGGGAATTCATTCGGCTATTTAACATGCAGGAGTCAGGCGAGACGGCACCCTACTGGTTCCCGCGCCCCTGCTTCCATTGCGACAATCCACCATGCACTCGCGTCTGCCCCGTCGGCGCGACGTTCAAGCGTGAAGATGGCATCGTTTTGATCGACAACGAACGGTGCATTGGCTGTCGCTTCTGCATGGCCGCGTGTCCCTACTCGGCCCGCAGTTTCAATTGGAGCCGGCCGGACAACCCGGCCCCGGCCGTCGCTCGCGGATACTCGCCCGAGTGGGGCTATCCGCGCCGGGTCGGCACAGCAGAGAAGTGCGACTTCTGCGCCGACATGGCGCGCGAGGGCAAACTGCCGCATTGCGTCACCGGATGCCCGATGGGCGCGATGTGGTTTGGTGACGAGAACGAAGATGCCGTCACAAACTCCAAGGGGACCACGGTGCGACTTACGAAACTACTGCGCGATCGCGCCGGCTTCCGGTATATGGAAGAGCTCGGAACGAAGCCACGCGTCTACTACCTGCCGGCGGCGGACCGGCGGTCCGCGGCACCGGGTGAGCCAGGAGCAATTGCCATCAATCAGCAGCATCGCGCGGAGCAACGATGAGCACCAATATCATCGAACGCGATCTACTCGCGACGCTCGAGCCGATGGGACGTCGGGGCCGGATCTGGGTCGGAAGCCTGCTCGCGATCTGTGTGATCGGGTTTTTTGCCTGGGTGTTTCAATTGGTGCACGGCCTGCGCGTGACGGACATGAGAAATTACGTCTCGTGGGGCGCGTACATGACGAACTTTGTTTTCTTCATCGGCATCAGCCACGCAGGCACGTTAATCTCGGCGATCTTGCGCGTCACAGATGCTGGATGGCGCCGACCGATCACGCGCATGGCCGAAGCGATCACCGTCATCGCACTGCTCATCGGTGCGAGCATGGTGATGATCGATATGGGGCGCCCCGACCGCATAATGAATCTGATCCTTCACGGCCGATTCCAATCGCCAATCCTCTGGGACCTCGTGTCCGTCACGACGTATCTCACGGGCAGCTTCCTCTACCTGTACGTGGCGATGATTCCGGACATGCCGATTCTCGCTAAGGCCGCACGCGAGCGGGGCCGTTCGCGGATGCTCATCCGTCTGTACAAGGTTCTGTCGCTCGGATATCGCGAGTCCCCTGAAAATCGGCGCCTGCTGGGGCGCGCGCTCGGCGCAATGGCGGTCATCATCATTCCGGTCGCGATCTCTGTACACACTGTGGTGTCGTGGGTGTTCGGGATGACGCTGCGGCCCGGCTGGCACAGCACCATCTTCGGCCCGTATTTCGTGATTGGTGCGATCTTCTCCGGCACAGCGGCGATCATCACCGCGATGATAATCTTTCGCCGTGCGTACCACCTTGAGCGCTACCTGCTCCCGGAACACTTCCACAAGCTCGCAAAGATTCTGCTCGCGCTGTCGCTGCTCTACGCGTACTTCACGCTGAGCGAGTATCTCACCACCTGGTACGGCGGCGCCGAGACGGACACGCGACTGCTCGATCTGCTTGCGGGAAGCGGACCCGTCGGCACGACGTTCTGGCTCTGGGCCGCGTTCGGGCTGTTCTTGCCCATCGCGCTCTTGCTCTTTCCGAGCCGCCGGTCGTTGGGGTCAATCGTGACAGCGTCAGTGTTGATCAACATTGGCATGTGGCTCAAGCGCTATCTGATCATTGTTCCGACACTTCAGACCCCGTTCATTCCTGCACAGGCGGCAGGAATCACACCGCACTATTTCCCGAGCGTCGTAGAAATCGTGATCACCGCCGGCGCATTCGCCGGATTCCTGCTGCTATTCACACTCTTCTCGCGCCTTTTCCCGATTCTCTCGATTTGGGAGACCGTCGAGGACGCAGAGGAAGCGCAAGAACGAGTGCCCGCACAGGCGCCAGCAGGGCTGGGTGCGCGAGCGATTCCCGTGGCGGTAACTGCGCTGTTGCTCGCTATCGGAATATCAACGGCTACGCCGTGGATGACGGCGGGCGCACAGGCGCCGGCTCCCGCGTCCCCGGCGCAAATCGAACTCAAGCGCACAACCGAAGACAAGCAGGAAATGCTTGTGGCTAAGGTCACGTCGAACGGACTTCCGGTCGCGGGCGCGGTGGTAGGGTTTTCCGTCACACGCATGTTTGGGATCATGTCGCTGGGCGAAGACCAGACGCTGGCGGACGGCACGGCGGCCGTGCAATACCCACACGGCCTGCCGGGCGATGCTCGCGGCGAACTGATGTTCAGTGTCGAAGTGCGTTCACCTCCGGCACTCGCGGGCCCTCCGGTGCAAGTGAAGCTCGGCGGCGCGGAACCGGCGCGCGCCTCACGTGCGGAGGTTCCGCGTGCGCTCTGGTCGTCACGCGCGCCAATCGGGATCGTGGGCACGATCGTGTTTTTGTTGCTGTGTGTTTGGACTACCTATGGTTTCGTCATCTCGCAGCTCGCTGCGATCTACCGTTTGAAAGAGGAGACTTGAACGATGTCAATCATTCGCATCACAATGGCTGCTGTGGCGCACGCACGCGCACTCCCGTTGACTCTCGCGATAGTGATCACGGCGTTCGCCGCAACGCCGGCGAGCGCCCAGGGTCCGTCGGGAAACCAGTGGGTCGCGCCGGAGCGCGCCTCTCACCGGACCAATCCAACTCCGGTGACGGCTGAAGCCGTGAAACGCGGCTCCGACCTTTTCCGCCGCGATTGCGAACAGTGTCACGGCAAGTCCGGTCATGGCGACGGACCACAGTCCGGTTCTCTTCAGCCACGTCCCGCTGATCTCGCATCGGAACGCGTGCAGCTGCAGTCCGAGGGCGCGATCTTTTGGAAGATCTCTGAAGGCCGCGGTATGATGCCGAGGGCCACACTGAACGAAAGTGAAAAATGGTCGGTGATCGCCTACCTCCGAACGCTGGCGACACCACGGTAGTACGGCTGGTGGCGCGGGCGCGCACGTGGCCCGTGTCAGAAGTTCTCCGTACCGCGAGTGTGTGAAATGTCGATTCCTCCGAAATCAACGTCCGACGCCGCCGCTAGCGGCAATCGCACCGATCCGGCGGCCATGACGCGAGAGCCGCCACCATTTGAATGCTACTGCGGTCTGGGTCCGGCCTGCCCAATTTTCTGGCTAATGACGTCGCAGCAGCGCGACGATTGCACGCGTGACAAGCGGCGGACCGCGCAGGCATACTATAGGAACGGGATCGGATAGGAGACGGACTTCCGTATTGCCTCACATCGGTGTGGGCTGTTCCCCGATTACGAGAGCTCGAAATACCGCTGAGCTTTCGACTATATGATTTCGCCTCTGATCACAGAACCGCTGAGTCGCGCGAAGCCGCGCACCGCGCCAATCGTCGGCGTGTTGCGACGCGATCTCGTTGGTGCCACGATCGCACTTGCGCTATTGACGTTCTTCGGATTCTTGCTCTTCGGCGCAGACGTTGTGCTCGATGCCAGGACCGAACAAGTACGTAGCCAAGCAGTAGCGTACGTTCGGACCACTAATAGTGTCATCGCCGACCAGTTCGCAGAGCGCTTTGAGCAAAACCGCCGCTTAATCGCGGGCATCCGCTGGGTATCATTTTTCGCTGCACTTATCCCGGCGATAGGAATTCTCGTCTTCCTGTCCCGCCTGTCGAGACACGACCGCGAGCTGACGGCGGAAAGCCGTCATAGGCGGACACTACTGACCGACAAAACAAAGGCACTCGCGATGGCCGACGCCGAACTCGCGCAAGCCATTGCAGAGGCGCGTCGCACCCGCGTCACGCTGTCCGGAGAAACGCACGACAAGGAATTCACAATGTCGCTACTCGAAGGGGCAATGTTGAGCGTTCCTATGGGTCTGGGACTGGTCGCCCCTGATCTGCGGTACATCCGCGTGAACTCGGCGTTCGGCGCGATCCACGGAAAGCCACCGGAGTGGTTTGTCGGCAAATCAATCAGTGAGGCCGTACCGGCGATCGCCAAACTCGTTGCGCCACGGTTCAGGTCTGTTCTGGAGAGTGGAAAGCCCCTGCGGAATGTCGCATCGACCGGGAAAACCTACGACGAACTCGGACCGAACAAACACTGGCTCTCCAGCTATTATCCGATTCGCGACGCAAGTCGCCACATCATCGGCGTCGGCGTGGTGCTGGAAGACGTCACCGAGCACACGGCGATCGCAGAACAATTCCATCACGCACAGAAGATGGAGGCCATCGCGCGATTAGCTAGCGGCGTCGCGCACGATTTCAACAACCTGCTCGTCATCATTCGCTGTTACACAGACATTCTCCTGCTGCAAGAAGAAATGGGTGAGGAGAGCCTGAGCGATCTCCACGAAGTGCGATCCGCAGCCGATCGCGCCGCCGTGCTGTCACGGCAGCTACTCACGTTCGCACGGCAGAATGTCGTTGCTCCGCACGCCGTTGATGTGCGAGCACGGCTCCGGGAACTACAGGACATGCTCACCCGCATTATTCCAAAGGAGCTGACGCTCACCGTCGTAGTGCCGGAAGTACTCGACAAGGTGCAAATCGATCCCGGACATCTCGATCAGATATTGATGAATCTGGCCGTGAATGCGGTCGACGCGATGCCCGCTGGTGGGCGACTGACCCTGACCGCGGCACGCATCGACGCGGATTCAGGACTGGCCGAACGCATCGTTGGTGCTGCAGTAGGACCGTACGTCGTCCTCACGGTGGCCGACACCGGCATGGGGATGGACAAGGCGACGCGTTCCCGGATATTCGAGCCTTTTTTTACCACGAAATCTTCTGACAAGGGCACGGGGCTCGGCCTTTCCACAGTCTACGCACTCGTCACTCAATACAACGGATTCCTGCAGGTCGAGAGCAAACCAAACCAAGGGACAACGTTCCGTATCTATTTTCCGGTGGCGGGTGCGATCGAGGACCCCATGCAGGGCCCCTATATCAATGACGTGACTACTTCCCCATCATCATCGAATCTGGTAGCATCAGCGTAACCCGTTGCCCGCTCACCAGATTCCATCGCATGAAACCTTGGCCCTGCGTGTTCCTGTTTGTAGTCGCTTCATGCGCCAGTGACGCTACGGCGCCAATCCGTGCCCCGGTGTCAACCATCTCGATGCTCGGTGATCGTCGCGACGCCGACGCATCATTGATTGATAGTAGCATCACGACCTTCGAAGACTTCAGCTTCGGTGTGATCGACGGCCAGTACGACTGGAAGAGTCTCGGCGGACTCGGAGCGCCGGCTATTAGTCTAACGAGCCCGCATTGCGCCGTGTACGATCACGAGATCACCGACAACCTGGCGTCGGCAAACTTCTATCGCTTTCACGAATTCGAGCGCCGAAGTCTGCGCATCTCGAATGCCGTCACCTCCGGCTGCTACTCCGATCAGACTTTCTCAAGCAGAACTTCAAATGTCGCCGGCCAGGCGAATGCACAGTCGCGTAGCCCTAGTGGACGAATCGACTACGCCATCGTCGGCGGTACTTTGCAAAACCATTTCGAGGCGGAGTGGAGTTTTGCGTCAACCGTACCGGGCGCACAACAGCCGGGGCTGGAAGTTGTGGCAAGCCCCGCCCGTGGTGACGATGCCCGGATGAGTTGGATACAGATGGCTGACCTGCCCGACGGCTTAACTGTTATTTTCGCCGAGCGGTCGAATCCAGCGTCGCCGGGTGATTTTATTTTATCGACCGTGGCGCGGCGCTTGGACCGTCATGTGCCGCACACTATCAAAATCAGCATGGACTTTGTCGACGGACCGGGCAACGACGTCGTCCTGGTGTTCGTCGACGGCGACTTGAAGCACACCGGCACGAGCTGGGAGAATTATTATTTCTACGATGCCAACGGAAAGTTGAATTTCGGTGGCGCTCCGCCGGCCGTGAACCGCATGATGTTCCGGACGGGGAGTGATTTACATCGCGGAATTCCTGGTGATGCTGCACCGGCGACGCGTGGGCACGGGTTTGTATTCGACAATCTGCGCCAAGCAACCTTCATGGTTGCGACCTCGGCGAATGCCTGCAAGCACACCGGCTGGCGCGGGCTTCGTGACACGAATGGCGAGTTGTTCGAGAATCAGAGGCGCTGTGATCGTTCGGTTCAGAAAGATTGACGAGTTCTCCCGGGCAGTACCATAACAACAGAAGGGCCGGGAATCTCTTCCCGGCCCTTCTGTAATTCAATCATTCGCCATCGACTATGGAACCACCGAGTTAGCTGCTCCGGTACCACCCCACGTGTAGAGCGCTTCGCCCTTCACGCCGAGTTCTTTC
>JANYKA010000282.1 GCA_025358315.1 Gemmatimonadota bacterium | reverse complement strand
CGACTGCGGGACAAGCTGGTCGCTAATGGCACCACGGCGGTATTGCTGGATATTCCGTGGGCGGACCACGCATTCGACGAAGTATTCAACGGGCCGAGTTCGCAACTGGAGCTTTATTACACGGAAAGATTTTTGGCGTGGGCGCTGGCGCGCGGCGCGACGCACTGACCGGCGCGACATTTTGTCATACTGTGGACAGGTTCAAACGAATATTGTTCCGTCTGCGTAGTTCAGACGATCCGACCTCCAAAACCCAAGGACCAATATGATCAGACATTCACTCGTTGCTGCCGTTGTTGTTGCCGCGAGTCTGGCGATGCCCGGCACCGGTCAGGCACAGTCGTTCAAGGTGGAGAAGTACAATATCGGCGGAGAAGGTGGCACCGACTATCTGACCGCGGAATCAGGCACGGGTCGCGTGTTCGTCTCGCGCGGCACGCACGTGATGGTCATTGATGGACCGACGGGCAAAGTGATTGGTGATATTCCGAACACGCCGCGCACGCACGGCATCGCGCTGGCGGAAAAGGAAAATCACGGCTTCACGACGAACGGCGGCGATTCGACGGTCACGATGTTCGACCTCAAGAATCTTACGTTTATCAAGAAGATCAGCGTGAAGTCGGGCGGTCTGGACGGCATCATGTACGACGAGACGTCGCATATGGTCGTGCTGACCAACCACAGCCGTCCGATTGGCACGGCGACGTTTATCAATGCCCAGACCGGCGACATTGTCGGCACGGTCAATCTCGAGGACAACGCACCGGAAGGCGCGATCGGCGACGGGAAGGGACGGATCTTCGTCAACAATGAGAGCAAGAATACAATTCAGGTGATCGACGTCAAAACGCTGAAGGTGACCGCATCATGGCCGCTCGCCACCTGCGACGGGCCGACCGGAATCTCGTATGATCGTCCGTCCGACCGTATTTTTGCCGGCTGCGGCAAGAACTCGGTGGTGGTGGACGCCAAGACGGGCAAGATCGTCGCGAACATTGTGAATGGCGATGGTGTTGATGCGCTCGGCTACGACCACAAAGAGAAGCTGATCTACATTCCCGCCGGCCGCGATGGCACGGTGACCGTCGTGCACCAGGATTCGCCGGACAAGTACACGGTGGTCGCAACGGTGAAGACCTTTCCAGGCGCGAAGACGATTGCGGTCGATACCGACAAGCACATCGCGTATCTGTTCCAGCCGGAGTGCGGACCAGCGCCTGCGCCGGCGCCGGGCACGCCACCGCCGCCCGCCGGGCGTGGTGGTCCGCGCGGACCGATTGTTGCCGCGTGGTTCATTTCGATTAAGAAATCGTAACTGGTTTTCTTCACCTCAGTTCTGCAAACACAAACGTCCGGACCGTAATGGCCCGGACGTTTGTGTTTGCTGGGTGAATCCGCTTACTCGTATCGGAGCGCCGTAATCGGATCGAGTGTCGCAGCGCGGCGGGCTGGCCACACGCCGAAGATCAGACCGATGCCGGCAGAAAAGAAAAAGCCGAGGAAGATTGAGCTCACGCCGATCGACGTATTCCAGCCGAAACGCACCCGCATGACTTCGGCGGCGACGACGCCAACCGCGGCGCCGCTCAGGCCACCGAGCAGGCAAAGGGCGACGGCTTCGGTCACGAACTGCAGGAGAATGTTGAGGCGAGTGGCCCCCAGCGCTTTCCGTACGCCGATCTCGCGTGTGCGTTCGGTGACGGACACGAGCATGATATTCATGATGCCGATGCCGCCAACGAGGAGCGAGACGGAGGCAATGCCGGCCAGCAAACCGCTGAACGTGTCCGTCGTGGACGTGAGGAGCGCGAGGAATTCGGCAGAAGACCGGATGCGGAAGTCGTCCGGCTTGTCTGCGGCAATGTGATGCGAGCGGCGCAGGAGTTGCTCCATTTCCACCAATGCAGCGGGCACGTTTTGTTCACTCTCCGCCATTACGAAAAGATCATTCAGGTATGGCGTACCGAACATCCGAAAACGTCCCGTCTGGAACGGGATGATAATTTGTGAATCGGGTTCGCCGAAATTTCCCTGCGAACCCTTGGCTTTGAGTACACCAATCACCTGGAATTGCACGCCGGCAATGCGAATGAATTCACCAATCACGGCGTCCGCTGATGGCATGTTAAGGTTAACAATGACATCGGAACCGAGTACGGCCACGCGTGTGCGGGCCTGATCTTCAACGTCCGTGAACATCCGGCCGACGTCCATTTCATACGAGCGCACGGTAAGGAAGTTCGTCGTCGCGCCCGTGATCTGGGTATGGGTATTCTGATTGCGGTAGGTGACCTGCGCATCCCGGTCTTGTTGTGGCTCGACTTCTGCGAGGAGGGTGGCGTGATCGCGCAGATATTTCGCGTCCGTTTCGGTCATTCGCACCGGTTTCGATACGGCCACGCCGCCTTGCTGGACACGGGCGGCGTCGACTTGCAACAGGCGGGTGCCCATTGAGGCGACGCGCGCCTCCACTGCCTTTTTCGCACCGTTGCCCAATGCGACCATCGCGATCACTGCTGCGACACCGATCACGACGCCAAGCATCGTGAGCAGTGATCGCATTTTATTGGCCCGCAGTGAGTCGAAAGCGACCCGGAAGGTTTCCGCGAGCAGCATAAGCTATGCCGGTTTCTTCGCGCCCTTTTTCTTTGCGTCGGCAGCTTTTTCCTTAGCTTCGGCCTTAGGTGACTCATGCGCAAAGGACAAAAGCTTGCCGGTCAACGCGTCAACATTCGCTTCGTCGATGCCGGACTTGCCTTCGGTCTTGAAGTCGAACGAGTAGATGAGCTTGCCGTTCTCTTCTTCGATTTCGGCGCTGGCCAGTTTGCCCTTGGGCACCTTCGCCTGTGCAGTGGCGATCGCCGCGTCGGACGTCACTTTGGCCCGCGCGAGCAAGCCCGGCTTCTCTTCCTTTACCGTAACTTTCGCATTCTGGGCCACCAACGGGGCGGTCATCACGCCAAGGGCCAATGCGGCGGTCGAGATCACGTGAGAAAGTTTCATCGTCGATACTCCGGTTTGGGGTAGTTCCTTCGTAGGCAAAGTATAGCGCGCCATCCTTTCACTACGATTACAAACGGAGGGGGGCCGGTCGCCGCTGTCATCCGAGGGACAGGTACCTGAGGAGATATTTACTATTCATGGGTCCCATAATGACGCCGTCATTTTCCACCGCACGCGATTCCATCTGACATGCACATTTTGCTCGTCGAAGACGACCCGATGCTGGCGGCGGTGATTGAGAACGGGCTTGGCGAGCGCGGCAACTCGGTCGTCGCCGCATCCACTGTAGCCGCCGGCCGGTTGCGAGCGATGGAAAAAAACTGTGACATCATCATTCTCGATATCGGGTTGCCCGACGGATCGGGCTTTGACCTGTGCCGCGACCTTCGCGCCGCCGGGCTCGATACGCCGATCCTGATGCTGACGGCCCGCGAATCCGTTCAAGATCGCGTGCACGGCCTTGAGGTCGGCGCCGATGACTATCTGACCAAACCATTCGCATTTAGTGAACTGGTTGCCCGGGTCGCGGCGCTGGGCCGGCGGCGTCCGCAGTTGGCTCCGGCCATTGTGAAGGTCGCCGATCTCAACGTCAACTTGCGGACGCGGTTCATTTCCCGAGCCGGTCGGGACATCACACTGACGGCAAAGGAGTTCGCGCTACTCGAATTCTTTGCCGGGCACGTTGGCGAGGTGGTCACACGCGCGCAGATCACGGCCCACGTGTGGGACGACAATCACGATCCATTTACCAACGTGCTCGAAGTGCTCATTCGCCGGTTGCGTCGCAAAATCGACGACGGATTCGATCTCAAACTGATTCACACATTGCGCGGCGCAGGGTATCGGTTTGGCGCTTGACGTGAGCCGTGGGCGCTCGCCAGGGACCGCAGCGGATCCGCTGGCACGGGTTCGGGGTCGGCTCACCGCGTGGTACGTGGGGACTTTTAGCGCGATTTTGGTGGTGCTCGGCGGCGGACTGCTGTTGGTGCTCCAGCGCCAATTCACCGAACAGTTCGACGGGTCGTTGCGCGAATCGTTGTCGCCGATCGTGCGATACGCGCGACGCCAGCCATCGGATGCAGCATTACGCGCCGCAGTGAGTTTCGGTGCGATTGCTGCGCTACACAGCCAGAGTCGCGAAGTTTTCATTTTTACTGCCGATGGTGTTCCGATCGACGCGTCTGCGCCGGCACCCTGGGTTCACGCGTCGGCGCTTGTGGCGGCTCGTACTGGTCTGGCGGTGGACGAGTTGGACGCACCCGGCGATCACACGCTCCGGTTGCGCGCCGAGCGTTTTACATTGGTAAATGGAACGTCGTACGTCGCCGTCATGCTGGTGGACCGCGACCGGATCGACGACCGGTTCGAAGCGCTCTTCGCGGCGTTCGGCGGTGCATTGGTGGTGGCAGTCATGCTCATTGCCATTGGCGGGTACGTGCTCGTCAAGAAATCGCTTGAGCCAGTGGAGGTGACGCTTCGCTCAATGCGGCGATTCATGGCGGATGCTGCACACGAGTTGCAAACACCGATTACGGTGATCAGAAGTCGCGCTGAAGTCGCTATGCAACAATTGCGCGAGCCTGCCGTGTACGCCGAGGCGCTCAACGGAATTGCTCAGGAAGCGGCGCGAGTGGGGAATATCGTTGGCGACTTGCTGACCCTCGCCCGCGCCGATGCGGGGGAGCGCGCCATCGAGCGGGTGTGGTTTTATCTCGACGATGTTGTCGTGGATGCGACTTCGTCGGCGCGCGTGCTGGCGGAGGGCCAGGGCGTGACGATATTCGCGGAGCGCTTTGAGGAGGCGCGAGTCGTCGGAGATGCCGCGCTGGTGCGACAACTGGTGGTAATCTTGCTGCACAATGCTGTGAAATTTACAGCGGCAGGAGGGACGATCCGATTAAGTGTTGGCATCACTTTAGGACGCCCTACGCTGGTCGTTGAGGACACCGGCATCGGAATTGACGCGGATCAATTGCCCAGAGTATTCGAGCGATTCTATCGCGCCACCGAAACTATTGCCCGCCACGATGATCCGCGAGCCAAGACGGGTGCCGGCGCG
>JANYKA010000183.1 GCA_025358315.1 Gemmatimonadota bacterium | reverse complement strand
GCAGATCGAGAAATCGTACGGCCGTGGTGCCATCATGAAGATGGGACCCGATGCGCCTAAGGTGCGCGTCGAATGTATTTCGACCGGTGCGATCAATCTCGATGCAGCGATCGGCGTGGGCGGTATTCCGCGCGGCCGCATCACCGAAATTTATGGTCCGGAATCGAGCGGCAAGACGACGCTCTGTTTGCACGTCGTCGCGAATGCCCAGAAGGCGGGCGGTACGGCTGCATTCATTGATGCCGAACACGCCCTCGATATTGAATACGCTGCCAAGCTTGGTGTCGACATTGAGAAGTTGCTCATCTCCCAGCCCGATACGGGCGAGCAGGCACTGGAGATTTGCGAGATTCTCGTGCGCTCCGGCGCGGTTGATGTAATCGTCGTCGATTCCGTCGCCGCACTTGTACCGAAGGCGGAAATCGAAGGCGAGATGGGCGATTCACACATGGGCTTGCAGGCCCGCCTGATGAGTCAGGCGCTGCGCAAGCTCACCGGTGCAATCTCCCGGTCGAAGGTATCGCTGGTGTTCATCAATCAGCTGCGCGAAAAGATCGGCGTGATGTTTGGCAATCCCGAGACCACCACTGGCGGTAAGGCGCTCAAGTTCTACGCCTCGGTGCGTCTCGATATCCGTCGCATTGGGCCGGTGAAAGAGAAGGAAGAGATCATTGGCTCGCACGTTCGCGTGAAGGTCGTAAAGAACAAGGTCGCCCCGCCGTTTAAGCAGGCGGAATTCGATATCATGTACGCCGAGGGGATCTCGCATACCTCGCTGCTGGTGGATATCGGCGCCGAGAGTGGGATTATCGAGAAGAGCGGTGCCTGGTACAGCTACGGTACCCAGCGTATTGGGCAGGGGCGTGAGAACGCCAAGCTGTTCCTGAAAGACAATCCGGCCGTAATGGCCGAGATCGAAGAGAAGGTGAAGACGGTCCTCGGCATCAACAAACCGGTCGTTCCGGAAGCTGAGGTGGTTGAGGAGTAGCTCGTGTCCGTGATGGTAGTAGGAGCCGGATGGACGATGTTGCATTGTGGCGGGGGCCCGGAATCCCCCAAATCATGCAACTCTCCATCCGGTTTCCTTTTAAGGGCGTTATTTGGGATTTTTGTGCATTCCCCAAAATCGACTGAGACACGGATTTTCGCGGATCGAAATCGGATTACCACGGATTGTACTACTGGGAACTGCAACAGCAACACAACTCACTATCGACCTGTGAGCGCAGTTCCCCCCCAGTCTTTATCCGTGTTAATCCCCAGTTCAATCCGTGAAATCCGTGGCAAAGCAGTTTTTGGGGTATGCGAAAATCCGTGGCAAAGCAGTTTGTAAAATATGAGAAACCCCATGACCCGGTCGCAGTAGCATGTCAGACAGCGACTCCAAAATCACCGCGCTGACCGAGCACTACCGCAAACCCGGCCGCTACCGGGTCGAGGTGGATGGCAAAGCAATCCGGCTGGACGATGGCAAGTCCGCTCTCGTAGATGTCAATCTCGTCCTCGACCACAAAATTAAAATCGGCACCATCTTCGACTCGACGCTCGAGGCCGTCGTCCGGAACGGCGCCGCCAAGCTCGCCACTTATGACCGCGCGCTCAACGCGCTGACAAGCCGAGCTCGCAGTGCCAAAGAGCTCGAACGGTGGCTGGCTAACAAAAAGCAGCCAAGGGAATTCATCGCCCCCACGATCGAGAAACTGACGGAACTCGGTTTCTTAAACGACGCCGAGTTCGCGAAACAGTTCGCCCGCTCACGGGCGGTAGGGCGGGGAATGAGCAAACGTCGCATCCAAGCCGAACTCGCCCGCCGCGGCGTCGCCAGAGAGCTCGCAGACATCGCCCTCGCCGAAGTCATCGATGAGGAACAGATTGACGAGTCGGCTCAGATCCAGGCGATAGCAGACAGGAAAATGCGATCCCTCAGTAAACTCGCCCCCGACGTACAGCGCCGCCGCCTCTACGGATTTCTCGCGCGGAAAGGCTATTCGCCGGATCTGGTGATGAGCACTGTGCGGACCTTGTTAAAGGCAACGCATCTAAAAGGGTGTGCGCTTGGCGGGCTCTTAATGCTTTGCCACGGATTTTCACGGATTTAACTGCGATAAACACGGATACGGACTGGGGGAACTGCGAGCCCATCCACACAAGGTTGTCCGCTGCGCGCCGTCCGCCCCGTACGAGACGGGTCGCTGCCCGCCGTCCGCCCCGTAGGCAACGAGTTGCTGTCCGCCGCCCGCCCCGTAGGAAACGCGTTGCTGCACGCTGCCCCCCCTGCACGCCCCGTCGGTAACAATCTCTCTCCCACTCTCCCAACATTTGCTTAGATTTGAGCGTATGTACGCCTCCGAAATCCGCTCCAAATTCCTCCAGTATTTCGCCCGCCAATCCCACGCCATCCGCGAGAGCTCCAGCCTCGTCCCCGGCGACGATCCGACGTTGCTCTTCACCAACGCCGGTATGGTTCAATTCAAGAAAATCTTCCTCGGCCACGACGACCCACCCGACGGCAATCGCCGTGCCACCACCAGCCAGAAATGCGTCCGCGCCGGCGGCAAACACAACGACCTCGAACAAGTCGGCCACACCGCCCGCCACCACACCTTTTTCGAGATGCTCGGCAATTTCTCGTTCGGTGACTACTTCAAACGCGATGCCATTAAATTCGCGTGGGAATTCATCACCATCGAACTGAAAATTCCCAAAGAGCACCTCCGCGTTTCCGTCTTTTTCGAAGACCACGAAGCCCGCGCCCTCTGGCGCGAAATCGCCGACATTCCCGATTCCCGCATCTACGGGCTCGGCCACGCCGACAACTTCTGGCAGATGGCCGACACCGGCCCCTGCGGGCCCTGCACCGAGATCTACGTCGACCTCGCCCACCTCGCGACCGATTTCGTATTCCCCGCCGGCGCGACCGGCGAATGGACCCAAACTACAGGCCCCGATTACTCACAGGATGCATTTGTGGAAGGCGCCGAACGCGGCCGCTTCCTCGAAATCTGGAACCTCGTCTTCATGCAGTTCGACCGGCAGGCCGATGGCACCATGCTGCCGCTCCCCAAGCCCAGCGTCGATACCGGAGCGGGGCTCGAGCGCATTGCCGCCGTCATGCAGGGCGTCGCAAATAATTATCACACCGATCTGTTCAAGCCACTGCTCGACGAAGTCGCCCGCATCGTCGGTCAGCCGTACGCGTACGCAAACGAAAACTCGGCGAGCTATCGCGTCATCGCTGATCACGCCCGCGCCACGGCGTTTCTCCTCGCTGACGGTGTGTTCCCGAGCAATGACGGCCGCGGCTACGTGCTCCGCCGCATTCTCCGCCGTGCCGTACGCCACGCCTGGCTGCTCGGCCGCCGCGAACCGACGCTCGTGTACATCGTCGAGAAAGTCATCGCGCAAATGCGCGATGTGTATCCCGAACTGCACGTGCGCCACAAACATATCGTCGAGACTACCCGCGCCGAGGAAGATCGCTTTCTCGCGACGATCGACGGCGGTATGAGCCGTATCGAAGAGCTCGCGCCGGTTGATTCGATGCAGGGCTCTTCAGAGATTCGCGGCACCATCTCCGGCGACGATACCTTCAAGCTCTACGATACTTTCGGATTTCCGATCGATCTCACCGAGCTCATTGCCCGCGAACGCGGCTACCTCGTCGATATCGCCGGGTTCGAAGCCGCGCTCGGTGCGCAGCGCAAAATGAGCCAGGAAGAACGCAAGTCGCGCAAGATCGCTGTCGTCAATGACGATTTCGGTGACGACGACAAATGGGAGCGCGCCAACGAAGGCGTGCAAACATTCGTCGGATACGATCGCGTCGAGGCAGATACCACTGTCGCCGCGATGCGCCATCTCGACGATGGGCGCGTGGGCGTCGTGCTGCAAGAAACGCCGTTCTACGCCGAATCCGGCGGGCAGGTCAGCGACCGCGGCACCATCGAGGGCGAGGGGTGGAAAATTGAGGTGGACGATGTGAAAAAGTTTGGTGGCCGCATCGCCGCCATCGGGATGCTCACCGGCAAAATGCAATTCGGCAAAGCCCGGGCGACTGTACCCGCCAACCGCCGCCGCGATACCGAACGCAATCACACCGCCACGCACCTGTTGCACGCGGCACTCCGCAAAGTGCTCGGCGAACACGTGCATCAAGCCGGCTCTGTCGTCGAACCCGATCGCCTGCGCTTTGATTTCACCCACCACGGCCCGCTCAAGCCCGAGCAGATCGAACAGGTCGAGCAATGGGTGAACAGCGCGATCTGGCAAAACACCGACGTCACGATCACCGAGCGTAAATACACCGACGCTGTTGCGCTCGGGGCGATGGCGCTGTTCGGTGAGAAATATGGCGACGTCGTCCGCGTCGTCGACATCCCGGGGTTCAGCACGGAACTCTGCGGCGGCTGCCACGTGCGCAACGTTGGCACGATCGCGCTCCTGCGCATCGTCTCGGAGAATGGCGTCAGCGCCGGTGTGCGGCGCATAGTTGCCGTCACCGGGCCCAAAGCATTCGAGATGATGCATCAGCGCGAGAAAGCGCTCGAACTCATCGGCGAAAAACTAAAAGTGAATGTCCACGCTGGCGGCGCCGATGCGATTGGTAAACGGCTCGACGTCGTGCTCGAAGAAAAAAAAACACTCGAGAAGAAACTTGCCGAAGCGCTCAAGGGCACCGGTGGCGGCAATGTCGTGCAATCACTCGTCGCACAGGCCAAGACCGTCAAGGGTGGCCGCGTCGCCGTCGAGCAAATCGAGATCGCTGATATCAAGGACTTTCAAGCGCTCGGTGATGCGGTCCGCGAAGCGTTCCCCGATGGCGTTGCAGTGCTCGGCGCTACGGTCGAAGGGAAGGGAACACTTCTGGTCATTGTCGGTGATACGCTCCGCGCAAAAAATGTGAACGCCGGCGCGCTCGTGAAAGACATCGCCGCCCTCGGTGGTGGTCGCGGTGGTGGCAAACCGCATATGGCGCAGGCCGGGCTCGCCGATGCCGATTCGCTTGCCCGGGCCATCGCTGGCGCCGGTGCCATTGTGTCGCGGGCCCTCGAGGCCGTCGCGTGAACCATACGGCGTGGCTCGCATCGCGCACGCCGGAAGCGCCGGCCGATCTGGTGGAGTGCGTCCGCGCGCTGTTCACGGCACATCCGGAGTGGAACGCATTGCATCGTGCCGATGCGTTTATCGCCGCATCGGAGCAGCTGTTGCGCCGTGTCCTCGGTCACGATTGCGCTGCCCGCTCGAGTGCGCTGGATCTGTTGGCTGCCGACGCCTGCGTCACCTATGCTTTCGAAGCTGCGGCCGATGAACCCGGCACGATTGCCGCCCGCGCTGAGTTGGCGATGCGTCGCATTGCCGCCATCGCTGCCGAATACGAACCCGCTCCACCTAATCTGATTCCAGGAGTGCGTTAGTGGCATCTCGTTCAATTGATCCCGTGGCGCACTTGCGCGAACTCTCGGCGGCGGCGGCGCGCGCCGCCGATACGCTGGGACCGCAGATTGCCCAGGCCGCAACGATTGTGCGCGAGTCGATCTTCGCCGGCGGCACTATCTTTTTCTGTGGCAATGGCGGAAGCGCCGCCGATGCCCAGCATATGAGTACCGAGTATGTGGTGCGCTATAAGAAAGAACGGCGCGCTCTGCGATCAATCGCGCTCACGACCGATACATCGCTGCTCACCGCCGCGGGCAACGATTTTAGTTTCGACGATATTTTTTCACGTCAGATCGAAGCATTAGGGCGCGCCGGTGATGTGTTGATGATTCATACGACGAGTGGCAACTCGCCCAACTGTATCAAAGCCGCGGTTGCGGCAAAGAAACTCGGCGTGACGACGATTTGCCTCACGGCGCGCGATGGTGGCAAGATCAAACCGATGGTCGATCTCTGCATTGTTGTTCCGGTGGACCGCACCGACCGCGCCCAGGAGTTGCATTTGAACATCCAGCACACGATTTGCGAAATGATCGATGACGAAGTCGCCGCGGAGTAACACACAATGACGTCAACCCCGTTCTCTCTCGTTGGAAAGAAGGCGATCGTCACCGGCGGCTCGCGCGGCATCGGTGGTGCCGTGACGCGGCAACTGGCGCAGGCCGGCGCCGACGTCTGTATCGGCTATCACTCCCGCCGTGCTGATGCTGACACAGCGGCAAGTGAAGTGCGGGCGATGGGACGCACGGCCGTCACGCATTCATCCGATATCAGTACATCGAGCGGCGCAGAGTCGCTTATCGCCCACGCGGTGCTGGAACTCGGGGGGCTCGATATCTGTGTTCACTCCGCCGGCGTCTGGCCGGTGCAGGATGTGCCGGTCGCCGATCTCGACGACGCCCGCTGGGCGCATACAATGCGACAAAACGTCGACGCAATGTTTTATGTCGCCCGGGCCGCGGCGCGCGCGATGCACGATGGCGGTCGCATTGTGCTCGTGAGCAGCACCGCCGGCCAGCGTGGCGAATCGTTCCACGCCGATTACGGCGCGTCGAAAGGCGCGATGATTTCATTTGTTAAATCGATGGCCATCGAGGTTGCGTCGCGCGGCATCACCGTGAACTCCATCGCGCCCGGCTGGGTCGATACCGAAATGTGCGAACTCCCGTTTGCCGACGGCGGCAAAGAACGTATCGCCAAGGGAATTCCGGTGGGCCGCGTCGCCAGTCCCGACGACATTGCCTTTCCGATTGTCTGCCTTTGCTTTGACGGCGCCCGCCACATCACAGGAGAAATCGTGAATGTGAATGGCGGCAGCGTGTTGTGTGGCTAAAACGGGCTCGGCGGCCGCGAGCGGTGCACCGCACGTCTCTGGCGCGAGCGGTGTAGCGCTCGTCACCGGCGCGACCGGCTTTGTTGGCGGTCACCTGGTGCGGTGTCTCGCGGCAAGTGGTATTGAAGTGCATGCTGTGGTCCGGCGTGCAATGACCGATCCGGCAGTCTCGGCGCTGAGCGAAAGCGCTGCCATCCATCGTCTCGACGGCACGACGGCGGGTGTGGCGCAGATTGTCGCAGCCGTCAAGCCGGATATTGTCTATCACCTTGCGGCGCGTTTTGTGGCCGAGCACGGTGCCGATGATATCGAGAAGCTCGTGCACGACAACCTGCTCTTTGGCGTCCAGCTCCTCGACGCGATGCGTTCGGCACACGGCACGCGCTTCGTCACCGCCGGATCGGCGTGGCAACACTACGGCAATGCTGACTATTCGCCCGTGAATCTCTATGCGGCGACCAAGGAGGCATTCGGCGCGTTGCTCCAGTACTACGTCGAGGCGCACGGCATTCACGCGGTCACGCTCGAACTCACTGACAGCTACGGTCACGGCGACACCCGTCGCCGGTTGATTCCGTTTATGCTCGAAGCGGAGCGCACCGGTCATATCATGTCGATGGTGCACGCCGAACTGCCGCTCGACTTTGTGCACGTGAGCGATGTCGCTGAAGCATTTGCGAAAGCTGGGCAGCGTGTCACAAGCAGCACGGTCGCAAGGAGCGAGGTATTTGCCGTGCGGTCCGGCATACCGTTGCCAGTGCGTGAGCTGTTTGCGGCGTGGGAGCGCAGCCGTGGCGTGGCGATTCAGGCGAAATGGGGCGAGCGCGCGGTACGCGAGCGCGAAGTGCTCGACCCATGGACGCAGGGCACCGTGCTGCCGGGATGGGCTCCCCGCGTCTCGCTCGAGCACGGACTGCGCGCGCTATGACGCGTGCCGTACCGAAGAATCTGCGCAGTCTCGATCCGCCCGCCGCCGTGCGCGAGATTGTCGCGCGCCTTGAGCGTGCCGGTTACGAAACGTGGTGCGTCGGCGGTGCCGTGCGCGACGCCCTGCTCGGCCAAGGCCATCTCGATTGGGATCTCGCCACAGCTGCAACGCCGCAACAAGTAATGAAGCTGTTCAAGCGCACGGTTCCCGTGGGGATTGAGTTTGGCACCGTCGGTGTGCTCGACGCCGACAACACGATGCACGAAGTCACCACGTTTCGCCGCGATGTAAAGACCGATGGCCGGCACGCGGTCGTCGAGTTCGGCGTATCGCTCGACGACGATCTGGCACGCCGAGATTTCACGATCAACGCACTCGCTTATCATCCCCAGAAGGAAGAGTTCCGCGATTTGTTTGAGGGGCGGCTCGATCTCGAGCGCGGTATTATCCGCGCGGTGGGCGTCGCCGCCGACCGGATGCGCGAGGACCGTCTGCGTGCGCTGCGCGGTATTCGCTTCGCATCGCGGTTCGGTTTTCATATCGAGCCGGACAGCTGGCGGGCGATCAAAGCGTCAGCTCCGTACATGGGCCGCCTCTCAGCAGAGCGTGTGAAGCAGGAGATCGAGAAAACAATGGAGCAGGTCGCCAAGCCCAGTATCGCGCTGGAGTGGTGGCGGGAGAGCGGGGCACTGGCGGCGCTGATTCCGGTGCTCGCCGCCGCGCCCGCCGAGCGATTTGAAGCATTGGATTTTCTCAAATACGATAGCGACGGCCATACGTTGGATCGCCTCGCGATGCTTTTCTTTGGCGAATCAGAACGAACCGCGACGTCCACCACCAAGGCGCTGAAGTTTTCAAATGCCCACAGCGCCTGGATCTCCAAACTTGCCGACACCCGTCACACGCTCGGTGCCGCCATGGATGCCGCGATGTGGGCCGAGAATCCGACCGACGCCGATATCAGGCGATGGGTTGCCACCGTTGGCCGCACAAGAGCCGGATCGTTCGCCGAGCTGACGGTCGCACTCTGGCGCGCCCGACTGAAGCAGGAACCGAACAGCGACGTGGAATCGCGGCTTGGCGAATTCGTCACGCGTGCGACGACGATCGCTTATCGCGATCCGATCGAACTCGCCGATCTTGCCATCGACGGTGAAGATCTGAGCAAGGCCGGGATTCCTCCCGGTCCGGCGCTCGGCAAAACGCTCCAGACGCTCCTGCAACACGTGATCGAAAATCCGAACGCGAACACTCGCGAGGCACTCCTCGCTCTCGCGATGACTTCGCAGATCGGCTGAGCGTCTATTAGAAACGATAATGCTCTTCAGATCCCGCATTCCAACCCCACTCTCGGCCACCCGCTTTCGCCCGCGGGAGGATCTTTTTGCATTTCGCAAAGAGTCCGATCTCTACGTCGCCGAAGTGGCCGGCAGTGGTGAACGGTCTGTCGACCTTTTTCATTCGCTGACCAGCCAGATGCCGGACGTTGTGGATTTTTCTATGGAATGTTTTCGATCCGGGCGGAGCTATATTGGCGAAGGGCTCCAGCGCGACGAAGTGCAAGAGGCGATCGCCCGGCTCAAAGTTCCACTGGTTGCATCTGCCGGCGTCGAGCTCGCAGTATTCACGGCCGATGAGCAGCTCTCACTCAGCGCGATGCTCGACCTCTGGACTTATGCGAAGACCGACCGCTGGCTCGCCATGCTCATTGAACGGGGACTCGAAGAGGCCGCTGACTTGCCGCGACGCAGCTGGACGGTGAAACGCGAAGATTTCTCTGGCGCGCCCGAGCTCGTCGAAGCCGTAACCGCCGCCGCTGAACGACTGACCCTCAAGCTGACCTAAACGCGTGACCCCTCTTCTGTATGCCATCGCCGCGGCCGGCGCGAACCTGATCGGCGCGGCCGCCGTCACGGTGCGTCGGCAGTGGAGCAGCCGCTCGCTCGAGCTGATGATCGCGTTTTCGGCCGGCGTGCTGATCTCTGTTTCTATCGCCGATATTATTCCTGAAGCGATCATCGCCGGCGGACGTCAATCGGCGATGGTAATACTCGCCGGATTTCTCCTCGTGCATTTCAGCCAGCACGCGCTCGTGCCGCATTTTCACTTTGGCGAAGAAACCCACACCGTCTCGCCGCGCGTCGGCGGCGCCGCACTCGTCGGCCTACTGCTCCATACCTTCGTTGACGGCGTGGCAATCGCCAGCGCATTCCAGGTCAGTCAGTCACTCGGCGTCTTCGTCTTTGGCGCGATATTCTTGCACAAGCTTCCTGAGGGGCTGGCAATCTCATCGCTCTTTCTTGCCGCCGGCCAATCGCGCCGCGCCGCCCTCGGCGCGGCGGCAATGCTCGGCGCGGCGACAATTGTTGGTGCGATCGCCACGGCAACGATCGCGCCGCTCGCCCATTACGGCCTCGCCCTCTCCGGCGGCGTGACGCTGTACGTCGGCGCGTCGAATCTGATCCCTGAGTTTCAGGGGAAGGGTGGCTGGCATCACGAATTCGCATTCTTTGGCGGTTGCGCACTGTTCCTTGTGGCGCGGGCTATCAGCGGAGGCGTGTGACGGTTGCGCCGTCAGTGCAGAGCACTGTGCCGCACGGGCGCGTGAGGACAATCGCGGTCGTCCACGATTGGCTCGTCACGGCGGGCGGTGGCGAGCAGGTACTCGCTGAAGTGCTGCGCGAGTTCCCGAATGCCGATCTGTTCAGTTCGATAGACAAAATGTCAACTGCCGACCGTGATCGCCTCGGATTGAAAACCGTTCATACCTCGCCGCTGCAGTCGCTCCCCGGCGTCGGCCGCTATTATCGCTCGCTGTTGCCACTGATGCCGTGGGCACTGCGCCGGCTCGATGTCAGTGCCTACGATCTCGTGATCTCGATTTCGCACGCCGTGGCAAAGGGCATCGTCACGCACGCGGGTCAGACGCATATCTGTCTCTGTCTCTCACCGATGCGGTACGCGTGGGATTTGCGCGAGCAGTATTTAGACGAGAGTGGACTCAGCCGCGGTGTGAAAGGTTGGCTCGCGCGGAGAATGCTCGACCGGATGCAACGCTGGGACCTCGCGAACTCGACCAATGTGACCGTGTTCATCGCGATATCAGAATATGTTGCCGACCGGATTCAGCGCGCGTACGGTCGCCGGAGCACGGTGATTTATCCGCCGGTGGACACGGGATATTTTGCCCCACCGGACAACGAAAAGCGCGGCGATCACTACGTGACGGCGTCGCGCTTTGTGCAGTACAAGCGTCTTGACCTGATCGTGCGCGCCTTTGCCGGAATGCCGGAGAAGAAGCTCACTGTTATTGGCGATGGCCCGGATTTGGAGAAAGTGCGGCGCGTTGCCACGCCCAATGTCACACTGCTTGGCCGTCTGCCGCGGGACGTGTTGCGCGCCGAATTGCGCCGAGCCCGGGCGTTTGTGTTCGCGGCTGACGAAGACTTTGGCATTGCCCCCGTGGAAGCGCAGGCGTGTGGCACGCCGGTGATCGCGTATGGGAAGGGTGGGGCGTTGGAGACGATCCGTGGGCTCGAAGACGCAACGCCGACCGGCGTTTTTTTCGCTGAGCAGACGGAGGCGGGAATACAGAGCGCCGTGGCGCAGTTTGAGCAGAACGCCGGGCGTATTACGGCTGCGGCGTGTCGCGAAAACGCCGAGCGTTTTGGTGTAGCGCGCTTTCGTAGCGAGCTTAGGCAGTTCGTTGGTGCGACTACGGAGAAATGGGAGAGATGAGTTCGACGGTCGGGAAGTATGCGGAGTTGCGTTTCGGATCACGTGTGAGAATTTGCATTTGCATCACCGCCGCGTGCGCGCCGATGAAGAAATCTGATAAGGGTGAAGTCTTCACCCCGCCGCGACGACGGTACTGCGAGTAGGCTTTTCCGGCAAGGAATGCCGCTTCCCAGGGCAAGGAATCTCTGCGGAATTCCGATCCGAGAAATTTGTTGAGTGCTTCCATGGTCGCGGCGCCAGCGGATAGTTCGGCGTATATGATCGGATTGATGACGAGCGTCGCCCGATCGGCAAGGCTCTCAAGTGCCGCCGCAGAGGCCGTGCCCCAGATTGGATTGGCGGTGAACGCGTCGACGAGAATGTTCGTATCGACCAGAATTGCCGGCATACGATTACGATCGCTTTCGTAAACTCATCGCTAGCTAGCCCCGCATGAGCTTCATGACTTCGTCTGTCGTCATCGAATACGGCTGCTCTTTAGCCATGCGCTGCATGCGCGCGACCATAATCTGGCCGCGGGTGGGCCGTTTTGCGCGGCCTTTTCCTTTGACGAGCACCACCTGTCCACGCCGCACTTCAAAGTCGACGTCGGTGTTTGGTAGAATTCCCATAAGCGCACGAATCCCCTGCGGAATAGTCACCTGTCCCTTGCTGGTCACGCGCATATTCTAACTCCGGTGGAAGTATTACCAATCATTGTAATACTGCTTATTTAAATGTAATATTGCCTCCGCGCCGAGGGTATGGAAACACTATATTTCGCGGACATGAAGCAAGCCCGATTCACTTTCGCCCGCGCCATATTCAGCGCCGCCTGGCTCTGCCTTTCCCTGGCCGAGTCAGTGCAGGCGCATGATTGTCCCCAACACACCCAACCCGCAGCCCCCGCGGACTCCGCAGCCTCCCACTCACCGCTGCCCGCGCACTCACTCTCCCACTCGCACTCCCTCCCACTCACGCTGCACGCGCACTCCAACTCCCACTCTACTCCCCACTCCCACTTCTGCACATGCAAATCCGATTGTTGCGTCTCAGTCGTAGCCCTCCCCAGCATCCGATTCGCAACAACCCAGCCATTACTCCAGCCTCCCACTCCCACTAACGCGCTGACAGCGAATTCGTACTTCCCAACCGCACTCTCTTTCGCCCGCCCTCCCACTACCGGCCCTCCCACTCCACAAGTCGCCTGACCAAAAGTCAGTCGACAAAATCATCGACGCCCATCACGATCCCCGCTCGGACTCTCTGAGCCTCGTGCACCGGCGCGCCAATATGGCCGCGCCTTCAATACCGTCTTTGTGGAGTTCTCCAAGTGAATTGTTTTTGCAAGGTCGCGTTCGGCATCCTCATGCCGCTCACCCTCTCCGCCCAACAACCGGCGAGACCCGATTCGTTGCACCCGTCAACTGCAGATTCGGCGCGCACCAAACGCCTGACCGCTGTGACGATCACCGCCGCGTCAATCGGCCGCGCCGAGCCGATCAGTGCGACCGTGGTATCCGCGACAACAATTCGCCTGACTCCGGCCCGCAATACGTATGACTTGTTGCGACAGACCGCCGGTGTGGAGGTCCACGATCAGGGCCAGGGTCCCGGCTTTGCCTCCGACGCGTCGGTACGCGGATTCAGTTCCGACCACTCAACCGATCTCGCCCTGTGGATTGACGGCGTGCCCGTCAACGAGCCCGTGAACGGACACTCCGAGGGCTACAACGATTTTAGTTTGCTCTTTCCCGCCGGCATCCGTGAGATCGATGTCATCCACGGTCCGACGAGCCCGCTCTATGGAAACTTTGCGCTTGCCGGCGCGGTGAATGTGCAGACGATTGAACGCATGCGTGGCACTGAACTCACGTTAGCGGGCGGGTCGTACGGTCATGGCGACGTGGTGTTGCTCAGCGGATTCGATCACGGGGCAAGAGGCGGTGGCGTCATCGGTGCGCATTATCAACACGACGATGGATTTCGTCCTAATGCCCATTCCGATCTGGCACAGTTTCACGCTCGGGTAGTTCACGATCTCGCACCGGGCATCACGGTGGACGCGGGAGTGGAAGCATACGGCGCCCGCTGGAGTTCTGCGGGATTTCTGAGCGAAGATCAGTTCGTGCGCCACGAGTATTCGATTGTCTCAAATGCATCGGATGGCGGGTATCACCAGCGCATGCAGGAGCGTGTCGGCCTGCGCGTCATGCGCGGCAAAATGCTCTGGCGCACCACCGCATATGCCACGCAGGGTCGCTGGCAGTTGTATCTCACCATCCCGCCGGCTGGCGGACGCTTTGAGGGCACCGGCAGTCAGACCGAAGAAGAGGACGGCCGCCACGGATACGGCGTCACCAGCGCACTGACGTGGACGATGCCGAACGGCGACATCACCCTCGGTACGGAAGCGCGGTGGGATCGCGCCCGCTATGAGAATTATTTTACAACAGCGCGGGCTCGCGATTCCGTGCAAACGCTAGTGACGGCGCGTCAACTGTCTGCTGCGCTCTTTGTGCAATCGTATTTCGATATCAACGACCATCTGCGTCTGGATATCGGCGCGCGGTACGACAATCTCGACACCCGGTCCGAACCACCTGATGCGAGCGGATTTATCCCGGTGGCGAATGCCTCGCATGGCATCTTCTCCCCAAAGCTTGGCGCGACCGTCAGACTCTCGCCGATGTTCGCGATCTACGCCAACGCGTCCACCGGCTTTCGTTCATCTGACGGCGTAATCACGGATCCCACGTTGGCACCGATCACCGTCCGCTCATACGAGTCGGGAATTAAACTCGACGGCGCCGGCGTACGGGCATCCGCGGCGCTCTTTGCGATGGACGTCAGTAACGAACAAACTTTTAACCCGTTGACCGGCGCCGCATCGAACGGCGGATCGAGCCGCCGGACCGGTTTGGAATTCGATCTTACTGCGCCGCTCACGCCGGCGACAACGCTCACCGCCGACTGGACCATTCTCGACGCCAAGTATCGTTCACTTACTGTCGCGGCTGGCGATGCCAACGGCCCGGCGACGGTGCTCGATGGGCAGCGCGTTTATAATACCGCCGCCTACGTGGGCAGCGCCGCAGTTGATGTGGCGCCGCCAAAGAGTTGGTGGCGCCTCCGCATCGCGGGGAACTGGATTGGATCATACTCCCCGTTCGATGAGCCCGGAGTATTGCTCGGTGGATACGGCCTGCTCCATCTGAGCGGATCCGTTCGATATCGCAAAGCAGACGTCACGCTTGGGGTTCGCAATGCGCTCGATCGCGCGTACCCGGAACTCGTCGCCGGTCACATCGTCTCGCCGGGTCAGCCGCGCTCGGCCTTCGTCTCGACTCGCGTCACGTTCTGAGTTCTTGCGCGCGGTCGGGCAGCGGGCAGCGGGCAGCGTGCAGCCCGTTTTTTGCGCGGTCGGGCAAGCGCATTCACTCCTTCGGGCCTGCAAGTGGCATCCGTATGCCATCGGCCTACTCGGCCCATGGCACACGGCAGCCACGGGGCCCTGTGGAGCGAATGCGCTCGCCCGACCTGGACTGGCCCGTGCGCGATGCACGGTTTGCCCGCCGGCGTCACATGAAGCTCGGCGGGCGGGCCCGAGGGTCTCGCGCAGGCGAG
>JANYKA010000245.1 GCA_025358315.1 Gemmatimonadota bacterium | reverse complement strand
GTCGAACGTAACTTCGCTGCGCGCGCCGAGCGTATCGACCTGTGCGGTGCGATTGCCGTACGCATCATACTCCGAGGTTGTAGCCGGCCAGCTTCCGTCGGCGTCAAGCCACTGTTCGGTCTTGGTTAGATCGCCCTTGGTTGGTGCTGCGCCACTGGCTTGGCTGTCATAGGAGTACCTGACCTGGCTCAGGATCGCGCCTGTTGCCGAGGCGCCGGCGCGAACAATGGTCGTCGACGGCTTGTTCACGATGTAGGCGGACAGGTTTTGCGCGTACTGGACGACCGTCGTGGTTTCCTGGCCGGTCTGATCGGCGTCGCCGTTAGTGGTTTGCTGGGTGGCATTGCCGAAGCCATCGAACACCCGGCTCGACGTCGTACGGCGGACAACTGTGCCGAATGCCTGGCGCTTTTCGGTGGCTGTATTCGTCGCCCGGAATGGCGCCGTCGTCGTGACGGCATAAGACTGGACCGTCGTTCTTTGCGCAGCATTCGCGTCGTCGCCGGCGTAGGCGACGTCCACTTGACCGGCGGACGCCAAATCGGACTGACGGAAATAGACCGTATTCTGCGGACAAGGTGCTGCTTCACAAGGAGGCCGTGTCGAGACCGCACGGAAGCCCAGGAACCTGCGCTCGATGCGATCATAAAGACCGCCTGAATAGGAGAATGTCGTCCGGCCCGTCGTGCCCGACCCGTCGTTGCGCGTGACTGCGCTCAATGTCGGGAACACGGACGCAAGCTTGAAATTGGTCCAGGAGCTGGAGGGCACATACTCGACAGTCTCGGTACCACCGAACGGATTGGTCGCGGTGGCCAAAAGATCCGTGCTGGTTGTCAAAGCATTAAGCCGCGCGACGAACGCCGTGTTGGGCTGGTTGCGGCCGATGATATCGGCACGGCCATCGCCATTGATATCGGCAACTGTGATGATAGGCAGTGGCGTAGGATCGTTTGTATAGACAGTCTGTTGCTGATAGCCGCCAGAAGATGTCGGGACAAACGACCAACTGCAGCCCCCATACCAATCACAGGTGTTTGTCCAATATCCCGACGGCGGTACCCACACATATCGTACGTGTGGTCGCGGACGCAAAACGGTTAAATCGGCGCCAGCTACAAAACTGACAGTGCCGTTGGACAATCGCGTCAGCAGAACACCCGAGTTGGTGCTCGTATTGTAGGCGAGATCTGTCCTGCCATCGCCGTCGAAGTCCGCGGCGACAAGGGTCACGTCCGTCGGGTTCGCTGGTGTCGCGGACAAGACCTGCGTAGTCTCATTGACGACGAAACCATTGCCGGTTGACAGCAGAACGGTAACAGCGCCGCGCGCGTCGATATAGGCAAGATCGGCCTTGCCATCGCCGTTGAAATCTCCCGCAACGAGGAACTGCTTCAGCTGCGCAATCCCGTTGGCGGAAATGGCCCGCGGAAGTAGCAGTGTCGAGGTAGGCGAGGTTGGATATGCCGTCCCGTTCGATAGATACAAATCGACCTTGTTAGAGAACACGACGGCGAGATCGGTCTTGCCGTCTCCGTTGAAATCGGCGTACCGCGCGAAGCCGCCGGTGGCGATGGCTGGCGTCGTTACGCCGGCCGGTGCGAGAACATAGGCACCCGCAGCCGACTGATCGATCCGGTAAGATTCCGATGCTGACGGTACATTGAGCAGAATAGACTTGCCGAGTCCTTGGACGTCGGCGGCGACGGCATCCGGAAACGCATCCGTGGCTGGTATGCAGGAGGCCGAACAGGTCAGCGTCTTCGGTAACTGCAGATCGGTGGCGCTCCAGCCCTCCGCTGTCCAGCGGATGATCGACACCCAGTACTGATAGGAAGTGGCGCTCGCTTGCGTAAACCTGAGAATGGCCAACTGCGTTGTGCCGGAACCGTCGAAGTCGCCGGACAGAACTTTTGGGAAAACACCCTTGCCGCACGTCCGCCCACCCAGCAGACCGCTCTGATAAGTAGCTGACGGTAGCCCGCTCAGCAGTATTCGCAGGTCCAGGCAGTGCGTCACGTTGGTGCCGGACACCGGCGTCGTATACCGGTTGACCTGCACGACATCAGACTTGCCGTCGCCATTAAAGTCACCGCT
>JANYKA010000244.1 GCA_025358315.1 Gemmatimonadota bacterium | reverse complement strand
CCGAAACAGCAGCACAACGAGAGGGCCGCGCATCAAGCGCGGCCCTATTGTTTTTTCGGGCTTCGGTCTTCGGTCTTCGGGCTTCGGTCTTCGGTCCTACTTGGTTTTCGCGACCTTTGATTTGTGGCGCGCGGCGTTGTTCGGATGGATCAGCCCTTTGCGAGCGGCGCGGTCGAGCAGTTTGA
Source organism: Gemmatimonadota bacterium (assembly GCA_025358315.1). Lineage (GTDB taxonomy): Bacteria > Gemmatimonadota > Gemmatimonadetes > Gemmatimonadales > Gemmatimonadaceae > Fen-1231. Next base: position 49,910 of record JANYKA010000244.1, on the reverse strand, counting down.
CGGCCGCCTTTTTGGCGTCCGGCGAGGAGCCAGCGGACTTCGCGTTCTTGACCGCGGTGCGCAGTGCGGCGCGCTGCGCGCGATTGCGCACGGCGGCTGCGCGCGACTTGCGCATGTTCTTCTTGGCTGAAGCAATTCTCGGCACGAATTATCTCTGGAAAAAGAAAAACTTTAGGTTGGTTCGCGAGCGGTATTGAGAGCGTGGAGACTAGGCGGCTGAGAGCCGAAAGTCAAGCGACACAACGCTTTTGGCAGTGACCGCGGACACTGCCAACGCTTTTGACTATGCGGTCACGCGCACCTACCTTTCGTCTCGACTGCCCGCGAGGGCCTCGTTCCAGACGCCGAACCCGACCGACATTGAAGCCGTTCGAAACGTTCATGCTCGTCGCCCCGGTTCTGCTCTTCTCGATGGTGGCACACGAGTACGCGCACGGATACGCCGCCCTGCGCCAGGGTGACAACACGGCGCTGATGCTCGGCCGCCTCTCCTGGAATCCGCTCAAGCACATCGACCCCGTCATGACCCTGATCATGCCGCTGGTCACGTTTCTCACGATGGGCGTCGCGTTCGGCGGCGCGAAACCCGTGCCGGTGAATCCGCGCAATTACACGAACTATCGCCGCGGCGACATCATCGTCTCGCTCGCGGGGATCGCGACGAATCTTCTGCTCGCAGTGATCCTCACGATTCTCATCGTGCCGCTCGGCATCATTGGCCACGCAGCGCCCGCGCTTTCGAACTCGTTCGCGCTGTTGCAACTCATGTTCCTCTACGGCGTCACGATCAATCTCGTGCTCGCCGCGTTCAACTTGATTCCGATTCCGCCACTCGACGGTTCGCACGTGATGAAGCACCTGCTCCCGGCGCGCTGGGCGTGGAACTATCAGCGCTTCGGGCGCTACGGCATCATCGTGCTGGTCGTTCTGCTTTCACTCCGCAACTCGCCGATCACCGCGTGGATGCGGCCCGTGTTCTTTCTCACCGATCAGGCGATCCATCTCGTGCGTCCGTTCGTGCTCGCGAGTCCGTGGACGACATGACGAGTGAAACGACAGCGCCAGGGGCCACCGACGCCGGCGCGTACGAGGGAAGTTTCGTAGTCGAGCTGGCCCACTTCAACGGTCCGCTCGATCTGTTGCTCTCCCTGCTGCGCGACGAGAAAATCGACATTTACGACATTCCGATCGCCCGCGTGTGCGAACAGTTTCTCGTGCGCATGCGCGACCTCGCGCTGAACGACGCCGCGGAATACCTCGAGATGGCCGCGCGGCTGCTGCGCATCAAGGCGCACATGCTGCTGCCGCGCCATGAAGGCGATGAGGCGTGGGAGGATCCGCGGGCCGAGCTCGTGCGCCGTTTGCTCGAATATCAGCAGATGCGCGAGGTCGTCTACCATCTCGAGAAACTCGGCGAGGATCGCCGCAATCGATTCGCGCGCAGCTATTCGCCGGAACTCACGGCGCCTCCGCAAGCGCCGCTCGCGCTGTCGCTCGTTGAATTGCTCGTTGCGGTCGATCGCGTCCTCCGTGCCGCGTACAAGCCCACGCTCCACGAGGTGGTGCCGCGCGCGCTCGATGTCGACGGCGCCATCCTCACGATTCGCGCCGTGCTCGCGCTCCGCAACCGCGCCCGCTGGCGCGACGTCGTGCGCGTGAACGCCGAGCCGTGGGAAGTGCTGTCCGCATTGCTCGCCCTGCTCGAACTGGCGCGCCGAAACGAACTCTCGCTCGCGCAGCCCAAACCTTTTGCCGATGTGGAGATCAAGCGTGAACTCGCTGGCGAAGCTGCTTGAAGCCGCGCTCTTCGCGAGTCCCAGACCGATTTCGGTCGAGGAGCTCGCATCGCTCGACGCAGACGCGAGCGTGAAGGAGGTGCGCGCGGCCGTGGAAGAATTGCGCGTGATGTTCGACGAGGGCGGCCATGGCGTCGAACTCGTGGAGCAGGGCGGAGGATGGCAGATCCTCACGCGCCCCGAATACACCGAGGCGATCGAGCGCGCGCGCATGGCGATCCGGCCCCAGCGGCTGTCCGGCGCGGCGCTCGAGACGCTCGCGATCATCGCGTATCGCCAGCCGATCGGCCGCGCTGAAGTCGCGGACATCCGCGGCGTGGATGCAGGCGCGATTCTCAAATCGCTGCTCGAGCGCGGATTGGTGGAAGTCGTCGCGCGAGGAGAAGGCCTCGGTCGTCCGCTGCTCTACGGCACGACGCCGCTCTTTCTCGAACAGTTCGCGCTGCGGCATCTCGAGGAGCTGCCGCGCGTCGACGAGCTCGCCATTGCACTCCGCCGCGAACCGCAGCCGCTGTGAGGATTTTCTGAAAGTGGTGAAGGCCGCGAAAGCCGCGGCGCCCGACATGCGGATTCACCGCGCGCTTGCCCGCGCGGGAATCGCGTCACGCCGCAAGGCGGAGGAACTTGTCGCGGCCGGACGCGTGAAGGTGAACGGCGTGGTCGCGCGCACGGGGCAGACGGTGAATCCGTCGTCCGACACGATCACCGTCGACGGCACCAAAATTTCCGCGCCCGTCGCGCCAGTGTGGGTGATGCTCAACAAACCCGCAGGCGTGCTCACCACCAAGAGCGATCCCGCCGGCCGCAAAACCGTTTTCGATCTCGTGCCGCCCGCGCCGGGCCTCACGTACGTCGGCCGTCTCGACTACATGACCGAGGGGCTGCTGCTCCTCACCACCGATGGAGACGCCGCCCACGCGCTCACGCACCCGAAAACCGGCATCGAGCGCACGTACATCGCGACTGTGCGCGGCAATGCGCCCAACGCCGTTGTCTCCGCCAAGAAAGGCGTCGAGCTGGAGGACGGCTTTGTGAAGCCCGATCACGTCGAGGCGCATCCGATCGGCGACCGCCTGTGGGAGTTCTCGATCTCGATCAGCGAAGGGAAAAACCGCGAGGTGCGCCGCCTTTGCGAGGCGCTCAGCCTCGAAGTGCTCGGATTGATCCGCACCAAATTCGGCCCGCTCGAACTCGGCTCGCTGCCATCGGGATCCGCGAGACCGCTCAATAGCCGCGAACGAAAACTCCTCGAGGCCGCAGCCAAGGGAATGGGGTAACACACGCATGAGTGAACAGCACCAATCCGAACTCGACCACACGCTGATCCAGGGCGTTCTCGATCAAGTCGCCAAGCGCGTCGTCGGACAGGACGCGATGGTCGAGCGATTGATCATCTCGCTCCTCACGGGCGGCCACGTTCTGCTCGAGGGCGTGCCGGGTCTCGCGAAGACGCTCACCGTGCGCACCCTGGCAGAAACCGTGCATACGACGTTCAGCCGGATTCAGTTCACGCCCGACCTGCTCCCTGCCGACGTCGCTGGCACGCAGATCTACGATCAGTCGACCGGCAAGTTTTCCGTGAAGAAGGGCCCGATCTTTGCAAACATCGTGCTCGCCGACGAAATCAACCGAGCGCCGGCGAAAGTGCAGGCCGCGCTGCTCGAGGCGATGCAGGAGAAGCAGGTCACCATCGGCGGCACGACGTACAAACTCGACGAGCCGTTCCTCGTGCTCGCGACGCAGAATCCCATCGAACAGGAAGGCACATATCCACTGCCGGAAGCGCAGGTCGACCGCTTCATGCTCAAGCTGCACGTCGGATATCCGTCGCGTGAGGAAGAAAAGGAGATCATGCGCCGGATGGCGGGCGGCGTCGCGATCGCCGTCGAAGCCGTCGCGACGCCTCAGGCGATCATGGCCGCGCGGAAGAGAATCTCCGAGCTGTTTCTCGATGCGCGCATCGTCGATTACATCGTTGATCTCGTGCACGCCACACGCGCACCGGCGGACTTCAAGCTCGCCGATCTCGTGCCGCTGATCGAGTTCGGCGCCAGCCCGCGCGCGACCATCGCGCTCGCACAGTCCGCGCGAGCGCACGCCTTCCTGCGCGGCCGCGAGTTCGTTTCGCCGGACGACGTCAAGGCGATGGCGCCCGACGTGCTGCGGCATCGGGTGCTCCTCACGTACGAAGCAGAGGCGGAGAGCGTGACGAGTGATCAGGTTGTGACGCGGGTTCTCGACGCGGTTCCGTCTCCATAGCGACGGGCACGGGTGAGGAGAACTGCGCGGCGTGGCTGAGACTCAGTCGATCTCACCGGAAATCCTCCGGCAGGTTAAGCGCATCGAACTGCGGACGCGCGGGCTCGTGAACTCGCGCTTTGTCGGCGAGTACCACTCCGTGTTCAAAGGGCAGGGCATGGAGTTCTCCGAAGTGCGCGAGTACCAGATTGGCGACGAAGTGCGCACCATCGACTGGAACGTCAGCGCGCGCATGCACCGGCTCTTCGTGAAGCGGTACGTGGAGGAGCGCGAGCTCACGGTCATGCTGATCGTCGACTGCTCGGGCTCGAGTCGATTCGGCACAGGCGAACGCGACAAACAATCGATGGCGGCCGAACTCGCCGCGGTGCTGGCGCTGACCGCGACGCGGAACAACGATCGCGTGGGGCTGATTCTCTGCTCCGACCGGATCGAGCACGTAGTGCCGCCGCGCAAAGGACGGCGGCACGCGCTGCGGCTCGTGCGCGATGTGCTCGCGTGGCCGACGACCTCTCGCGGCACCAATCTGGCGCTCGCGCTCGACTACGCCTCCCGAGTGCTCACGCATCACGCACTGGTCTTCGTGATTTCGGATTTTGTCTCGGCGCCGATGGACCGGCCGCTGAAAATGCTTTCGCAGCGGCACGATCTGGTCGCCGTCGTACTCGACGATCCCGGCGAGCGCGCACTGCCCGAACTCGGGGTGGCGCGGCTCGTCGATCCGGAGACCGGACGGTTCGTGGAGATCGACACGAACGCGGCATCGGTCCGGGCCCGTTACGGCGATGCGCTCGACGGCGAGCGCGCGTCGCGGCAGCAGCTCCTGCGCCGGCTCGCGATCGACGAAGTGCTCGTGCGCACGGAGAAGGGATACGCCGAGCCGCTGCTCCGGTTTTTCAACACGCGGGAGACGCGCGGCCGGAAGACGAGGCGGCGGTGATGAGCGTCTTCGGCGCCGCCGGCTGGAGCAGAACTGCTGCGATCGCCGTCGCCGGGGCAACGATCGTTCTCGTGCCGCGTGTTGCGCAGGCGCAGGCGCAGGCGCAGGCGCAGGCGCAGGCCACGCCAGAGCGCGGCGCGCTCGTGAGTGCGAGCGTCGCGCCCGAAACGGTCACGGTGGGCCAGCCGTTCACCGTGCGCATTCGCGTGCGGGCGCCGAAGTTCGCGACGATTCACTTTCCCGCCGTCCCCGACACCGCTGATGCGATCGAAGCGGTTGATCCGCGCGCGACCGAAGATGCCGGCGACGCCGAGCTGATCGACCGCACTGCGGTGTACCGGCTGGTCGCGTGGGACGTGGGGAAGCACACGCCGCATTTTGCGAACGTGACCGTCGGAAGCGGCGGCGCGGACCAACAGTACGCGGTGGCGCTGCCGGCCCTGACGGTGCTGTCGCTCCTGCCGGCGGACAGCGCCGACCGCGTGCCGAAGGACGCGCGCGATCCGCTCGCGCCGCCGGGAATTCTCTGGAAGGTTCTGGTGATCGGCGCCCTGCTGCTCGGCGCGCTCGCGTGGTACTGGTGGCGGCGGCGCGTGCGGCGCGCGCTGGAACCGCCGAAGGTGCCGGAACCGTTCGCGGCGGCGACGGCATCGTTCAGCGCGCTCGACGACCTCAAACTTCCCGAGGCGGGTGAGGCGGGACGGCATGTGATCGCGAGCGTCGACGTGCTGCGCGACTATCTCGCGCGGCGCTTCCCCGATATGCGCGAGTCGCTGACGGCACAAGAAATCGAAACCGCAATTGCAGGATCAGATGTGCCCGTGCTGCCGCAGCGTATTGTGGAACTGCTTCGGCGTGAATCGTCGGTGCGGTTTGCGCGCGGCGCCGTGAGTTCCGGCGAGGCGATCGAACTCGGAAAGCAGTCGCAGGCGATCGTACGCGATATTCAAACCGCGTACGAGGCCCGCGTCCGCCAGATGGAGCGCTCGCCCAAGGGAGGGCGGAGGCGATGAACCGGCTCGTCGCGTTCGATTTCGGCGAGCCGATGTGGCTCGCGCTGCTGGTGCTCCCGGCGCTCTGGCTTTGGTGGCGGCGCCGGCGGCATCCCGCGGCGATTCTGTTTTCGCGCACGGACGTGCTGCTGCGCGGCCCGTCGCTCGGCCGCTGGACGGCGCGCGTCATGCTCGCGTCGCGCGTCACGGCGATGGTGCTCGGCTGCGTCGCGCTCGCGCGGCCGCGCACCGGCGCGCGGGTCGAACAGGTGAGCGGCGATGGCATCAGCATCATTCTCACGATCGATCTCTCGAGCTCGATGCTGGCGGAAGATTTCCAGCCGCAGAATCGCGTCGAAGTGGCGAAGGACAAGATGAAGCAGTTCGTCACCGGCCGGACGCAGGATCAGATCGGCCTCGTCTCGTTTTCGGGCGAAGCGCTCACGCAGGTGCCGCTCACGATGGACTATCCGGTGCTGCTGGCAGCGATCGACAACCTGCAGCCCGGCCAGCTCGAAGACGGCACGGCGATCGGCACCGCGATCGCCACGTCGGTGAACCGTTTGCAGGACGCGCCAGGCCGCTCGAAGGTGATCATCCTTGCCACTGACGGCGTGAACAACCGCGGAACCATAGATCCGAGAACCGCCGCGAAAGCTGCGGCGGCACTCGGCGTCCGTGTCTATACGATCGGCATCGGCACCGAGGGGATGGCACCCGTTCCCGTGGGCCGCGGCGTGTTCGGTCTTCGATACGAGACGCGCGCCGTGGAACTCGACGAACCGCTGCTCGAGTTCATCGCGCAGTCCACCGGCGGGAGGTACTTCCGCGCGAAGGACGGGCTTGGCATGGGGCGCATCTATCAGCAGATCGACGCGCTCGAGCGCTCGCCGATTCATGCGAAGCGGTACGTGCGGTACCGCGAGCTTTACCGCTGGCCGCTCGGCGCGGCGCTGGCCGCGTTGTTGCTCGAGCTTGCGCTACTCGCGCTGCGAGGGCCCTTGCCATGAGCATCGGGTTCGATCTTCCGTGGGTCGCGATCGCCGCGATCGTGCTGTCGCTGCTCTCCGCGCTGACATTTCGCGCCTGGCACCGCCGCCGCATCGCGCGCCTTGCGCAGCTCGGCGCGGAAGCGGCCATCGAGCGGCTCGCGCCGGCCGGTGTGCGCCGCGCCCCCGTCGCGCGCGCTGTGCGCGTGTCGGCGGCGCTTGGGCTCGCGACACTTGCGTACGCGGGTCCGCGCTGGGGAACGGGAACGAACGTCGTGCGCACACAGGGAATCGATGTGGTGCTCGCGATGGACGCATCGCTCTCGATGCTCGCGCAGGACGAACGTCCGAGCCGCCTCGAGCGCATGAAGCAGGATGTGCGGCGGTTTCGCGCATCGGCGCCGGGAGACCGCGTGGCGCTCCTCGCGTTCGCCGGCCGCAGTTATATCCTCTCGCCGCTCACCACCGACGACGGCGCGATCGAGCTGTTCCTCGACAATCTTGATCCTTCGATCGTGGGTCAGGCTGGCACGGCGATGGCGCCGACCATCGTGCAGGGCGTCGACCTGCTGCGGGCCGCGCACGGCGCAGCGGGGCGCGCGCTCGTGATACTCAGCGACGGCGAGGCGTTCGACGATCGCAGTGAAACGCTCGCAGCGGCGCGCTCCGCACACGACGCGCAGATCGCCGTCGTGACCGTCGGGTTCGGCACCGAAGGCGGCGCGACGATTCCCGTGCGCAGCGGCGCGACCGTCACTGAGAAACGTGATGCGCAGGGCCAGACCGTGGTCACGAAGTACGAGCCTGCGCTGCTCCGCGATGTCGCCGCGGCGTCGGGCGGCGAATTCATTCCTGCGGCGGCAACGGACAAAGGCGCGCGCATCCATCAGGCGCTCGCGCGTCTCGACGCGAAGCAGCGCGACGTCGCAGAGGGACTCTCTCGGCCGCTGCGCACGTCGTGGTTCCTGCTCCCGGCGATTCTCCTTCTGCTGCTGGATTCGTGGTTTGCCGACGGCGGCAGCTTTGCCATCGTGCGCCGCCGGCTCCGTTTCGTCGCGCCGCTGTTTTTGCTCGCGGCATTATCTGGAACGGCGCACGCCCAGAAAGCGCCGGATCCGCTCGACCTGTTCAAGGCGGGCCAGTTCGCCCGTGCCGCGCAGCGCTGGAAGGAACAGCTCGCCGGCGGCGACAAGCATCCGTCCACGCTCTACAATCTGGGCACCGCGATGCTCGCGGCCGACTCGCTCGACGCCGCCGCGGAAGTGCTCGAGCGCGCCGCGACCGCTCCCGACGCCACGCTGCGGCAGCGCGCGCTTTACAATCTCGGCCTCGCGCAGCTGAAGCGCGGAATGCGGCAGAGCGCGCAGGATCCGCGCGCCTTCGCGTCGGCGGTGAATGCGTATCGATCGTTGCTGCGTCAGGTGCCGGGCGATTCAGACGCGAAATGGAATTACGAGCTCGCGCTGAAGCTGCAAAAGCAGCAGAAGGGCGGCGGCGGATCGAACAATGAGAACAACAGCCCGCCGCAGCAGCAGCAGCGAAATCAGGCAGACGAGAACAAGCAGATGTCGCGTCAGCAGGCGCAGCAGCTGCTGGCTGCCGCGTCGCGTGAAGAAAAGGACACGCAAGCGCGAAAACAGCGCGGCAGCAAGCAGGACCGGCCGCCAGGAGGAAAGGAATGGTGACCCCCTGGTAACGCCATGGTGACCTTCCTCCCGTTGCTCATGTTTTTTCAGGCGGCGGCCGCCCCCGCGCAGCGTCCGCTGCCGGAAGTCGTCACGCGCCCGCGCCTCGAACGAAACGGCGGCGTGGATTTTCACGCGCTCGTCGTTCCGGAAACCGTTTATGTGGGCCAGCAGGCGACGTACCAGCTGGGCGTATTTCTCGATCAAGACATTCGCGGCCGCCTGCGACGGAATCCTGAATTCATTCCGCCGGAATCACGCGCGATGCTCGCGTACGATCTGCCGGATCCCGGCGGCTCGCTGCAAGTGAACAGGGACGGCCGGTCGTACGAGGTGCATGTGTTCCGGCGGGCGCTGTTTCCGCTGACGCCCGGGCGATACTCGATCAACCCGGCGCGTCTCTCCTACACGCTGCCGCAGGGACAAAGTTTTTTCAGCCGCGAGGAATCGTTCTCGCTTCGATCCGAGCAAGTGACCCTGGTGGCAATAGACGCTCCGGCTTCCGGCCGCCCTCTCAGTTGGGCGGGCGCCGTCGGCGTGTGGCACGCGACCGCGCGCGTCGATTCTGTGCGCGATCGCGCCGGTGATCCGATCGTGCTCACGCTGCGCATCGAGGGAACCGGAAACGTCGCGCTGCTCGCGCGCCCCGCGCTGGCTATTCCGTGGGCGAGCATCGTCGCGGCGAACGAGCGGGTGAAAATCGATTCGACGCCGTCTGCGCTGCGCGGCAGCAAGGAATTCGACTGGCTCGTCACGCCGCGCACGAGCGGCGCGCAGCGTGTGCCGCCGGTTCGGTTCGCGTTCTTCAACCCGTATTCGAAGCGCTACGAAGAGAGCGCCACCGAAGCGTTCACGGTGAAAGTCGCGGCGGGGGCGGTGATCGCCGCAGATTCCACGCCGGTTGTTGCTCCACCGCCTGAACGCGCGATGCAGCTGCGTCCCGCGCTCGGCGACGAAGCGCCGCTCCCGCTGGGCGATCTCGCGCTCGTTCGATGGCTGCTGATCCTCTCGCCGTTCCCAGCGTTGCTCGCGTGGATCGCAAGGCGGCCGCGCCGCGTTCGCGCGCCAACAACTCCAGCGGCGCGACTGCGCGCGATGGCCGCTCCGGCGGCGGCAGGCGTTGCCGCCGCCGATGTGCGCGCCGCGTTTCTCGATGGCGTGCAGCGACGCACCGGTCTCGATGCCGTGGATCTCACCCAGCCCGGCGCGTGGGCGCGCGCGCTGCGTCTCGAGGGCGTGACAGACGAAACAGCGGCCGCGACCGAGTCGGTGCTCGAAGCGCTCGACGCAGCGGCGTTCGGCCCCGCGTCACAAGACGGCGCGGCGCTCGCCACAAGCGCACACGCGCTGCTCGCGCGAATCGAATCCGAGGCGCGCCGCTCGCGGCCTGCGCGGAAACGCGCGCCGTCGCCCACCGCCGCCGGCACGATCGCGCTCGTCGCGCTTGTCGCAGTTGTCGCGCTGCTCGGCGCGGCCGCGATCGTTTTTGCACGGGATATCGAACGCGCGCGGGAACCATTCGCGCGTGGAATCGCCGCATACGCGGGCGCAGACTACCTGCCCGCAGCGCGCCTGTTCGAGGATGCGGCGCGCGCTGCTCCGCGCATCGCGGCGAGCTGGGCGAACGCCGGCACGGCATCTTTTGCCGCCGGCGACACCGCCGGCGCGGTGGTGGGATGGCAGCGCGCGCTGCGACTCGATCCGCTGGCCGACGATCTGCGCGACCGCCTCGCGCGAGTGCGGGCGCCGCAGGACATCGGCGTCGCGCGTGTGCCGCCACTCCCGCCGCGCGCTCCATCTGCGCTCGCGCTTCTGCTGTGGGTCGCTGGCTGGCTCGCCGTCGCGCGGCTGCGCTGGCGCCGCCGCCCCGCGCTCCGCCTCACCGTGATAACACTCGTCGTTGCGGGCTCCGCCGCGGTCGGCGCACGGCTCTTTGAAGACCGGCTCGAAGGACGCAACCTTGTCGTCGTCACCGATCCCGGTCCGCTGCGCGCGCTTCCGGCACTCGGCGCAGAGGGCGGCGCGGTTCCGCTTGCTGGCGAAGTGGCGCGCGTGGTTCAGCGGCAGGGCGTGTGGACGCGCATCGCGCTCGATGGCGATCGCGACGGCTGGATCGCATCGGAACGACTCGCACCCCTCGGCAAATGAATCGCGTCGTCGCGATTCTGCCGGCCGCCGTCGCCGACCAGATCGCCGCCGGCGAAGTCGTCGAGCGGCCGGCATCGGTGGTCAAGGAACTCGTCGAGAATGCGTTTGATGCCGGCGCCACGAGCGTGGACATCGCCGTGCTCGAAGGCGGACGGGCCTCGATTCGCGTGAGCGACGACGGCAGCGGCATGGCGCGCGAGGACGCGACCCTCGCGGTGGAGCGCCACGCCACATCCAAGATTCGTGTCGCGAGTGATCTCGTCGGCGTAGCGAGTTTTGGCTTCCGGGGTGAAGCGCTGCCGGCGATCGGCTCGGTGTCGCGTCTCGAAATCGAAACCGCAACCGGCGATGGCGCAGGCACGCGCGTGCGCGTCGCCGGCGGCGCGCTCGAGAGCGTCGGCGACTCAGCCCGCAGGCGCGGCACGTCGGTGACTGTCAACGAGCTTTTCTACAACACGCCGGCGCGCCAGAAATTCCTGCGCGGCTCGCGCAGCGAATGGCGCGCGATCACCGACGTGATTACCGCGATGGCGCTCGCGCGCCCGGACGTGCGCATCTCGGTGACGCACGACGGCCGCGAATCACTCACGCTGCCGCCCGCGGGTTCGCTTCGCGAGCGTGTCGCCGCGCTCTGGGGCGTCGACGCCGCCGACGCGCTCGTCAGCGTCGACGATGTGAGCGGCCCGATTCGTGTGAGCGGTCTCGTGCAGCGTCCCGCCGATGTCGGTCTGTCCAGCCGGCGGCTGCTGCTCACGGTGAACGGCCGCGCGGTGCGCGACACCGGAATGGTCCGTGCAGCTGAAGCAGCCTACCGCTCAACCATTCCCGCGGGCATCCGGCCGTCGCTTTTTCTTTCTGTCGAAGTTCCCGCTGGCGACGTGGATGTGAACGTCCATCCCGCCAAGGCCGAGGTGCGTTTTCGCGATCGCTGGAACACCGAGCGCGCCGTCGAGCGAGCCGTGCGCCGCGCGCTCGGCACCGAGGAAAGCGCGGCCGCCTTCGGTTTCGCGCAGCGATCGTTCGCTGCGCCCGTGTTTGAATCCGGCGCGACGATGGACGTGACGGCGCTGAGTTCTGCGCCTCTTCCCGAGACGCCGCTGTTCACGGCGCCTGAGGCCGGAAGCGCGGAAGCCGGAGGCACCGGCGCCGCCAATTCGACTTCAGGCGTCCGGCTTCCGGCTTCCGGCGACATCCATGTTCCGCCGCTCCTGCAGCTGCGCAACACGTGGCTCCTCTTCGAGCGTGACGATGCAATCGTGCTGATCGATCAGCACTCCGCTCACGAGCGCGTGCTGTACGAACAGTTCATGCGCACGCTCGACGGCGGCAACGCGCCGTCGCAGCGGCTTCTCTTTCCGATGACGCTTCACCTCGCGCCCGCCGAGGCCGAAGCCTTTGAGGAAAACCGCGCGCTCTTTGCGCTCCTTGGTTTCGAAGTGGAAGGATTCGGCGGCCACACGCTGCTGGTGAACAGCGTGCCGATGCCGCATCCGAGATTCGACGCCGAGCGCTGTCTGCGCGACACACTGGCGACCCTTTCGGGTGATCGCTTCGGCAGCGGGCTCGCGAAACACGAACGGCTCGCGGCAACGGTCGCGTGCAAGGCGGCGGTGAAGGCCGGTGACACGCTCGCCCCCGCCGAGATGCGCGCGCTGTACGTCGCGCTCGCTCGCACGACGCTCCCCGCGCACGACGTGCACGGCCGGAGCACGATCGTACAGGTCAGCTGGGATGAACTTGAGCGTCGATTCGGACGGCGCTGAGCTGCGCGTCATCTGCGGCCCCACGGCCGCGGGAAAGTCCGCCATCGCGATGCAGCTTGCCGCGAAGCACGGGCTCTCAATCCTTAGCGCCGACTCCCGGCAGCTTTACCGGGGATTCGACATCGGCACCGCCAAGCCGACGCATGAAGACCGCGCGCGCGTGCCGCATTTTGGAATCGACGTCGCGGATCCGCTCGAGCGCTGGTCCGCGGCGCGATTCGCGAGCGATGCGGCGGGCTGGATCGACAGCGCCGGCGCTGCGCGAACGCTCGCCGTAGGCGGCACGGGATTCTATCTGCGCGCGCTCACCGCGCCGCTCGGCGCGTCGCCCGCGCTCGAAAGCGGCCGGCGCACGTCGCTCGCCGCTGAACTCGCTCTCGTCGAGACCGCCGAGCTTCGGCGCTGGGTGAAGACGCTCGACCCGCCGCGCGCGCACCTCGGCCGCACACAGCTGCTGCGCGCCGCCGAAGTCGCGCTGCTCACCGGGCGTCGCTTGAGCGACTTTCACGCGGATGGTCCGGCGGTGCAGGACATTCGCGCCCGCTGGCTCGTGGTTGATCCCGGAGCAAAGTTGCACGAACAGATCGAATCGCGACTCGACGCGATGCTCGCCGGCGGCTGGCCGGAGGAAGTGCGCGCGCTGGAAGGGCGTATCGCCGCCGATGCGCCAGCGTGGCAGGCCTGCGGCTACGATGCGGTGCGCCAGCTGATACACGGCGAGGTCGACTACGCCGCGGCTCGCGATACTATACTTATCGCGACCCGGCAATACGCGAAGCGGCAGCGGACCTGGTTTCGCCATCAAATAGGCGATGCGCGGGTGACCCGTGTAGACCCGCACGATCCCAAGTGCGACGCGATCGTCGAACAGTGGTGGCGCGGAGGAAAGTCCGAGTGAAGATCGGCATTACCTGTTACCCGACGTACGGCGGCTCCGGCGCCGTCGCGACCGAGCTGGGCATCGCGCTCGCGGAGCGTGGGCACGAGGTGCACTTCATCACGTACCAGCTGCCGTTCCGGCTGCCGGTGTTTCTGCCGCGCGTGTATTTCCACGAAGTCGATGTGGGCCGCTATCCGCTCTTTCAGTACCCGCCCTACGACCTCGCGCTCGCCGTGCGCATGCACGAAGTGGTCATCAACGAGGGGCTCGACCTTCTCCACGTGCACTACGCGATTCCGCACGCGACAAGCGCGTGGATCGCGAAGGAAATGCTGCGCAAGGAAGGGCGCGACATCACGGTGATCACCACGCTGCACGGCACCGACATCACGATCGTCGGGCAGGACCACTCGTTCCATGCGATCACCAAGTTCTCGATCGAAAAGTCCGATCGCATCACGGCGGTCTCGCAGTTTCTCAAGGAAGAGACGGTCCGCGCGTTCGGCTGCACCGCGTGCGACGTCGAGGTGATTCCGAACTTCGTCGATCCCGCTGTCTACAATCGCGCGGCGCACGAGCCGGCGCTTCGGCGGCAGATGGGCGAGGACAAGAAGATCCTGATGCACATCTCCAACTTCCGCCCGGTAAAGCGCGTGCTCGACGTCGTGCGCATCTTCGCGAAGGTGCGCCAGGAAGTGCCGAGCGTGCTCGTGATGGTTGGCGACGGCCCCGACCGCCTCTCCGCCGAAGAAGAAGCGCGCGCCCTCGGCGTGCAGCACGACGTGCACTTCCTCGGACGCATCGACGCGGTCGCGCCGCTCCTCGCGTCCGCCGACCTCTTCCTGCTTCCAACGGATCGCGAATCGTTCGGCCTGAGCGCGCTCGAGGCGCTCGCGTGCGGCGCGCCTGCGCTCGGCTACGATGTCGGCGGCATCACCGAAGTCGTGAAGGACGGCGTGACCGGCGCGCTCCGTCCGGTTGGTGATATCGACGGCCTCGCGCAATTCGGCATCGCGCTGCTGAAAGATCCCAAGCGCTGGAGCGCCATGAGCGCCGCCGCTGCGGCTGACGCGCGCGCCCGTTTTTCTTCCGGCCAAATCGTCGCGCAGTATGAGTCGCTTTACATGCGTTCGCTTCCAAAACGGTAGGCCGCGATGAACGAACTCTCCGTGTTTCAGGCGTTCGTGCTCGGCGCGCTGCAGGGGCTCGCGGAGTTCCTGCCCATTTCGAGCTCCGCGCATCTCGCGCTCGCGCCGTGGGCATTCGGCTGGCCGGAGCCGGGCCTCGCGTTCGACGTCGCGCTGCACGTGGGCTCGCTCGGCGCGCTGCTCTGGTACTTTCGCGCGGAGTGGATTGCGCTCGTGCGCGCGGCGCTCTCGATCGTCACCAGCCGGCGCATCGAGACGGTCGAACAGCGTCGCGTGATCCTCCTGGTCATCGCCACCATTCCGGGCGGACTCGCGGGTCTGCTGCTCGAGAAGAAAGCAGAGCATGCGTTTCGCGAGCCCGCTCTCATCGCGGCAGCGCTCATCGTGATGGGCGCGGTGCTCTGGATCGTTGACGCGCGCTCGCGGCGCGATCGCACACTCGACGGCCTCACCACTCGCGACGCGATCCTCATTGGATGCGCGCAAGCGTTCGCGCTGATTCCCGGCGTCTCACGCTCCGGTGCCACCATCACCGCGGGCCGCGCGCTCGGATTCGATCGCGCGAGCGCGGCGACGTTCAGTTTCATGATGTCGATGCCGATCATCGCCGCCGCTGCAATTCTTAAAGTGCCGAAAGCGCTCGCGCAGGGCGGTGTGACGCTGCCGCTCGCCGTCGCGGTGGTCACCGCCGCGCTCAGCAGCCTGCTCGCCATCACGGTACTCATGCGCTTCGTGAAGACGCGCGGGTTCGGCGTGTTCGCGCTCTACCGGTTCGCGCTCGGCGCAGCGGTGCTCGCGCTCATCGCCTACCGAGCGCATTCTTGACCCGCGCATGACGAACCACATGATCGACGGCATGGACGCCGACGCGCTGGCAGCGGCACTCTCGGTGCCGCGCGTCGTGCTGATGCCGCGGGTCGAGTCCACGATGGATGAAGCACATCGACTCGGCGCCGAGGGCGCGCCCGGCGGCACGATCATCATTGCCGACGAACAAACGGCGGGTCGCGGCCGCGTCGGCAAGCGCTGGGAATCCGAACAGAATCGCGGACTCTGGATGACGCTGCTCGAACGTCCCGGTACCGCATCGGGGCTCGATGTCCTCTCGCTTCGCCTCGGCCTGCACGCCGCGCCGGTGCTCGAGCTGTTCACCGGAGCGCCGGTGCAGATCAAGTGGCCGAACGATCTGTTCACCGGCGGGAAAAAACTCGCCGGCGTTCTCGTCGAGGCGCGCTGGCGCGAGCAGAAAGCGGACTGGGTTGCGGTCGGAATCGGAGTGAATATCACGTCGCCGCCCGAGTTCGCGGCGGCGGCCAGTCTCCTTCCCGGCACGCATCGCAGCGTGCTCGTGCTCGCGCTCGTTCCGGCGTTGCGCGCCGCGGCCGCCGCGCGAGGACCGCTTACGGCGGCCGAGCTCGCCGAGTTCGAACGTCGCGATTTCGCGCGCGACCGGCGCTGTCTGAAGCCCGCGGTTGGAGTGGTGAACGGCATCACAAACGACGGCGCCCTGATCATCACCGGCGAGCACGGCATATCGCATTTCCGCGCGGGCTCTCTCGAGTTCGCCACATGAGTGGAGGCAGCGTGCGAAACGGAAAAATGATACTCGCGTTCGACGTTGGAAACTCGGAGACCACCATCGGGCTCTGCGCCGGGCTTCGCGTGAAGGAACGCTGGCGCGTGACGACCGACGGAAGCCGCACGCCGGACGAAGCTTTCCTGCTGCTCCTCTCGCTGCTCGATTCCGCCGGCGTCAAACGCTCGGCGGTGAAGGGAAGCGCGATTGGATCCGTGGTGCCGGCGGTCACCGCGCCGCTGGCCGAAGCATGCGAGCGACTCACGGGAAAGGCCGCCGTGATCATCGACGGCCGCTCGCGTCTTCCGATCACCCTGGATGTCGACGAGCCGCTCACCGTGGGCGCCGACCGCATCATCAACACGCTCGCGGCGAGCCGCATCTATAAGCGCGACTGCATCGTGGTCGATCTCGGCACTGCGACGACGTTCGATTGCATCAGCGCCGACGGTGTGTTCTTCGGAGGGGTGATTGCGCCGGGCGTTCTGATGTCGGCGGAGTCGCTTTTCCGGAAGACATCGAAGCTTGCGGCCACCGAGATTGTCGCGCCCAAGAGCGTGATCGGCCGCCGCACCGACGAGTGCATTCGTTCGGGTGTCGTGCTCGGCTCGGCGGAGTCGATCGACGGGCTCGTGCGGCGCATTAAGGCCGATTGGCCGCGCAAGGCAAAGCCGCTAGTCGTTGCCACTGGAGGACTTGCGAGCACGTTCAAGGATATTTGCCGGGAGTTCGACAAGATCGACCCCGATCTGACCCTCCTCGGCACAGCAATGGCGTACGACCTGCTGAGTTGATCGCAGGCGCCACACCGTTTATGCTTAGGTTCTGTTAGCACTCACGCGAGACGAGTGCTAACAGCTCAGTTATTCGTCTTTTTGAACCTCGAAAGGAGAACAGTTCATCATGGCAGCAAAAGCCGCTACCGCGTCGAAGGTCGCGCCGTTGGCCGACCGCGTCGTCGTCAGGCCGCTGGAGGACACCGAGCAGATGCGCGGTGGACTCTACATCCCGGACACAGCGAAGGAAAAACCGCAGCAGGGTGAGGTCGTTTCGGTTGGACCGGGCCGATTCGACGAGGGCAAGCGCGTGCCGATGGAAGTGAAGGTCGGCGACAAGATTCTCTACGGCAAATACAGTGGCACCGAAGTCACGATCGACAACGAGCCGGTGCTGATTCTGCGCGAGTCGGACATCCTCGCCGTCATCAGCTAAGCGCCGCTCAACACCGCTAAACCAACCTCTCTTCGAAGGAATACCAAGCAATGGCAGCCAAGGAACTCCATTTCAACGTTGACGCTCGCGCCGCTCTCAAGCGCGGCGTCGATCAGCTCGCCGAGGCGGTGAAGGTCACCCTCGGACCGCGCGGCCGGAACGTCGTCATCGACAAGAAGTTTGGCGCACCGACGATCACCAAGGACGGCGTGACCGTCGCGAAGGAAATCGAGCTTTCGGATCCCGTCGAGAACATGGGCGCGCAGATGGTGAAGGAAGTCGCAACCAAGACCAGCGACAATGCCGGCGACGGCACGACCACGGCGACCGTGCTTGCTCAGGCGATTTTCCGTGAAGGGCTCAAGAACGTGACGGCCGGCGCAAACCCGATGGCCATCAAGCGTGGCATCGACCGCGCCGTGGCCGCGATCGTCGAGGAGCTCAAGAAGATCTCCGTCCCGACGAGCGGCAAAAAGGAAATCGCCCAGGTTGGTTCGATCTCGGCGAACAACGACAAGGAAATCGGCGATCTGATCGCCGACGCAATGGAGAAGGTCGGCAAGGACGGCGTCATCACGGTCGAGGAAGCTCGCGGCCTTGAGACGACGCTCGAGACGGTCGACGGGATGCAGTTTGACCGCGGCTATCTCTCGCCATACTTCATCACCGATCCGGACAAGATGGAATCGGTGCTCGAAGATGCGTACATCCTCATCCACGACAAGAAAGTCGCGTCGATGAAGGATCTGCTCCCGGTGCTCGAAAAGGTTGCACAGACCGGCAAGCCGCTACTCATCATTGCCGAAGACGTCGAAGGCGAGGCGCTCGCGACGCTCGTGGTGAACAAGCTCCGTGGCACGCTCAAGATCTCGGCCGTCAAGGCGCCGGGCTTTGGTGATCGCCGCAAGGCGATGCTCGAAGACATCGCTGTGCTGACGAACGGTCAGGTAATCAGCGAAGAAGTCGGCTTCAAGCTCGAGAACGCCGTCCTCACGGATCTTGGCCGTGCCAAGCGCATCGTGATCGACAAGGACAACACGACGATCATCGACGGCGCCGGCGAAGAAGACAAGATCAAGGGTCGTATCAAGGAAATCGAAGTGGCCGTCGAGAAGTCGACGAGCGACTACGACAAGGAAAAGCTTCAGGAGCGTAAGGCGAAGCTCGCCGGCGGTGTCGCGGTGATCAACGTCGGTGCAGCGACCGAGAGCGAAATGAAGGAAAAGAAGGCCCGTGTCGAAGATGCGTTGCACGCAACGCGCGCCGCGGTGGAAGAGGGCATTGTCCCCGGCGGCGGCGTCGCGCTTGTGCGTGCGCAGTCGGCCCTGAAGGGCCTCAAGCTCGATGCCGACGAACAGATCGGCGTGGACATCATTCGTCGCGCCATCGAAGAGCCGATCCGCATGATTGTATACAATGCGGGCGGCGAAGGTTCGATCGTCGTGGAGAAGGTGCGCGCGTCGAAGGACAAGAACTTCGGTTACAACGCGTTGACCGACACGTACGAGGATCTCGTCCTCGCTGGTGTGATCGACCCAACGAAGGTGACCCGCACGGCATTGCAGAACGCCGCGTCGATCGCCTCGCTGTTGCTCACGACCGAAGCGCTGATTGTCGAGAAGAAGGAACGTGAACCGGCGCATCCACCGGCTGGTGGCGGCGGCATGGGCGGGATGTACTAGTACGGCAGTGGGCGGGCAGGGTGCAGCGTACAGCGCTGCGCACTGCCAGCGCGAGGGTGCAGTGTACAGCGCTGCGCACTGCCGCCCGATGTACGGCGGGACAACAACAAAGCGGGGGTCCGGAGTTCCGGATCCCCGCTTTGACCGTTGTGACGCCATCGGGAAGCCAAAAGTCCCTATTGCGAATAGATCCAAAAAAGGGCATTCTATAGATGTTGCATGCGTTGCACAGGACCCATGCCAATGTCGGCCGAGATCCCACCCGCGCGCATTGTGCGCGCTTGATTAACCCCCCGTCGGAGGATGTATGACCCGTAAGACTACGTTTGCGTTTGTTGCCGCTCTCTCCTTGATGTGCGCCGCCACTGCGTTCGCACAGGCTGCCCCGACCAAGTCCGACACGGCGAAAGCCAAGGCGGCGATGGCAAAAGGCACCAAGATGGAAAAGACTGGCGACAAGATGGAAAAGACCGGCGACAAGATGGAAAAGACCGGGATGAAGAAGGCCGCCACTGGTGCTGCTGTTGCTTCGAAGGGCACCAAAATGAAGGCCAAGGGCGATTCAATGGCCAAGATGGGCAAGGAAATGTCCAAGACGGGCACAATGACGATGAAGAAGGGCGAGAAGATGGAAAAGACCGGCAATAAGGAAGCGAAGGCCGGCGGAAAGATGGAAGACAAGGGCGACAAGATGTCGAAGAAAGGCGACACCATGAAGAAGAAGGCCGATTCGACCATGAAGAAGCCGTAACGATTGTCCGCTTCTACGAAGAACGCCTCCCCGGAACTTCGGGGAGGCGTTCTGTTTTAAAGCGGTTTGGCGGAAACCCTGTTAGATCGCTAACGCCAACTGCTGCGGCCGACGGTGTACATCGCCATACGGGCCGGCAATATCACCCTGCGGCGCCGCGGTGACCGGGCAGCGGCCACCAGCCCGCTGCAGCGCCTGCTTTGCGCTCGCCGTAGCAATCCCCGGCGTGTTGTTTTTCTCGCTCAAGTGCAGCAACACCAGCGCACTCAGCGTCGCCACTTTCAGACCACCCACCAACTCGGCTGTTTGGTGATTGCTCAAATGACCCGTACGACTGGCGATTCTCTGCTGCAAAAAGGCCGGATAAGGACCCGTGCGCAACATATGGTCGTCGTGATTCGACTCGAGCAGAAGCAGGTCGAGATCACTGAGTGCGCCGCGCAGCCCATCGGGTACCATCCCGAGATCATGCGCGACCGCGGCCCGGAATCCGGATTGGCGCCCCGTGAGCAGCACGGCGGTCGGTGCCGTGGCGTCGTGGGGAACGCGTACCAAGGTAATGTCAAAATCACCTACCGCGAACGGCGTGCCTGGCTCGATGGCCTGACGGGAGCCAGTCGGGAGTGCATCGATACCTGCGAGTGTTCCGGCCGTGCCGAATACCTGCCACGCCCAACGCGCGTGAGCCGGCGCGACTCCTCTGGAATGGTCGATGTGCTCGTGTGTCACCACGACGGCGCTGATCGATTCCGGTGCGATGTTTGCGGTCGCGAGCCGTCTGGCCAGCGTACGCGCCGGGTACCCAGCATCAACGAGAATGCGCGTGCTGCCACACTCGATCACGATGGCGTTCCCGCGGCTGCCGCTCCCCAACGTCCATGCCCTCACGGAGTGAATAGCTCCCGCCGCTCCCACGCGGCGCTGAGCGTTTGGCGCATGTCACGGCTAAGCGGGGTCTCGCGCCGCGCCATCACGCGCTCCGCGACTTCGAGAAACTTTGCGAGTTCGAACGTGCCGTACGGCGGTGCATCACCCCACGCAAACGGAGGCACAAATTTGGGAAGCATGCTGGAGCCGAACACATTTGACCCCGCACCAATCACACTGCCAGTTGTCAGCCGCGTTCCGATTCCTGTTTTTGCGTGATCGCCAAGCATCGAGCCAAGAAACTGCAGGCTGGTGGCTGTCACACCCTCGGGAGTCCAGAGGGAGACTGTCCCGTAACTGTTCTTGAGATTGCTGGTGATCGTTCCCGCGCCGAGGTTTGCCCAACGGCCGATCACGGTATGACCGACAAACCCATCGTGGCCCTTGTTGGCGTGTCCAATGACGATTGTCATGCTCATTTCGCCGTGCACACGAGCGTAATCACCGATGGAGCAGGCCGCAATTCGACCACCGCCGACGATGGAATGTTTACCAATCACGCAGGGGCCAACGAGCCGCGTGAACGCGCAAACGCGGGCGCCGCTCCGCACCAGCACGGGCCCCGCAGTGGTATCGGCGAACACATATGGCTCGATATACGCGCCGCGCGAGATGCGCGCTTCGTGTTCACCGATCACGGCCATCTGCGCCGGCGGCGAATCGCCTTCCGACGCCAGAGCGGAAATATCTGCGCTGAGCATCGCTGGCAAATAACGGATCAAGTCCCAGACATGGTGCAGCCACCAGCCGTCGATTGACGCCGACATGTGTCCGGCAGCGATGGCGTCGAGCGTCGCGCTGCCATCGCCGAGCGCCGCTATATCGAGGGGGGCAGTGAGTCGCACGGCGGCGATGTGGCCGCCGCTAGTCCATACGTTGCCTGCCGGCAGCGGTGCGCCAATGGCCGGTACGAATCGCGCATTCACCAGCAGTGTTCCCGCGGCGAGTACACCAGTTGCCGCTCTCGGCGATCCGAACTCCGTAAATGCGGCAAGATGCGCTGCGCTGATAAAGCCCGAGGCGCGCACTGCGGTCACTCGTTCCCAGCGCTCGCGAATTAAGTCAGCCCCGGCCCGGACCTCCCCGAGTGGACGCGTCAGGGCAAACGGTTCGAGCATCCGAGCCGCTGTGTCGTCATACAGCACCATCGTGGAGGCGGCGCTCACCGGTCGCGCACCTTTGCGGGTAACGAACTGAGCAACGACTTCAGGTCGGTCGCACGATCGACAGTCGTCACGAGCGTAATACCATTCGCGGCGACGACGACGAGATTCTCGACGCCATAGAGCACAACGGTCGTCCCCTCGGCGTGCACAATATTGTTATGGGCATCGCGCAGCAGCACTGATCCAGCCGCAGCGTTGCCCTGTTGGTCGAGTACACGCACATCGCGCAGCGCTGCCCATGTCCCGACGTCGCTCCAGCCGAAATCCCCGGGTAACACCATCACGCGCTCACTGCGCTCGAGCACGCCGACATCGATTGCAACCGGAATAACAGCAGCAAAGAACGCGGCCGAGTCCGTCGGGTGAGCGATCAGCGCCGGCCAAACCTCGGGACACAGCGCCTGCACTTCGTCGAGCAAGTCGCCAACACGCCACGCAAAAATTCCCGAGTTCCACAGTCCGCCCGCGGCGACGAGCTCAACCGCACGTGCGGCCGTTGGCTTCTCCACAAAGCGTTCGACACGCTTCAGCGATCCGTGCACCACGGATCCCGGAATGATGTATCCAAGCCCCGTGTCTGCCGAGCGTGGCACAATCCCCACCGTGACAATCGCCTGCTCGCGACGGGCCGCCTCGGCGGCCTCCAACAACGTGGCCTGAAATGCCGCGATGTCTCCAATCGCTGAATCCGCGTGCACCGACACCATCACCGCGCTGCGGCCGTCTCGCCGAGCTATCTCATGCGCCGCCCATGTCAGTGCCGCTGCAGTGCCGGCGGCCCGTGGTTCGGCGATCACGTTTGCGGCGGGTAGCGACGGAAGGATCTCGCGCACTGCCGTCGCCAGCGACGCGTTCGTTAATATCAGGGTTCGCTCCGGCGGAGAGATGGGCCCGAGTCGGTCCATCGTATCACGCAGCATCGGATGTTCCGAGAGCAACGGCAGAAACTGTTTTGGACGCTCGGGCGTGCTCATGGGCCAGAACCGTGACCCCACACCCCCAGCGAGAACCACGGTCCACGTTGCACCGTTCATGGCGTGCCGCCAGCTGCGGTCGCGCCCGTCAATTCGACAACGCGTGCGTAGAGCCGCTTTGGGCTAAAGGGTTTTGTAATGAAATCACTGGCCCCCAGCCGCATCGCTTCGTCATATCGCTCGTCCTGCCCGGCCGCAGTGAGAATCACGCAGGGAAGTGCGGACCGGCGCGGATCTGCCCGAATATTGGCAAGGACTTCCAGCCCAGTCAGCCGGGGCATCATCAAGTCGAGGAGCAACAGGGCAATATCGGGGTATTCATCTAATGCCCGCAGTGCTTCTGCACCATCGTACACCAATGTCACGCGAAACGGCCCTTGTTCGAGCTTCGTCTGAATGATGCGGCCAATATGCGGTTCGTCATCCGCAACCAGAATGTGCCACGTCACCGCGACGCCCAAGTGTCAGGCACGGATAGAGAACGAAAAAAGTGCGGGAAGCCGGTCAAACGAGGGCGGCGATATTGGCGCGATTGCGCCGCAGCTCATAGAGCAACTGTCCGAGGTTCGCCGAGGGTTGGACCAGCACCAACAGTACGGCGTCGGGCGACAAACACGACAGCACGGCCAGTCCGTGCTCGAGTTCGAGTACCGCCGTGAGCAACGCGCCACGCTGAGCGGCGGCACCGAATTCGTCGGCATATTGAATGATATTCGGAACGTGTGCCGCCACGTGCTCGGCATCAACGTTTGGAAGGGCTTGGCTATCGATCAACAGGCCGTCGCGGCCGAGAACTACTGCGGCCTCGACGCCATCACGTTGCCGAATCGCCGCGACTAGATCGCGAATGGTGGGCACGGGCCGCTCCGGATGTGGAAGATTGTCGAAGTGTACGCACCCGCCAAGTGAAGTCAAGCACGGCATTCGCTTGAAGTTAGAGCTCTTTCAGGATACACTACGCCATCCAATGATGACACTGAAAATGTTCGCTAAACCAGCCTTCCTGCCCCGACTCGCGGCGCCCGTTGTTCTGGGGTGCACGGTGTTCCTCGGCGCCTGCGGTAGTCCGACCGCCAATCTTGCCCAGTTAACGAACTACGAAAGCGTATTCCAGGTCCATGCGCTGACGGGATCACCGCTGATTTATCCGACGGCCCTGGCGATCGCGTTGCGTTCGCCCGCGCATGTGGACGGCACGTTTTCCTTTGATGTGGCGTTTGATATCAACTCCGCCGGACAGATTGTACTTTTGCCCGTGGCGCTCGTCGGGCAGAATCCATTGGGCCAGCGCACCGTCGGAATCCAAGTCATCGCCGGTGGCTATGACGCGCTGACTGCTGCGCCAAAGACCGGTTATAACTCCGACTCGGTGACAGTCGCGAAACCGGGCGATGCGATCGCCGTCCAGTCTACGCAGATCGCCTGTCAGGGGCGTATCTCGCCGTATCTGTATGCGAAAATTGTGATTGAC
This sequence comes from Gemmatimonadota bacterium, assembly GCA_025358315.1. GTDB lineage: Bacteria > Gemmatimonadota > Gemmatimonadetes > Gemmatimonadales > Gemmatimonadaceae > Fen-1231. The sequence goes on along the minus strand of JANYKA010000244.1, from coordinate 25,551 downwards.
TCGCTCAATCTGCCAAGCCGCACGCTGTATGGTCGCACGATTATCGACATCAACTGCGGCTTCCGTGCGCTGACGATCGGACTCCCGACTTTCTAGCGTGCACGACATCCGTGTGGTGCGCGACGAGGCCGATGCGCTCCGAGACGCGATGCAGCGCCGGGGTAAACTCGACATGTTCGGGCCGCGCATCGATCGGGCCCAGCTCCTGGATCGCGAACGACGCACAGCAATTCAGTCCGTCGAGGAGCGCAAGGCGGCGCGCAATGTTGCGAGCCAGGAAGTTGCCCGGCTAAAAAAGGCGAAAGAGAATGCCGACGAGTTCGTCGCCCGTTCCCGCGCACTCGGCGACGAAATTGCCGTAATCGAATCCGGGCTTGCCGCAACGGAGACCGAACTCGACGCCATCCTGCTGGAGCTGCCGAATATGACCGCCGCCGATGTCCCGGCTGGCGACGAGTCGGCAAACGTTGTGATGCGCAGCTGGGGCACGCCGCGGGCCGTCGACGGCGTGAAGCCGCACTGGGAAGTCGGCGAGGCACTCGGACTGCTCGACTTGCCGCGCGGCGCAAAGATCTCGGGATCCGGATTTGTCGTCTATCGCGGTGTCGGAGCGCGTTTGCAGCGGGCACTGATGAATTTCATGCTCGATCTGCATACCAAAGAGAACGGCTACTCCGAAACATGGGTGCCGCAGTTCGTGAACCGCGCATCGATGACCGGCACGGGACAACTGCCGAAGTTTGAAGAGGAACTCTACGCGTTGCGCGATGATGCCCTGTTCGCGGTTCCGACCGCCGAAGTGCCCGTGACGAATCTGTTCGCGGGTGAGATTCTCGATGGAGGAACGCTGCCCATCGCGCTGACAGCCTTCAGCGCCTGTTTTCGTCGGGAAGCCGGTGCGGCCGGGAAAGACACCCGCGGGCTGTTGCGCCTGCATCAATTTGAAAAGGTCGAGCTCGTTCGTTTTTGCACACCAGAAACGTCAGCCGCACAGCACGAGTTGCTGACCGGGCACGCGGAGATGGTCCTGCAACGATTGGAGTTGCCGTACCGCGTGTTGTTACTGGCGGCTGGCGATACCAGTGCGTCGAGCAGCAAGACCTATGATCTGGAAGTCTTTGCGCCCGGTGTAAGGAAATGGCTTGAGGTGTCATCGTGCTCGAACTTCGGGGATTTTCAGGCGCGGCGGGCGGGCATTCGTTATCGGCCGGCACCGAATGAAAAGCCGCGGTTTGTACACACATTGAATGGTTCCGGACTCGCGTTTGCGCGCGTGTTCGGTGCGCTGCTGGAGCATCACCAGAACGTCGACGGCACCGTACGTGTTCCCGAAGCGCTCAGGCCGTATCTCGGCGCTGACGTGATCAAATAGCAGATGAAGCGCAGCGCGCCGATTGTTGTTGTTACCGTCGGCTTGCTGCTCGTTATTGGGTGGTTTGCTTGGTACACCCTCGGGGTGTTCTCATCGCTGCGGGTTCAGGCCCAACAGACAGGCGCACTCTATGGCCGGATCTACACCGCCATTTCCGACACGTCGGTTGCCGGACAAATGGCGGCGGTCAGCGAGATGAGCGCATCGATCAAGAACCTGCGCGTACCGGCCATCGTCACGGACAAGCTCGGCAATCCCATCGCGTGGATCAATCTGCCCGGACTTGACGAATCTGTCATGCCGCAAGATTCACGCGTTCGCGAGTACATCGCCGTCCTTGAGCGCGAAAACGCTCCTGTGGTCTCGCCGGATGGCGGCAAGGTGTATTACGGCAACACTCCGATCGTCAACGGCATGCGCATTATTCCGGCACTGCAGTTGGCGGTGCTTGTCGTGTTGCTGCTCGCCGGCATTTCCGTGTTGCTGACCCGCGGTCGTGCCGACCGTGAAAGCATCTTCGCTGGCATGGCGCGCGAATCGGCGCATCAGCTGGGGACTCCACTTTCCAGTATGCATGGCTGGCTCGAATTGCTACGCGAGCGCGACGACCCGATGGTGATCCAAGCCCTCCCGCATATGGAGAGCGACATTGAGCGCCTGGAGCGCGTCGCGCACCGGTTTGAACGGATAGGTCGGCCACCGAAACGCGATCCGGTGGATGTGCTTGACGTTGCCGGACAGGTCGTGAATTATTTTTCCAAACGGGTTCCCACGTTGGCGCACGCCATTTCCATCCGTCTCGACCATCGCGCCGACTCGAAAATGACCATCGCTGGCGATCGCGTGCTGCTGGAATGGGCGATTGAGTCGCTGGTGAAAAATGCCATCGATGCACTCGCCGGGCGGGGCGGCAACATCGTGGTGTCAGTGGAACCCGTGTCGGGGAGTGGCATTCTCGTCCGCATCGCCGACGACGGACCGGGCATACCACGTGAACTGCGTCGAAAAATTTTCAACGCCGGCTTCACCACGAAAGAGAGCGGATGGGGAATTGGCCTCGCCCTGACCCGCCGCATCATCGAAGAAAATCACGGGGGCCGGCTGACCCTGCAACCCTCCGAGCGCGGCGCGGTGTTTGATCTGACCCTTCGCGGTTGACCGAGCGCCGCCCGCCCGTCGGCAATCGGGTTTTGGCGGGATGAGCGCTACCGAGCCCCGGCGATTTCGGCTTCGACCGTGACGCGAAGAATACTCATGAAATCCTGTGCGTTTGTGACCACTCCAATCGCCTGGTGCGTCCCGCGATCCTTGAGTTTGCTGACGAGAAACTCACTCGCATCGACGCAGATCGTCGGCAGCTCAACAATACCGCGCTGGCCGTCCTCATAGTACGCTGGCAACATGTTCCCCACGGCGATCGAGTGTAGCGCCGTCGCGATCATCACGCACATTGTTGCCTGTTTGGTGTGCGCACGCATGGCGTCCTGCGCGGCCACCGCGTCGGTAATGACCCCGGGCAGTGGGCCGTCGTCGCGGATGGAACCGCAAAGGATATACGGGACATGTTCAATCACGCAGGCGTGCATGATGCCGCCGTTGATCATTCCACTCGTCACCGCGGCCTCGATCGAACCGGCGCGCCTCACGGCGTTGATCGCCCGCATGTGGGCCGAGTGTCCTCCGACGGTCGGCTCGCCATTACTGGTCATGCCAAGTGTTGTGCCGACGATTGCCGCCTCAATGTCGTGTACCGCGACGGCATTGCCAGCGAGCAGACCTTGCACGAATCCATTGCGAATGAACCAGACAAGATTGTCGCGGGCCCGCGAATGCACGAGCGCGGGGCCCGCGACCCAGAGCACGTGTCCCTCACGTTTTCGCTCTTCCACGAGGAGTTGCGCAATCTGCCGGTAGTCGATCGGCTTTTCGCGCGATACCTGACTGCTCATGAAATGGAAGTCACCGTGCGCCGCATCTTCGAACTGAAAGCCATGCGCGTGGACGAGCACGCCTGTACTGCCGTCTTCGGCCAGTCCAATAACCACGGCATCACCGCGTCGGACTCGCCGACCCTCGCGCACCCAATACACGCCGTCAGCGTCCCGGACGAGACACCCGTCCATGCGCGGCTCTCGTGGCATCGCCCAGAGACCGTCGGTGCCTTTCACATATGTCGGAAGGTTTGTCGTGGCAAAAAAATTGTCGGGGAGCACGCCGTCCGCTTCGGCCGCGGCGGTGGACGCCGCCGGTGCCGACGACAGTATCTGCGACAGGAAATCCGGCGCGACATATTTTGGCTCTGGCCGCAATGCGCCGCTCATAGAATCCGCTGGCCGAACGCGCTCAACAGCAACGCGGTCGCCACCTCAGCAGTGCGATTCCGCTCATCAAGTACCGGATTCACTTCGACCAGGTCGATCCCGAGAATCTTTCCGGAATCGGCCAGCATTTCCATCACGAGGTGCGCTTCTCGGTATGTCATTCCGCCCGGGACGGCCGTGCCGACGCCGGGCGCCGCGCCCGGATCGACGGCATCCATATCGAACGACACCCAAATGCCGGCAGTGCCCTTCGATGCGATCGCGATGGCCTCATCCATGACGCTGCGCACCCCGCGTTCGTCGAGCGCACGCATCGTCAGCGTGGCGAGTTTCCACTCGGCTGTGTGCTTGCGCTCCGGCACATCGAGGTCACGAGTGCCAACCAGCACCACGTGCTCGGGTTGGACGGCCGGCGTCTGCCCGCCGATGCCGGACAGTCCCTGATCGCCATGACCGAGCAGATGCGCGAGCGGCATCCCGTGCACATTGCCGGATCGCGACGATCCGGGCGTGTGCAGATCACCGTGTGCATCAATCCAAATCACGCCGATCTTTTCACCTTGATCGGCAAAATGTGCCGATGCGCCAGCGATAGATCCGGCGGCTAATGAATGGTCACCCCCCAACACTAACGGACGGGCGCCGGCGGCAAGCGCCGAGCGTGTTTCCGTTGCGACTTTGCCGCACACCTCCGTGATCGCACCAAGAAAACGCGCTCCGCGCTGGGCACCGCGTTCGGCGTCCTCGCGGAATGGGACGGTAATGTTCCCCGCGTCTTCGACGGTGTGGCCGAGTCGTTCGAGGCGGGCGCGCAAGTCGGTGTAACGGATGGCGAACGGGCCCATGTCGACGCCGCGGCGGCTGGCGCCAAGGTCCATTGGGACGCCGATGATGCGAATGGAAGTCATGTGTGAGCGTAGCGGAGCGGCGCCAAAGAGGAAGGGCCAGTGCAAGACTATGCGTCAGAACCGGCTACTATGCGCGATATGCGGCCATTGATGAATGTTCTTGCTGTGCGATGGCGCGTTCCGGTGCATGCGACTTCGGTTCTGGACTCATCGGTGCTTCGACGGCTGACCGGAGTTACTTTTGTCGTATGGCCGTGTCGTCTCCCATCGCTCCTGCGCTGAACCCCGCCCAGAGCGAAGCCGTCGAACATTCTGAAGGTCCGCTGCTCGTCCTCGCCGGCGCCGGCTCGGGCAAGACTCGCGTGCTCACGGCGCGTCTTGCCCGCCTGATCCGTGACGGACATGCACGCGCCGACCAGATACTTGCCGTCACCTTCACCAACAAGGCGGCGGGCGAAATGCGGGAACGCATCACCCGCCTGCTCGATGAAGCACCGTCGGGAATGTGGGTCGGTACCTTCCACGCTATTGGGGCACGACTGTTGCGCGCCAATGCGGCCTTGGTCGGGCGCAGTTCCGCATTCACTATCTACGACGAAGACGACACCCTGGCCGTGATCAAACGTCTGATGCAGCGGCATCGGGTGTCTCCAAAAACGTGGGCCCCTCGTGCGATCAGCTCAGCAATCTCTGACGCGCGAAACGCGCTGGTCGCGCCCGCCGAGTACGCCACACTTGCCCTGACTCCTCTGGCCAAGGCCGTGGCGCCGATCTATGCCGATATGGACGACGCGTTCCGGCTCGCCAATGCGGTGTCGTTCGATGATCTGCTTTGGCTTCCCGTCGAATTGTTGCGTGCCAACGAAGACGTGCGGGTGCGCTACGAACGGCGATTCAAGTACGTGCTGGTCGATGAATACCAGGATACCAACCACGCGCAGTACGAGCTAATTCGTCTGCTCGCGTCACGGCACGGCAACGTGGCCGTCGTCGGTGACGACGACCAGTCCATCTATGGGTGGCGTGGCGCCGACGTCCGGAATATTCTCGATTTTGAGCGTGACTATCCGGCGGCAAAAGTGGTGCGGCTCGAGGAAAACTACCGCTCCACTAAGGCCATCCTCGATCTTGCCAATGTGGTTATCGCCGAGAACACGGGTCGCCGCGGCAAGACACTCCGGGCGACACGCGAGGGCGGCGATCCGGTTACATTGATTTCGGCGCTCGACGATCGTGACGAAGCCGATGCTATTGCCGATGAAATCGTCGCCCGGCGCGCGCGGTTCGGTGAGCCGCTGGGCGGCGTGGCGATTCTCTATCGCACAAACGCGCAGAGCCGCACGTTCGAAGAATCGTTCCGCCGTCGCGCCCTGCCGTACCGGATGGTTGGTGCCGTGCGGTTTTACGATCGTCGCGAAATTAAGGATTTGGTGTCATGGCTCCGCCTCGTCGCAAATCCGTCCGATGACGAAGCGTTCCGTCGCGCCATCGCGGCGCCGAAGCGCGGGATTGGTGAAACAACGGTGGAGATGATTGCTATTGCGGCCGCCGACGCCGGCGTGCCGCTCCTCGAGGCGTGCCGTCGTCCGGCACTCACCGAAGCCGCGCGCGCCGGCACGCGCGAATCGATCCGCGAGTTCGTGGCGCTCGTCGATCGTTTCGCCTTGCTGGCCGCCGATGCCAGCGTAGATAAAATTCTCCTCGACATTGTCGCGGCCACGGGGTACGCCGCGGCGCTCAAGGCCGAGGGGCCGGAGGGTCTGGAGCGGTTGAACAATATCGAGGAACTCGTGCGCAGCGCCGTCGAGACGGTCATCGAAGACGGCGGGGAAGTCAGTCAGCGCCCGCTCGACGATTTTCTGCAGCGGGCCACGCTCGTTGCCGGCCTCGATCAACTTGGTCCTGAGGCTGATGCGATCACGATGATGACGTTGCACACAGCGAAGGGGCTCGAGTTTCCGGTCGTATTTATTAGCGGACTCGAAGATGGGCTGTTCCCCCTCAGCCGTTCGTTTGACGACCCCGACGCGCTCGAAGAAGAGCGGCGTTTACTGTATGTGGGCATCACGCGTGCCGAGCGAAAATTGTATCTTTCGTGGGCCCGCAGCCGGCGCCGGAACGGCGAGATACTGCCATCCAAAGCATCGAGCTTTATTACTGCGGCTGCCGAAAAACTGCTTGAACAGCAGCCGACAATTCGTTTGAGAGCCAGTGGGCGTGCCATGGCTGGTCCGATTCGCCCGCAGGCGGAATGGGACGAAGAAGGGCCGCGCACCTGGCGACGCGACGCGTCGCGCGAGCGCGCCGTGCAGATCGAGGAGATGTCACAGGACACGCCTTCGTTCACCAAAGGTGAGCGCGTGCGGCACAAGACCTTCGGCGGCGGCACCATTGCTGACCTGTCCGGCACCGGTCGCGACGCCAAGGTGACGGTGGATTTTGATGATGAAGCGGTAGGACGAAAGCGGCTCGTCGTGGCGTTCGCCGGACTTGAACGAGGATTCGAATAATGGCGGTTTCGAAAGACGATGTTCGGCACATTGCCGGCCTCGCCCGCATTGGTGTGCCTGAAGACCGACTCGAAGGGCTCGCGAAAGAGTTGAGCGGCATCCTCGGGCAGATGGAAGTGCTGGAACGCGTCTCCAGTGCCGGTGTTGCTGCCGCGGCTGACGCCGTACGACCGGGGATGCCGCTGCGCTCCGACGAACCACCGAGTGTCGCATTGCAACATCCGCGCGAGTCATTCGCTCCGGCAATGAAGTACGGCTTTTTTCTGGTGCCGCGCTTAGCGACGCACGAGGATGCTGGAGAGGCATCGTGAGTGCCACGTTACTCGCGGCCGGCTCGGCGGCCATCACGGCCGCCGTGCAAAACGGAACGGTCACCGCTGAAAATATGGTTGAGGCAAGTTTTGCGCGCGCTGGTGCGGTCGATGCCGGACCATCCGGATTGAACTGCATCCTCTCGTCTGACGCCAATGTTTCCCGCATCGCGGCCAGCGTTGCCACGAAATCAGGTGCCCTCGCCGGCGTTCCGGTCGTACTGAAAGACAATATCGCAACGCCGACACTCTTCACCTCATGTGGGTCGCGCATCCTCGAAGGGTACATCAGTCCTTACGAGGCCACTGTCGCGCGGAAACTGCGCGAAGCCGGCGCGGTGCTCGTCGGGAAGTCGAACATGGACGAGTTCGCCATGGGATCATCGACCGAGCACAGCGCATTCGGCACATCGCGCAATCCAATGGACCGCTCGCGCGTGCCGGGTGGATCGTCCGGCGGATCGGCAGCCGCCGTTGCCGCGGGCATTGTGCCAATCGCCCTTGGCTCCGAGACCGGTGGATCGGTCCGTCAGCCGGCGGCGTTCTGCGGCATCGTTGGCGTTAAGCCGACGTATGGCCGGATCAGCCGGTTCGGGCTCGTGGCGTTTGCTTCATCACTCGACAATATCGGTGTCTTTGGCCGCACCGTGGACGATGCGGCCCGCACGATGGAAGTCATCTCGGGCGATGATACGGCCGTCGACGCGACGTCGGTGCGGCGCGCAGTTCCGAAGTTCTCTAGTACGGCCGGCGACCTTAAGGGCATCGTCATCGGCAAACCAAAAGAGTATTTCCCCCCGTCACTCCCGGCGGCCACACGCGAGCGTACCGACCGGGCCGTTGAGGCGTTGCGCGCCCGTGGCGCCGAGATCCGCGACGTCTCACTGCCGCATACCGAGTACGCGATCCCTGTCTACTATATCATCGCACCCGCCGAGTGCTCCGCGAACCTCGCACGATTCGACGGCGTGCGCTACGGCCTGCGTATCGAAGGCGATGGGATGCGCGCGATGTACGAAGCAACACGCTCCAAAGGTTTTGGTACCGAAGTCACGCGGCGAATTCTGCTCGGCACCTACGTACTCAGCGCCGGCTACTACGACGCGTATTACAAAAAAGCGATGGAAGTGCGCGAACTGATCAGTCGCGATTTCACCGAGGTGTTCGCGTCCGGTGTACACGCGCTGTTCACGCCGACGACGCCGACCCCTGCATTCAAGATCGGCGCCATCTCCGATCCGTACGAGATGTACCTGAGTGATATCTTCACCGTCACCGCGAATCTCGCTGAGGTGCCGGCGATGTCACAGCCGATCGGTCGCATCGACGGTCTGCCGGTTGGCGGGCAACTGATTGCCGCCCGATTCGACGAAGCGACGATGTTTCGCATCGCGTACGCGCTCGAGGCAGAGCTGGGTGCCGAGGCGCACGGATGAGCCACGAACGCTACGAGATGGTCATTGGCCTTGAGGTGCACGTGCAGCTCAAGACGCGTACGAAAGCGTTCTGCCGGTGCTCCTCCAACTTCGGTGACGCGCCGAACGAGAATACCTGTCCGGTTTGCCTCGCACTGCCCGGGGCACTGCCGGTATTAAACGAGCGCGCTGTCGAGTTGGCGTTGCGAGCGGCGCTCGCGGTCGGGTGTACGGTCCACGAGCGTTCGATATTCGCACGGAAGAATTATTTCTACCCCGATCTGCCGAAGGGTTATCAGATTTCCCAATTCGACAAGCCGCTGGCCGAACGGGGCGCAATCCAGATCGGCCCGAATCACACGATTGGCATCACGCGCATTCATATGGAAGAGGATGCCGGCAAATCGGTGCATGATCGCTTTCCCGGCTTCACGGCGATCGATCTGAACCGATCCGGCGTGCCGCTAATTGAGATTGTCAGCGAACCGGAGATGCGGAGCAGCGCCGAAGCAGGCGCCTACCTTCGCGCGCTCCGCGAGATTTTGCTGTATGCCGAGGTGTCCGATTGCTCGATGGAGGAAGGAAGTCTGCGCGTCGATGCCAATGTCAGCGCACGGTTGCACGGAGAGTCGGCGCTACGAACCCGCACCGAAATCAAGAATCTGAATTCGTTTTCCAATGTGGAGAAAGCACTGGAGCTGGAGTTCATCCGACACTGTGCGGTCCACGATGCTGGAGGGCTGGTCGTGCAGCAAACGATGCTGTTCGACGCCCACAAAAACGAGGTGCGGGGCTCGCGGTCGAAGGAGGGTAGTCATGACTATCGGTATTTTCCGGAGCCCGATCTTCCGCCGCTGGTGCTTGACGAGGCGGACATCGCCCGCATCAAGGCATCGCTGCCGGAACTGCCGGCAGCGCGCCGGACGCGACTCTCGACTGAATACGCACTGAGCGCGGCCGATGCCGAAGTCCTCACCGCCAGTCGCGCCGTGGGCGACTACTTCGAAGCCGTAGCGCGCGCCGCCGACGACGGCAAGCTTGCCGCGAATTGGGTGATGGGAGAAGTCCTCGCCACGCTGAACGAATCGGGAAGCGATATCACGACCTTCCCGGTGCACGCGGCGCAGCTTGCCGAATTAATTTCATTGGTCAAACGCGGGACCCTCAGTCATACAGCGGCGAAGACAGTGTTTGCGACCTTGCGGTTTGAGGGTGGAAGTCCCAAAGCCATCGCCGAACGGGACGGTCTCCTGCAGGTGGGCGACGATACAGCGCTCGTGGCCTGGATCGATGAAGTCTGGGCCGAACATCCGGATGAAGGGGCGCGATTCAGTGCCGGCGAAAATAAACTGCAAGGAGTGCTCGTCGGCTTCGTGATGAAAAAATCGAAGGGCCGCGCCGATCCGAAAAAAGTGAATCAGCTCTTGGCGGCGCGCGCCGGTAAGTAAAGCGGCGCGTTGAGTTGCTGCGCAAACGTGAGCCGCGTCTCGGGCAATCCAAAATGCTCTGTCGCGGTGGCCAACACTTGTGCTTCACCACCATCGCGGAGTGCCGCGCGGCGAATTTGTTTGGCGCTGCGCAGCGCGCGGTCGCCGGATGGATCGAGCGCGTAGGCCTCCGACGCCACATCGCGTGAAAGAAAATCCATCACAAAATCGAACGAACGGGCGAGATAGTTGCCGACGATCCGTTCCTCAAGATCCCATCGGCTATTTTCGGCTAACAGCCCAAAAATGCGCTGCCAGCTTTCGGTATCGGTCACATAAACCATACCACGAAAAATTTTCCGGTTCGTTGGCGTGCTGAATATGGTCGGGCTGAGAATGCGATCGAGGTGTTCGTCACTGCGCGAATGATCGAGCATGACGATCTCGTGCGCCCGGCGCGGGAAGAGCGGCAGTAAATGTGTTTCGAAACGGCTTTCCCAATAGCTGTGCCCCAGCGCGCTGGTGCTTGAGGTGACGGCGAGTTGGTGCGGAACGAAATAGTTGTGGGCGATCGCGTCGGCAGCGAGATGGGCCAGATACCCATACGCAAAAGCCCGGAGCGGCTCCGCCTCAGCGCGGTCGAGAATCTCCGTTCCGACGTGCCACGAATGACAGTGGCGGCCGAACCGTGCGTATTTCTTGGCGATGCTCGTATCCGCGGCAATCGAGCCATACAGGAAATCCCGCGGATGGGCCTGCAATAGCGCCGCCAATGCGGAGGGGAGCAGGGCGGCCGAGCGGAGTACTGCTTCGCCAAGCAGGATGTGCGTGCCTGGCGTCCACGCCCACGCGTTCGTCGGCAACAACGCAATCAGCAACAGCGCCGTAACGACGATTCCGGTCAGTGCAATCTTGCGATGCATGATTCGCCTGCGGTTCCGCCTAATCCAGATCACTCGTCTCTTCGCGCGAGCGCCGCACGCGGCGCTGTTTCTTCGTCTCAAGCGCGGGTGCCTCGTCCTTCGCATCGAGCTCCAGGTCATCGTCGGAATCCGCCTCGCGCTTCTTGCTGCGGAGCCGATCTTTGCGTTTGCGCCGCCGATCACGCAGCGCCCGTGCACCCCAGGCCAGCCCCTTGATCGTGCTACCGGCAATATCCACGACCGAATCCGCGGTATGGTGAACCTTGCCCAGCAAATCGGTGAAATCGTCCACGCGGTCGGCGAGATTACCGACGGTCTCGCGCACGCGCGCACTGGTCTCGTGAATGGCCTCATGCATGGTCGAGACATCTTCGCGGATCAGGTCGGAAGTACGCTTGACGCTTTGACTTGCCGCTGCCGCCTGCTGCAATAGCGGATGCAACTCGAGCGACAATGCGTTCAGCTTCGCGCCAACGGCGGTGAGGGATCGCCGGAGCCAAATCAGCGCGATAAACAGCGCCACGACCAGCAAAAGCGTTAGTACAGACGTGATGCCAGAGGCGATGAACACGACTTGCTCGAACGTCGTCCGAATCGGCGGCAGCGGTCGCACGAGAAGGGTGTCGCGCCCGCCGGCAGCAGCCTGGAAAAGCCACTGTGCCGCTGAAGCCGTAAGAATCGTCATATCTGATCGTAGACAGCGCGGCGCACAGGGTCAAGCAACGCTGCGCAAGAACTTGCTGTGTACTTCGCCAACGGGCATCCTTCAGGAGCCCGCGACTTCAGTTCCCCGTTTCCAACCACATGCCTGCCGACCAATTCATCGTTGAGGGAGGCCGTCGCCTCTCCGGTACTATTCGTCCGAGCGGCAACAAGAATGCCGCACTCCCGATCGTCGCCGCGGCACTCCTCACCGAGCACCCGGTAACGCTGGAGAACGTGCCGCGTATTCGCGACATCGAAACGCTGGTTGACCTCATCAAAACGACGGGCGCGCAGGCCGAATGGAAGGGCCGTAACACGCTCCACATCCACGCAAAGACGGTGAATGCCAGCTCGCTAGATGCGGCGATGTGCGCCCGTATCCGGGCGTCGATTTTGCTGGCCGCTCCGTTGCTGGCGCGGTGCGGTCGCGTGGAGCTGTCTCCGCCCGGAGGTGATGTGATCGGCCGTCGCCGCCTCGATACACACTTTCTCGCGCTCGCCGAGCTCGGCGCGGCGCATGAGTTTACCGACCGTATTGCCTTCAGTACGACAGGGCTCCGCGGCGCCGATGTGTTTCTCGACGAGCCGAGCGTGACCGGTACGGAGAACGCTGTGATGGCGGCCGTCGCGGCCACGGGCACTACCACCCTTCGCAATGCAGCGAGTGAACCGCACGTCCAGGACCTCTGCCGGTTTCTCGTCACGCTCGGCGCAAAGATCGCGGGGATTGGCACCAACCTGCTGACGATTCACGGCGGAGCGCCACTCACAGGCGGAACGCACGAAATCGGTCCCGATCATATTGAAGTGGGATCGTTCATCGGACTTGCTGCCGTGACACGCTCCGAATTGCGGATTGAACGTGCCGGCGTGGAGCACCTCCGGTCTATTCGTCTTGGGTTTGAGCGTTTGGGCATCACGACACGTGCGGAAGGTGATGATCTGATCGTGCCGGCGATGCAGGCCATGGAAATCCAGAGTGACCTCGGCGGACACGTTCCAAAACTCGAAGATCAGCCGTGGCCGGCGTTCCCGGCGGACGTGATGTCGATTGCGATTGTCGCCGCCACGCAATGCAAAGGCATCATCCTGATGCATGAAAAGATGTTCGAATCGCGGATGTTCTTCGTTGACAAGCTGGTGGGTATGGGGGCGCGGATCGTGCTCTGTGATCCGCACCGGGCACTCGTCGCTGGTCCCAGCGAATTGCGCGGCGCGACCGTGGAGAGTCCGGACATTCGCGCTGGCATGGCGATGCTCATTGCCGCCTTGTGTGCCCAGGGGACGAGCACCATCAACAACGTCGGCCAGATCGATCGCGGGTACGAGCGGATTGACGAACGCCTGAATGCACTTGGTGCAAACATTCGGCGCGTCGGGGATGGCCGCCCGTGACGGCCGCGGAGCCGGAACAACTTCCGCTCCGCGAGCCGATTGACGACTTCGCCGCGTTCGGCATCGCGGCATTCGTTACGACCCGTTCGGCTGGCGATTACGGACTCGCCGAGCCAACACCGGACAAACTCGCATTAGGCCGCTGGAACGCACTGCAGCACGAGTTCAGCGCGAGCGCACCGGCCGTGCCGAGGCTCGCCAGTGCCAGGCAGGTGCATGGCACCACGATGATTGAGCATGCGGACGGTAGGGCGGGCTGGCTTCGGGTGGAGAACGCCGATGGCCATGTTGCCTTGTCGCGTGGCACGGCGCTCGCGGTGACAGTCGCGGATTGTGTGCCGGTGTTTATTGCACACCCGTCGGGCCTGGTCGGGCTGTTGCATGCCGGATGGCGCGGGACCGCCGCAGGGTTTGTGCGCAAAGCCTTGGCACGCCTCCGTGCGCTGCACTTCGAGTCAGCCGACCTCGCGGTTCACCTCGGGCCGGCCATCTGTGGCCGCTGCTACGAAGTGAGCCCAGACGTATTTGAGCAACTCACAGGATGGCAAACCGTACGGCACCGGCATGTTGACCTGCGGGCGTTGCTGGCCGAGCAGGCGAAGGAGGCCGGCGTACACCGCGTCAGCGCGAGTCCGTTCTGCACGCGCTGCGACAACGACCGCTTTTTCTCCCACCGCGCCGGTGATACGGGACGACAAATCGGGGTGATTGTCGCACCATAGTCAGGGATACGCAGCATCGTCACGTGACCATACCGGCGGGCACCGCCGAACAGGACGACAATGAAAATAAATTCTTCGGATTTCCGTGTGCGCGAAGGCGACAAGGTCGACCTTCGCAAATGGCCGACGAAGGTGAAGCCCGTCTACGCGTCGAAGGATGATTACCATGGGCTCCAGGCCGACCATGTTTCACAACTCAGTGCGCAGCAACAGCTCCTCTATGCATCGAATCGTTATGCGGTTCTGTTGATTTTTCAGGCGATGGATGCGGCGGGGAAAGATGGCGCCATCAAGCATGTGATGTCCGGGGTGAATCCGCAGGGCTGTCAGGTTTACAGCTTTAAGCACCCCAACCACACCGAGTTGCAACATGATTTTCTCTGGCGCACCACTCGCAATCTTCCGGAGCGAGGACGCATCGGAATCTTCAACCGGTCATATTACGAAGAGGTGCTGATTGCCCGGGTGCACCCGGAGATTCTCCGCAGCGAATGGCTGCCGGCGACGCCCGACATGAAGGCGGTTTGGCATGAGCGGTATCGCTCCATCGTTGATTTGGAAAAGCATCTCGACGCCAACGGTACCCGCATCATCAAGTTCTACCTGCACGTCTCGAAAGAGGAGCAACGCAAACGGTTGCTCGAACGCATTGACGAGCCGGAGAAGAACTGGAAGTTCAGCGCCACCGACATCGAAGAGCGGAAGTTCTGGAAGCAATACATGAAGGCGTACGAAACGTGTCTCGATGCTACGAGTACCGCTGAAGCCCCGTGGTACGTCGTGCCCGCGGACGATAAGCGAAACGCCCGGTTGATCGTTTCACGGATTGTGCTCGATACGCTTGCCGCACTGAAGATGGCGTACCCGCAAACCAGCGCGACGCGCCGGCGGGAACTGCAATCCATACGCAAGCAACTGGCGAAGTGAACAAGCAGGACGGCCGTCGCTGGCCGCCAGCGCACCTGACCACGTAGCCCCTCAGTCGATAAACCGCGCCCGCTGCGCCGCAGACGGCAACGGGCACACTTCGTACCTGCCGAACACGCGATACCGTACGCGCGCGAACTGTGCGTACGCGCCGTTTCGAATCGCTGCGGGGACTATTCGCAGCAACGACATCGCACGCCAACCATCGCCCATGTAGTTCGACAGGCGGAGTACGGCATCGGAACGTGTAGAGATTACCTCGGCGCCGGTCTCAGGGTCCGCTTCGACGAAAATCAGCGAGTCGACTTCCCGGAGCTCGGGGCGCCGTGCCAGCAGGGCGCGAGCGAAGGCACCCTGAAGCGGCGCGAACCGTATCACGCCACAGGAATCGTGCGCGAGCGCGAACTGCACTGCACGATGGCAGAACTTGCACAATCCGTCGTAAATCAGGACTGGATGGGGAAGAGGAGCACTCTTCGTCGCATTGCTCACGATGAAAAACTAGCCACAGTGCAAACGCATCAAAGGCTTTCCGCACCGGGTGCGTCCTTGACTGTGCTCCCGTCTCCATCTATGATTAGGAGTCTGAGCGACGTTTGAGGTCGCCGGCCGCGATGTGGGGGAAGGTCTCCCCACATTTTTTTGTCTGTGTTTGTCTTTGTTCGAGGCAGAGAACCAACGTGAAGCAAGCACTGGAACAGATTGTGGTTGCTGAACTTGAGCCTCTCGGATACGAGCTGGTCGAACTGCGGGTCGGGGGAAGCAAAAGTCGCCCAGTCCTCGATGTTCGCATTGATCGTACAGACCTCGAGAAGGTGCAAGTCGGCGATTGTGAGAAAGCCTCGCGGGCGATCGAAGCGAAACTTGATCAATTGCCGGGCGTGATTGACGGACGATACGTGCTGGAAGTGTCGTCACCGGGAATGGAGCGCCCATTGCGCACGTTCGCTGAGTGGCGGCGATTTGTCGGTCGTCGGGCTACGGTGACGAGTACTCAGCTTGCTATGCTTGGCGGCCGGGCAGATTTGGAGATTGTGGCGGTGCAGGACGAGGGCGCACAGGAGCGGGTCGTCCTGCGCGATGTGAAAGGCAATGAGCACCATTTGGCGCTGGCGGATATCTCGGAAGCCCGCCTCGCGTTCCACTGGAAACCGTAGGAGTTTCTGATGGCTGGTTCGGCTGAAATTCTCACCGCGATTCGCGAACTCTCGACGCTTAAGCAGATCGAGCGCAGTGAATTGCGCGAGCTACTCCAAGACGGCATTCACGCCGCCGTGACCAAGAAGCACGGCCCTACTGTGCAGGCCGAAGTCGACATTGACGAAGACAAAGGCGAGATCCGCATTGTCCTTCTCAAGAATGTCGTCGAGACGGTCGAAGATCCGGCGCGCGACATCACGCTCGAAGAAGCGCGTTTTGAAGATCCCGACTATCAGATCGGCGACGTCATGGAGATTCCGGTCGATTTCGCCGAGTTTGGGCGGTCGGCCGTGCAGGCGGCCAAACAGCGCATTATTCAGCGCGTTCGTGAAGGCGAGCGCACGAAGATTCGTGACGAGTTCAACTCCCGCGTCGGCGATTTGCTCTCTGGCGAAATCCAGCAGATTGAACGTGGTAAGATTGTCGTGATGCTCAACAAGTTCCGCGAAGCCGAAGCGATCATTCCGTATCGCGAACAGAATCACCGCGAAGATTACAAGCAGGGCGAACCGATTCGCGCCGTGCTCAAAAAAATCGAAGAGACGCCCAAAGGCCCGCGCCTTGTGCTGTCGCGCGGCGATGCGATGTTCGTCAAAGCGCTGTTTAAACTCGAGGTGCCGGAGATCCAGCAGGGCATCGTCGAGATCAAGGCGTCGAGCCGTGAAGTCGGCAGCCGCACAAAGATTGCCGTGATATCCAAGGATGACTCGATCGATCCGGTGGGCGCCTGCGTCGGGCTCAAGGGCTCGCGTGTGCAGGCGGTCGTCCAGGAACTTGGCGGTGAGCGCATTGACATCGTTCCGTGGTCAAGTGATCCGGAGCGGTTCGCAAAGCTTGCGCTCGCACCGGCGAAAGTCGCCCGCGTCTTCAGCGATGCGGCCACCAAAACAATTCAGGCCGTCGTGGACGAAGACCAGCTTTCGCTGGCCATCGGCCGCAACGGACAGAATGTGCGGCTTGCCTCGGAAATCACGGAATGGAAAATTGATTTGTATTCGAGCCGCGAGTGGCTGGAACGCGGCGGAGACGTTCCGCTCTTCGCGCCGTTGCCGGAAGAGCCGGAAGCGGACGAAGCGGCCGACGTCAAATTGTCCGACATCGAAGGCCTGCCGCCGGGAACGGTCGCGGTCCTCGAGTCCGGCGGCTACAAGACGTTGAACGACATCATCGACTTGGAGCGCGAGGATTTCCTCAAGCTTCCCGGCATCGCGCCGGAAGAAGCCGATCGTATTATGAAACTGATCGACGAACTGACAGACGATGGCAATGATGCGACCGCCGATGTGATGTCGGCCGATGCAGGCAAAACCGAAAGTCCGGCTGCGTCAGACGCCAAGTGATTGCCGCAGCCGTCGAGCAGCGCCTCCTCGGATTGATCGGCATCGGGTTGCGCGGACGGTTGGTGGTCGTAGGAGTGGATCGGGTGCGTGAGGCGGCGGGCAAGGGAACGCTCTTGCTCGCGTTTGTGGCCGTTGACGCATCCAAGAACAGTTTGAACAAGATCGTGCCGTTGCTGGAAGCCAAGAAGGTGCGAACGATCGAGGTGCAATCCGCTGCAACCCTGGGCGGGGCAGTCAATCGGGAAGCGACGACGGTGATTGGTATTGTCGATGCGCATTTGGCGAAAGGCATGTGCGGCATTCTCGATGCAACAGTGGCGAACGCGTACGAAAAATAAGAACGCAAAGGGGAAAACGTTTTGACCAAGCTTCGGGTTCACGATTTAGCGGCCGAATTCGGCATTCCAAGCGACGAAGTCATCACCATGCTTCGCGCGCTCGATGTCGTCGTCCGCAGTCATTTGAGCCAACTCACCGACGACCAGATCGCGCGGGCCCGTGCGCGCTGGGAGCGTGAGAAGCGCGCCCGCGTCGCCAAGTCGACCGCGGCGGCCGCACCGGCACGCCGTCGGCGCACCTCTGCCGCATCCGACGCCGTCACCGACGAAAAGCCGGCGGCATCAGCAAAGCCGAAGACCACCAAGAGCAAAGCCAAGGCCGAACCGGAACCAGCGCCGGAGCCGGAAGCGAAAACCACTACCCGTCGGCGAAAGATCGATTTGCCGCCAGTGGTCGAGGAACCCGTTGCTCCCATCGTCCCGGTAGTTGCGGTAGCAGCTGAACCCGTGGTCGACGCGCCGATCGTCAAGCGCGCACCAGAACCGGTAGTCGAATCGGAGCAGAAACCGGTCACCGAGGTCGCGCCAGCACGTCCGACGCCGCCTCCCGCTCCGCCGGCCGCGCCAGTCGCGCCGCCGGCCCAGATGACGACCTACTCCTCCGAACCCAGTTACGCCGATCGCCCGCGCCCGCGTTCCGTGGTGCCCGCCGCACCGCGCCAGCGCCCCGGCGGTTCGCCCGGCAGCAACTTGCCGTTCCCGCCGCGCCCGGTGGCTTCGGCCACTCCGGGCAGCGGCAGTGGCGGCGGTGTGTCACGCCGTGACGATCGTCGGCCAAGCATGGGCAGCAGCGTTGGAACTGGTGCGCCAAGCTCCGGCCCGCGTCGCAAGAAGGGCAAGCGCGGTCAGGTCGATCAAGAAGCCGTGTCGGCGAACATCTCGCGCACCATGCGCCAGATGGGCGGACCCGGCCCGAAACGTCGTGGTATGCGTGACGACGGCTCGCGTGAAGAACTCGAGGCACAACGCGCCGAGATGGCCGAGCGCGAGAAAAAGCTCGTACGTGTCAACGAATTCATCACCGTGAGCGAGCTGGCCGACATCCTCAAGATTCCGGCCACGCAGATCGTCTCGTTCGCATTCAAAAATCTTGGGTTGATGGTCACCATCAACCAGCGTCTCGATTTCGACCAGATCGAATTGATCGCCAGCGAGTTCGGTTTTGCCGCGCAGCGCGAAGAAGAGTACGCCGCCGCACCGACCGAAGTCGAAAAGGACGCACCGGAAACGCTCAAATCGCGTCCGCCGGTCGTCACGATTATGGGTCACGTCGATCACGGCAAAACATCGCTGCTCGACTTTATCCGCAAAGCGAATGTCGTGGCTGGTGAAGCAGGCGGAATTACACAGCATATCGGCGCGTACCACGTCACCACGCCGGGCGGGAAGATGGTCACCTTCCTCGACACGCCTGGTCACGAAGCGTTTACGGCCATGCGTGCCCGTGGCGCTCAAGTCACCGATATCGTCGTGCTGGTCGTGGCGGCCGACGACTCGATCATGCCGCAGACCATCGAAGCGATCTCGCACGCCAAGAATGCCGGTGTGCCGATTATCGTTGCGATCAACAAGATCGACTTGCCGTCGGCGAACGTAATGAAAGTGAAGCAGGAGCTGCTGAACTATGGCGTGGTGCTCGAAGAGTTCGGCGGTCAGGTCCTGCATTCCGAGATCTCGGCCAAGAAAGGCACGAACGTCAACACGCTGATCGATCAGATTCTGCTGCAGGCCGAAATTCTCGACCTCAAGGCGAACCCCGATCGCCGCGCCGCGGGTTCGGTGGTCGAAGCGCAGCTCGACGCCGGCAAAGGCCCCGTGGCAACGATTCTCGTGCAGAACGGCACACTCCACGTCGGCGACGATTTCATCTGCGGCCTGTTCTCCGGTCGCGTGCGCGCGTTGCTCGATGAACGCGGCAAGCCGGTCAAAGCTGCCGGCCCGGCGATTCCGGTGCAGGTGCTCGGCATGGTCGGCGTCCCGATGGCCGGCGATCAGTTTCTCGTCGTCGAAGATTCCGCCGAAGCGCGTGACATTGCGCAGCGCCGCGAACGTCTCGACCGCGAAGCCAAGAGCCGCCGCACCAGCAAGGGCGCGGTGTCGCTTGAAGATTTTATGGCCCATGCTGCGGCCGGCGAAAAGCGCACGCTCAAACTGCTCATTAAGGCCGACCAGGGCGGTCCGGCCGAAGCTCTGGCCGATGCACTGTCGCACCTGTCGAACGCCGAAGTGCAGGTCGAAGTGATTCAGCGTGGCGTCGGCGCGGTGACCGAGGGCGATATCCTGCTCGCCAAGGCTGCCGGCGCGATCATCATCGGTTTCCATGT
Organism: Gemmatimonadota bacterium; assembly: GCA_025358315.1. Classification (GTDB taxonomy): domain Bacteria; phylum Gemmatimonadota; class Gemmatimonadetes; order Gemmatimonadales; family Gemmatimonadaceae; genus Fen-1231. The sequence continues at coordinate 5,473 of JANYKA010000244.1, read as the reverse complement.
GCGCCCCGACAACAAGGCCCGGTCGGCGGCCGAACGTGAAGGCGTGGACATCAAACTGTACAAGATTATTTACGAAGCGGTCGCCGATGTGCGTGCCGCACTCGAAGGCATGCTCCGCCCGGACGAGAAGGAAATCATCTCTGGCGAAGCCGAAGTGCGCGAGACGTTCAAGGTGTCGAAGATCGGCACGATTGCCGGCTGCATTGTGCGCAGCGGCATCATGACCCGGCAGGGCCGCGTGCGGGTGATTCGCGATGGTGCGGAAGTGTACGATGGCACGATTGGCTCGCTGCGCCGGTTCAAGGATGATGTGAAGGAAGTCAAGGACGGGTTCGAGTGCGGCATCGGCATTGAAAATTTCAACGACGTCAAAGTCGGCGATATGTTCGAATGCTACCGTCGCGAATCCGTGGCGCGTACGCTCGACTCACCTGCGGCCTCATAGGTCTTCATGCCGCAGCGCGATACCCGTCGTCCTGATCGCGTCGCCGAAGCGGTCCGTGAAGAGGTCGCCGCATTCCTCGCCACCGGCGTCAAGGATCCGCGCGTCGTTGGGCTCGTCACGGTCACGGCGGTCGAGATGACGCGTGACTTGGGTGCGGCCATCATTTACGTCAGCATTTACGGCACCACCGACGAAGAGCGTGAGCGCACCATGACCGGTTTGCAAAGTGTCGCGCTCGGCCTTCGTGGGCGGGTGGGTCGGGCCCTCAAGTTACGCGTCGCGCCGCATATTAATTTCAAGCAAGACGAAAGTATCGCTCGCGCCGCGCGTATTGAAACTTTGCTCAGCGGGCTCCGCCCGGCGACCGATGCCGGGCCGGAAGATACAAACGCACCCAATAAAACCGACGACGACGACGGGCGCTGACGGCGTCCTGCTCGTCGATAAACCGGCCGGCGTTTCGTCACATGACGTCGTCGCGTTGGCGCGACGGTCACTCTCTGAAAAACGCATTGGGCATGGCGGCACGCTGGATCCTTTCGCCACCGGCCTGCTCGTGCTGTTCGCCGGGCGCGCGACGCGGTTAATCCAGTATGTTCACGACGATCCCAAGCGATACGAAGCGCAACTACAATTTGGCGCCGAGACCGACACTGACGATTTGCAGGGAACGGTGGTCCGTGATGCGCCACTACCATCCCGCGCCGCCCTGGAAGCTGTGTTGCCGTCGTTTACAGGCGAGATCGACCAGGTGCCATCGTCGTATTCTGCGAAGCGCATTGACGGCCAGCGCGCCTACGATCTCGCCCGCAAAGGCATCGCGGTCGAGCTGGCTCCGGTGCGAATTACAATTCACGAGTTGCGGCTCTATGATTTTCAAGGCACGCCCGATGCCGTGACCGCGTGCCGCCTGTATGTCTCGTGCGGTGGCGGGACATACGTCCGCGCATTGGCCCGTGATCTCGCGGTCGCCGTCGGAAGTGCGGCGCATCTCATTGCGCTCCGGCGGACGCAAGCTGGGATTTTTTCCGTTATCGGCGCGGCTACCCTCGAAGATCTACGGGAGAAGCGCGCGGTGCTGGCGCCACCGTTGGCGGCGCTCGGTGGGTATCTGCAACAGACCGTGACGGATGACGAAATAGTGCTGGTCACACGCGGTATTGATGTGGAGGCGCGTGAGCCGGGGCAATTCGCTGCGCTCGTGGACAAATCGCTGCCGGGCGCGCTCATCGCGTTTGCCGAGCGGCGTTCGTCGGAGTATGGCGACCGCTGGCAGCCGCGCGTCGTGATGCGTGAGGTGCCACCCAAATGAAGGCCGGTTACGACAGCGGACTGCCGCCGGACACGAAAGGCACTGTGCTGACGGTCGGAAGTTTCGACGGCGTACACCGCGGCCATCGACTGGTGCTTGACCGGCTGGCAGCCCGGGCGCGCGAAACCGGTTTTCGGAGCGTACTGGTCACCTTTGCTCCCCATCCGCTTGACGTGGTGAATCCGGCAGCTGCGCCTCTGTTGTTGACGACCGGCGACGAAAAAACCGAAGCGCTTGTGGAGAGCGGCCTCGACTATACCGTGGTGGTCCCGTTCACCCGGACCCTCGCCGCGTACGACGCCATCCAGTTTGTCGATGAAGTGTTGCGGCGGCGCTTTGGGATGACAGAGTTGCTCGTCGGATATGATCATGGGTTCGGCCGTGGCCGCACCGGTGATGCGGACGTACTCAAGGTGCTTGGCGCGAAGCGTGGATTTCACGTGACGGTCGTGCCACCGGTAGCGGCCGGCGATGGTCGCCCGATTTCGTCGACGGCAATTCGCCGGGCTGTTGCCGGCGGTGATCTGGCGCGCGCCGCTGACGGGCTAGCCCGCCACTATTCGATGAGCGGGGTGGTTGTCCACGGCGCCGGGCGCGGTCGCCTGCTCGGATTCCGCACGCTGAATCTGGCGTCACCGTCGTCGCGGAAACTGTTGCCGCCCGAGGGCGTGTACGCGATTCGTGCGCATACACCTTCCGGCACCTACGATGGCATGCTGAACCTGGGGCCTCGGCCGACGTTCGGAGAAATGGCCACAATGCTCGAGGCGCATTTGTTCGACGCTTGCGGTGATTGGTACGGAAGCCGAGTGCGCATCGATTTTGTCGGTCGCTTGCGGGATACGCGAAAGTTTGCCAATGCTGGCGCGTTGATGAAGCAACTCGCGACGGACGAAGCCGTCGCAAAGGTGGTAATCGGCCGTGTCCGGGCCGGAATGCGATGACGGCCCAACTCCTTGCGACAGCGGCAGATTGCTTGACCAGGCGCTGTCATTCGGCTATTCTTTTAGGCTCCGATAAAACAGATCAACCATCAACTTTCCCGGCTTCGGAATGTCGAATCTGAAGTACCGAATCTTCACGATTGTCGCCCTCGTGCTCGCGTCCGTGTGGACGCTGTTCCCGCGGACCACCGTCGAACGCGTGAAGCGCAACGGCGTGTTTGTGTACGACACCGTCAAGCGCGTACCGCTCAAACGCGGTCTCGACTTACAGGGCGGTATGCACCTGACGCTTGAGATCGACGAATCCAAACAGGCGGTCGCCAACAAGAGCGACGCGCTCGATCGTGCGCTTAAAGTCGTCCGGACCCGCATCGACGAGTTCGGTGTGTCCGAGCCGGTGGTGCAAAAAATTACCGGCTCCAACCGGTTAATTGTTGAACTGCCTGGCATCGACGATCAACAGCGGGCGACCGACGTCGTGCAGAAGGCGGCGTTCCTGCAATTCCAAATTACCGACAAGACGGGCGCGCTCGATAAAGTCGTGCCGCGGCTTGACGGGATTGTCAAAGAAAAGAAACTGGGCAAGGTGGTGCCCGATGTGCGGGGCGACAGCGCGAAGCAAGGCATCAAGTCGCTGTTTACGCCGGGCTCCGATACGGCAAAAAAGAATGCGGCCGCCGATAGCGCGACCGCAACCAACGGTCCGTTCTCGAAACTAGTGGCTCCGTCACAGTTGCCCGGTATGTATTACGTCGCGACGACCGATCAGGCCGAGATCGAAAGCTACCTGGCCAATCCCGACATTCAGGCCGCGCTTCCGCCCGGCAAGCAGCTGAAATGGGGTTCGGACTCCGTGAGTTCGGGCGGCCGGACGATGCGTCCATTGTACGTACTGGACGCGCGGCCAATCATCACCGGCGAGTCGGTCACCGACGCCAAGCCCAATTCGGTTCCCACGGAAGGCGTCGTGGTCGAGTTCCAGCTCAGCAATGAAGGCGGACGTAAATTCAAGAACGAAACGGCTAAACACGTGAACGACTACATGGCCATCGTCCTTGACGATCGCGTCATGAGTGCGCCGGTCATTAAGAGTGCGATCGGGTCACGCGGACAGATCACGATGGGCGGCGGTTCGCTCGCCGCGGCGCAGGATCTCGCGATTGTGCTGCGGGCCGGCGCGCTCCCCGTTCCACTCAAGATCGTAGAGATTCGCAACATCGGAGCGAGCCTTGGCCAGGATTCTGTCAATAAGGGCATTCTCGCGGGCGTGATTGCCATTGCGCTGGTCGTGGTAATAATGATCGGCTACTACCGGTTCGCCGGTGTACTCGCGGTCTGCGGCCTCGCGCTCTATCTGCTGTATACGCTGGCGGCGCTCTCCGGATTCGGTGCCGTGCTCACGCTCCCCGGCCTTGCCGGGTTTGTGCTCTCGATCGGTATCGCTGTTGATGCGAACGTGCTGATTTTCGAGCGCATCCGCGAAGAACTGGTGCACGGCAAGTCCGTCCGCACGGCGATCGACGAAGGGTTTCGCCACGCGATGAGCGCGATTGTCGACTCCAACGTTTCGACGGCGTTGACCGCCGTTGTGCTCTATCAGTATGGCACGGGTCCGGTGAAGGGCTTCGCCGTCACACTGCTCGCCGGTATCGCGGCCTCGATGGTCACGTCGATCTTCGTCGTTCGCACCTTCTTCCTAATCTGGCTCAACCGCAATCGTGCGGCTGAGACGCTGAGCATCTAATGCTGCGAATCCTGCACGACACCAAATACGATTTCATCCGCTGGTGGCGCACCGCCGTGGTACTCACCGTCCTCTTCATCGCCTTTGGCTTGATATCACTGGTCATCAAGGGCGGCTTCGAATACAGCATTGAATTTACCGGCGGCACCTCAATGCAACTGGTGTTCAACAAGCCGCCCGATGTTGCCGCGCTCCGTGCGGCGCTCGAGTCCGGTAAGGTGAAAGAGCCGCAGATTCAGCAGTTCGGCGATGACACGACCTATTCGGTTCGTGCCCAGGATGCTGGTACGGCGGGCGGTGCAGAAGTCGTGTCCCGTGAAATCATCGCAGCCGTCGCCGGTGTCGTCGGCAAAGACAACTTCCGTGTTGTCAGCACCGAGGCCGTCGGTCCGCGCGTAGGCATCGAACTGCGTCGCGGTGCGATCCTCGCCATCCTCATCTCGTTCGGCGTCACGTTGCTCTATCTCGCTTGGCGCTTTGAATGGCGGTTTGGCCTCGCCGCCGTGATTGCGACCGCGCACGATATTCTGACGACCATCGCGTTCATGAAGATCATGCACATGGAAATTTCGTTGACGATTATCGCGGCACTGTTGACCGTGATCGGGTATTCGCTAAACGATACGATTATTATTTTCGATCGAGTGCGCGAGAATCTGCGCAAGAACCGACGCGAAGCCCTCTACGACACACTCAACCGCGCCGTCAACGAAACGCTGCCGCGGTCTATCCTCACCCATGCGACGGCGCTCGCTGCGACGCTGGCCCTCCTCTTTTTCGCCGGCCCGGTGATTCGACCCTTTGCTTACGTAATGGCCTTCGGCATCATCACCGGTACCTTCAGCTCCATCTACGTAGCCTCGCCGATTCTCCTCTGGATCGAAAGCAAGTATCCGCGATCGACCGATCCGAAGGGCTCCAAGCCTTCGGCCACTGGAATGAGAGCCGCCAAGGCGGCGTAACCAGAGGAGAAAGCCCACTGCGCTTTCTCGATTCGCACGCCCATCTCGCCGATCCGGCTTTCGAGC
>JANYKA010000223.1 GCA_025358315.1 Gemmatimonadota bacterium | reverse complement strand
ATGTTCACGGCGTCGTTGCAGAACAAAGTGATGCACGAGAGTGACACGCTGACGTACCGCGGTCACTGGACCAACGCGCCGCGCGGCCGCTACACGGCGATCGCCACGCTGGCCAGCGCGAACTTCCCGCTCGAACAGCGCACGGAGTTCGTGGTTCGCTGAGTTGGGCCTTCCTTACTAATTGCTATTCGTCTTTTGTGCGTGCGCGCTCGGGCCTGCGCGCGCGTTCGGGTCGAGCACACTCGCTCCTTTGGGCCTGTGCGCGCGTTCGGGCGAGCACACTCGCTCCTTCGGGCCTGCAAGTGGCACCCGTATGCCATCGGCCTAACCGGCCCATGGCACACGGCAGCCACGGGGCCCTGTGGAGCAAGGGTGCTCGCCCGAACGCGCGCACAGGCCCGAAGGAGCAAGTGTGCTCGCCCGAACGCGCGCACAGGCCCAAAGGAGCGAGTGTGCTCGACCCGAACGCGCGCGCAGGCCCGAGCGCGCACGCACAAAAGACGAATAACAATTAGTAAGGAAGGCCCAGCTCAGCGAACCACGAACTCCGTGCGCTGTTCGAGAGGGAAGTTCGCGCTGGCCAGCGTGGCGATCGCCGTGTAGCGGCCGCGCGGCGCATTGTTCCAGTGACCGCGGTACGTCAGCGTGTCACTCTCGTGCATCACCTTGTTCTGCAACGACGCCGTGAACATCAGGTGCTTACTCCAGCGCCAAACTTCGCGGCCGAGTGAATCGACGACGATCACTTCGTGCGTTTGCCCGCTGGGGAAATTCACTTCGATTTTTTTATCGCTCGCGTTGGTGACGCGGAAATCGAAATTCACTCCGTCGTTAATCGCGACGTTGAGTGATGCGGCGAGTGCAGCCGCGTGGGAATTGTGCGAGCGCATTGAACGGGTGGTGCTCGTGCTGTTCGCCGTATCGTTGCTATGCGAACGCGGCGCGCACGCAAATGCGAGCACGGCGGCCGACAACAAAGCGAAGGAAAACTTTCCGTTCATGGAGTGCGCAAAGTGCGGGGTGGCGCAAATGGTTTCGAGTTCGTGCGTGATATCACAAATCTCACGGCCATTTACTTATACAGTTGAACTTATCAACAAAAGGACGATCCGTCAAATGGGTAAGTCACGCTAAGTTATGCCCGGATCAGCAGTTGGTGTGCCCAGCCTGATCCAAGGTGGTTGGGCGGCGGGCCAATCGTTTTGGCTTGCGAAATATTTCACAAGCTCCTATTTTTCACTCTGAATGGACAGCAATAAGCCGCCCAACGGTCAGAATGCTTCCGGGGGTGACCCTCGGAGCTTGGAACAGCGAGAAATCGACCGTCGGCGGGACGATTTGCTTGCCGCGGCACTGGGAGACGACACCCGCAAGGGGTCGCGCGGGACGCAGTTAGCGGGGATCGGACTGCAATTCGTGGTCGCGGTATTGATTTGCCTGTATATCGGGATGTGGGCCGATAAAAGGCTTGGGACCGGGCCTTGGCTGCTTCTCGTCGGCATGATGACTGGTGCCGGGATCGGATTCTACGCGATGTGGCAGGCAATGGCATCGGAGAACAAGCGGAATTCCAAGGATATGAATACGTGAAACGGTGGGCGCAGTTCACCATCGTAATGGTTGTAATAGTCACCGGGCTGGCCTGGTTGATCACGCGGTTTTTGCCCGGATCGGATGCGATTCGCGCTGTCTGGGTCAGTGCGGCAGTGGCAATCGTGGTGCAGTCACTGGGGTTCGCGCTCGCCCGCGCGATCGGTCCAGCGAACGTGTTTTTGGGCTGGGGTGCGGCAGTCGCACTACGCTTTCTGTCGCTGATCGGCTACGCAGTACTGGGCGTGAAGTTCGGTGGCCTCCAAGCGGCCCCCGCTTTGATCAGTTTGGTCGTATTTTTCTTCATCACGACGCTCGTTGAACCTGCGATGCTGAAACAATGAGATTTGCACCACTAGTCGCATTTGCCCTTGCCGTCACGTTCTCGCCCGTCACCGCGCGGGCGCAGGGCGAGGACATCATCACGCCGCATATTACCGATTCGCACCATATCGATTTTCCGTGCCCGTCGGTGAAGGAAGGATTCGTGTGCGAGGCCGAGTTGCCGCGCTGGACACCGGTGAAAATCGGATCGGTTGAGCTGGATCTCTCGCCCACAAAGCATGTCGTGATGCTGCTCATCTCGTCCACGCTCGCGTTCCTGATTCTGTTTGGCGCGGCGCGCGCCCAGCGTCGGGCGGCGCTCGTCGGCAAACCGCCGAAGGGATTTGCCAACTTCATCGAATTGATCGTGCTCTATTTGCGGAATGAGATCATTCTGCCAAATGTCGGCCACGGCGGTGAGAAGTACGTCCCGTTCTGCTTGACGATCTTCTTTTTCATCGCGTCCGCCAACCTGCTTGGCCTCCTCCCGTATATGTCAACCGCGACCGGAAACATCTCGGTCACCGCGACGCTGGCGATCATCACTTTTTTCGTGGTCGAGTTCGCCGGCATGAGAGCGCTCGGCAAAGGTTACATCGGTACGATTGTGTACTGGCCACACGATATGCCGTTCGCAATCAAGGCGCCGATGACGCTCATCATGACGCCGGTCGAAATCATCGGAAAGCTCACGAAGCCATTTGCCTTCACGATGCGTTTATTCGCGAACATGACGGCCGGCCATATTGTCGTGCTGGCATTTTTCGGGATGATCTTTTTGTTCGGATCGTGGTTCATCGTCCCACTGCCGCTGATCATGGTCTTCGCGATCATGTGCCTGGAGCTGTTCGTCGCCTTGTTGCAGGCATTCATCTTCACGTTGTTGAGTTCCGTTTTCATCGGCCAGATCCGCTCGGCCGCGCACTAGCGGCATCGCAATACCAGTAGCCGGGCGAGTGCCTGGCGAATCCCATTGGCCCCCGGGGGTCGTTGATGGGAGATGACAGAAGAACGTTTCTGGCGCGCAGGTTCAGCAAGTGACTTTCAAACTTTCGGAGTTATCAAAATGATGTATCCACTGTTGCAGGCCGCTGTGTACTCCAAGGAATACATGGGCGCATACGCGATGCTCGGCGCCGGACTCGGCGCTGGCCTCGCCATTATCGGTGCCGGCATTGGCATCGGCCGTATTGGCGGCCAGGCAGTTGAAGGCATCGCACGCCAGCCCGAGATGGCCGGCACGATCCAGACCGCTGCCATGATCTTCGCAGGTCTCGTTGAAGGCGCCGCGCTGATCGCGGTAGTTGTCTCGTTCCTGATCGTCTTCAAGTTCTAGTCTTCGCGCATGGGTGGCCCCGGGGCCGCCCATGCCGAGCTCTTTTACACGGATCCGTTTATGCGCTCGAAGTTTCTGCAGTTCTCCTCCCTCTTCGCCTTTTCTGTCTTCGCGGCTCCAGCGCTCTTCGCCCAGGAGGCCGCCGAAGCACCCAAGCCATCACTGCTGACGCCGCATGGCGGGCTGATGGTGTGGACGCTGGTGGTGTTCGTGTCACTTTTCTTCTTTCTTCGGAAGTTCGCGTTGGGGCCGCTCACGGCGGTCGTAGAAGCCCGCGAAAAAGCGCTCACCGACGCGATCGCGATGGCCAAGGCCGATCGTGACGCCGCCGCGCTGTTACTCGAAGAACATCGCAAGGCAATCGAAGCGGCCCGCGGCGAAGCGCAGAAGTTCATCGCTGACGGGCGCGCGACTGCCGACTCGATGAAGGCCGAGATGATCGAAGAAACGCGGAAGCTGCAGCAGGAGATGCTCGAGCGGGCGCGGCGCGATATCGAAGCGGAGAAGGTGAAGGCGATTGATGAGTTGCGCCGCGAAGCGATCGATCTGGCATTGGCCGGCGCGAGCAAGGTGATCGAGAAGAATCTCGATGACGCGCAGAATCGGAAACTGGTCGAGAGTTATCTCGCGACCATCGGCACGAAGTAATGCGCGACGAGTCGATTGC
>JANYKA010000210.1 GCA_025358315.1 Gemmatimonadota bacterium | reverse complement strand
GTCGCGGTTCGAATCCGCGTCAGGGCATAGCAGGCCTCTCGCCGCAGTAGCTCAGTGGTAGAGCACTCGATTCGTAATCGAGCGGTCGTCGGTTCAATCCCGACCTGCGGCTTCTCTAAGTACAAACCCCCACACTGACTTCGGTCGATGTGGGGGTTGTTTTTGTACATCGGTCCAACTCATGTCGCGAAGGAGCAGCGCCAGACTACCGGCGCAACTCATAACGCGGACGCGGCGAGAAAGAGATTGAGGCAAAACAGGGCGAATGCAGGAACCATGTCCGGAATGGGATCCCGGATCCGTATGCGTACCAGTACCGCGAGCAACATCATCGCGGCAAAGCCGCCGGCCGACAGCGCGAGCAGTGGACGGAAGAAGTAACCCGCGAACAAACCAAGGCTGCCCAGTATCTGTATCGTTCCGGTGAGCACGCGCAGACGGGCCAGGCCGTAGCGCTCGAACTCCGCTACCATGTTACCTGAGCGCAATGAGATCGTGCCATACCAGGCGAACGCGATGATCGAAATGCCCTGCGCAATTGCCGTGACGAGTTGCATTGTGTCCGTGTGGATGTAAAGTTCAACGTACCCGACGCAACACTCTTCTGCCGGACGAACCGGAGCCACCATGCGAATAATCATTTACATCCTGCAAATCGCGGTGGCTCTGGGCCTATTGAATGTCTGGCTACTGCGATTCAATCAACGGACGGCCTATCGCGGAGGGAACGCCAACTCGATGCAGGAGGAATTCGCCGCATACGGGCTTCCGGCGTGGTTTGTGTACCTGATTGGTGCACTGAAAATAGGGTCGGCGCTCGCCCTGATCGTGGGGATCTGGTTTCCCGTCCTCGTCCTCCCCGCGGCCGGACTCATCAGCGTTCTGATGGTGGGAGCGCTCTCCATGCATATCAAGATTCACGATTCGCTGAAGAAATCGCTGCCAGCGCTTGGCATGCTGGCACTTAGTCTTGGTATATGCTGGGGCGTGCTTCGTTGAGCGCTGAGGCCGCGCACTCGTTGGAGCGTCAGCCGCGCGCGACCGCGTAGCCCGCGGACGCGGCGACGGTCGTCAGCACGACGCCCCACGCGAGGTCCACCAGCGCCACGATCAGCGGAAATTCGCGGATGAGCGCAAGGCTCGTCAGGTCATAGGTCGCGTATGCGGCGAGCCCGAAAAAGGCGCCGAGGCCGAGCGCGCGACCGAGCGAGCGTCGCTCGGCGGCCGGCATCACAACGAACACGACCACGGCGCTCACATATAGGACGTAGAACAGCAGCGCCGGCAACCATTTCACGTCGGGGCGGAGCAGGGTGCCCATGTATTTTGCGTACAGCCCTTTGGCCACAACGCCGAGCCAGAGAAGGTCGAGCGCGAACATCGTGGCGCCTGTGGCGGCGAATGCCTTGAGAAATGAGACCATGTTCATGCGTTGCTCCGAGCGGCGCCGAATTGCTCCGCGATGATTTTGGTTCGGTAGTCGAAGATCGTGCGTAGTTGATGCCGTACCACCAGCCAGTGTACGAGCCGTCCCAGCGGTCCAAAGGGCAGGCGGTACTCCACATCGTCTGTCATCTCGACGCCGCCGTCAACGGTGCGGAAACTGTGCCGATGGTACCAACGCGAATACGGTCCCGTGATCTGTTCGTCGGCAAAATGCGAGTTCTCGACGTACTCGGTGATGCGCGATTCCCACGACATCGGGATTCCGTGCAGGGTCAGCCGATACCGGATGCGTGTGCCACTGCGCATGACATCGTCACTCGTGGACGTGATCCGGAAGCCGAGCCACGGCGGCGTGATCGTTTCGAGATTGCGCGGATCTTTGAAGAAGGCGAACACGCTCGAGAGGTCGCCCGCGAGCTGTGTCTTGCGCACGAGACGATACGTTAGTGCGCTGCGCCCGGCGGGGAGGACGGTAGCCTTCGTCACGCGGCCACCGTTTCGCGCGAGAGTACGCCGCGCATTTCGGCGAGGCTGTCGCAGACGATGAGCCCAGGTTCGGTGAGCCGATCGGCCATTCGAGAGGCCGCCGCACCGCCGACGATCACAGGCACGTTCGCGGCGAGTGCAGCACGAACGGCACGCAGTTCGCGCACCACGGTGTCGGGTTCGCCGGTGTGCACTACGCTCAGCGCAACGGCGCGAGCATTGCTCGCCGCCGCGGCGGCTACAATGTCAGCGGCGGGCACGTCCACGCCGAGGTAAACGATGCTCCAGCCATCGATCGCGGCCGCGGCTGCCGCGAGCGCCGCGCCCACCGCGTGACGTTCACTCGCCGGCGTCGCGATTAGGAGCTTCGGAGCGCCGGGTGACTCTGGTACGGAACGCATCGCATCGAGAATGATCGCGATGACTGCCGCGGACGCGAGATGTTCGTGCGCGACCGAAAGGCGGCCCGCCTCCCACTCATCGCCAACACGGCGCATCAGTGTCGGAACCACATCCTCGAGGAACACCGGGATGCCATACCGCGCAATCGTGCGCCGGAGTTCACGGTCGAGCCCGGAACCGTCAAACGCGCGCGTGTACTGCAGTGCCGCCTCGACGCGTTCCGCGTGTGCCGGTCCATCGGAATCCGACACTGGGGCAGGACGCTCCGCCTGATCCTCGGTGACGAGCCGCTGCAACGCGTCGGTCGGCAGGCCGGCGACTTGGCTGATGTTGCGCCCGTGCTTCGTGGCGGCGGCAAGCAGACGAAACCGACTGATGTGCTCGTTGGAGTAAAGGCGCTGGCCACCCGGCGTGCGCATCGGTTCGACCGCCGCATAACGCCGCTCCCAGACTCGGAGTACGTCGCGCGAAAGTCCGGTGCGCTCCGAAACTACCGAGATAGGGTGGCCTGGGCTTGCTGCTTCTTGGGAATCGGCTGACCGCTGTGTCATGCCTAATAATCAACAATTGTCCATGTATTGTCAATGTCATTATATAGACAAAGACTTGACAAAACAGCTAAATGCGGCGATCCTTCGGTGTGATAGTTGGACAATCTCGGGACAACCAACTTACTGGTGACCTCCATGACCGGAACTATGATGTTGGAAAAGATGACGGACAAGACAATCGTGGACATCGCATCCGAGAACGGCTCGTTCAAGACGCTTGTCACGGCGCTCAAGGTTGCCGACCTCGTCGGTGCGCTGCAGGAAAAGGGTCCGTTCACAATGTTCGCCCCGACGGACGCAGCATTCGCCAAGCTCCCGGCCGGCACACTCGACGCGCTGCTCAACGACCCGAAGAAGCTTGCCTCTGTACTCGCTTACCACGTCGTGTCGGGCCGGGTAATGGCGGCCGACTTGATCAAGGGCAACGGCGCGAAGCCGGCGACGCTGAATGGCGCCGCGCTCGACATCACGGTGCAAAGTGGCAGGGTGTACGTGAACGGCGCGCAGGCGACGACGGCCGACGTGGCCGCCTCGAACGGCATCATGCACGTGATGTACGGCGTGGTACTCCCGCCCACCTGGAACTAAATGTTTGTCTGCATGCTTCTTCTAACGGCGCTTGCGCATTCGGTTTCGGCAGTCTCGCTGCACACACAGGGCGGACCAATGGTTGACTCCGTACGTCAGTTCCCGCGCGTCGAAGGCTCGAACCTCGAGGGCAAGCGGTTCGCGCTGCCAACCGATTTCGAGGCGGAGTACAACGTGGTGATCATTGCGTTCCGTCGCGAGCAGCAGGCCGACGTGGACTCATGGCTGCCGTTTCTGCGTGAACAAAAAGTGGTGGCGCGCGGAGTGCGCGTCTACGAACTGCCCACACTTAGCCGGTCGTACCGGTGGATGCGCGG
>JANYKA010000186.1 GCA_025358315.1 Gemmatimonadota bacterium | reverse complement strand
CGTCAGTCTTTGTCACCGAGAGGTCAGCCACGGGCGTGAGTGTGTCCGTGTCCGTCGCGGTATTGTTGCCCGGCGTCGGATCGGTTACACCCACGGGCCGTGTCACGGTCGCCGTGTTCGCCAAAGTCCCCGCCGCCGTCGGAGCCACCGTCCCCGTCACCGTGAACGTCGCTGTCCCACCGGAAGCTAGGTCAATGACCATGCCGATGTTCCCCGTCCCGCTCGGGGCACCACTGCTGCCAGCACCAGTGTACGAGGCCGTCCAGCTCACGCCGGTCAAAGCCGCCGGCAAGGTATCCGCCACCGTCGCCCCGGTCACAAAGCTCGGCCCCGTGTTACTCACCACGATGGTGTAAGTCGTCGCCGTCCCCGGCACCACCGAAGTCACTCCATCCGTCTTCGTGATGCTCAAGTCCGCCGTGATATTCGGCGCGTCCGTGTCCGTCGCGCTGTTATTCCCCGGCGTCAGATCGGTCACCCCGGCCGGCGCCGCCACCGTCGCCGTATTTACCAAATTGCCCGTCGCCGTCGAAAGCACCGTCCCCGTGATCGTAAACGTCGCGCTGCCTCCCGCGGCCAGGTTGATCGCCGTGTTGATGCTCCCACTGCCGCTGGCCGCGCCGCTGGAGCCCACACCCGCATACACCGCCGCCCAGCTCGCCCCCGTGATATTGGCCGGGATCGTATCCGCCACCACCGCGCCGGTCACAAAGCTCGGCCCGCTATTACCCACCACCACGGTGTAAGTAATCGTCGTGCCGGGCACATAACTCGCGCTGCCATCCGTCTTGGTAATCGAAAGATCAGCGGTTGGCGTCAGTGTGTCCGTGTCTGTAGCGCTGTTGTTACCGGGCGTCGGATCGGTGGTGCCCACCGGCGGCGTCACTGTCGCCGTATTCGCCAAAGTCCCCGTCGCCGTCGTCGCCACCGTCCCCGTCACCATGAACGTCGCCGTCCCGCCGGACGCCAGGCTGACCAGCGTGCTGATGTTGCCACTGCCGCTCGCCGCGCCGCCTGATCCCACACCCGCATACATCGCCGTCCAGCTTACGCCGGTCAACGTCGCCGGCAGGGTGTCCGAGACCGATGCGCCGGTTACGAAACTCGGCCCCGTATTGCTCACCACCACCGTGTAAGTCACCGCCGTCCCCGGCACCACCGAAGTCACCCCATCCGTCTTCGTGATGCTCAAGTCCGCTGTGATATTCGGCGCGTCGGTATCCGTCGCGCTGTTATTCCCCGGCGTCGGATCGGTCACCCCGGCCGGCGCCGCCACCGTCGCCGTGTTCACCAAATTACCCGTCGCCGTCGAAATCACCGTCCCCGTGATCGTAAACGTCGCACTGCCACCCGCGGCCAGGTTGATCGCCGTGCTGATGCTCCCACTGCCACTGGCCGCGCCGCTCGAGCCCACGCCCGCATACACCGCCGTCCAGTTCGCACCCGTGATGTTGGCCGGGACCGTGTCCGCCACCACCGCGCCGGTCACAAAGCTCGGCCCGCTGTTACCCACCATCACGGTGTAAGTAATCGCTGCGCCGGGAATGTAACTGGCACTGCCGTCCGTTTTCGTAATCGAAAGATCGGCCACGATCCGCTCGCCAAAAGTATTTCCGGTTCCATTGATGCCAGCGCCGAGGATGATCGCGCTGAGCACGTCATTGCCTGCCGTGCCGCCCTGCGTACCGATGGCGTCCGTGCCGTCGCCGTAGGCCGCGGGCTGCGCTTCGGTGATGGTGTAGCCGGTCACATTGCTGGGCCGCAGCGTGCCAAAGGAATACGCGCCGGTGCCGTCCGTTGTCGTCGTCACGCTGACCGCGCTGCCGAGATCATCGGTGCCGGAAAGCGTGACCGTCACGCCAGCGAGCCCGCTTTCACCGCCCTGGCGCACCCCGTCATTGTTAGCGTCGATATACACACTGCCCGAAAGTGAAGCCGATGCGAGTTCCGCGAAGTTGTTCGCCGTCCCGTTCGTTCCTTCGGTCACGACCACGTTGGAAAACACATCATTCCCCGCCGTGCCGCCGGGCGTGCCGATAACATCTTTGCCATCCAGGAAACCCGCCGGCTGGGTCTCGCTGATAGTGTAAGTGCCGGGCCGCAGCGCAGCGAAAGAATACGCTCCGCCCGCGCCCGTCGTCGCCGAGGTGCTCACCGGGTTACCGCGGTCGTCCGTGCCCGTAAGCGTAACGGTCGCGCCGCTGATGCCGCTGTCACCGCCGTTGATGAGCCCGTCGTTATTGCCGTCGCTGAAGACCGCGCCCGCGAGCGTCGCCGGGCGGAAGTCGGCGAAGTTATTCGCCGCGCCCGTGGTGTTCGCCGCGAGCGTGATGCTGGCAATGGTGTTGCTGTTCGCCGTGTTGTCCACCATCCCGGTGCCCTGCGTGCCAGCGGTTTCGCGCCCGTCGAGCAAGCCCGCCGGCTGGGTCTCGGTGAGCGTGTAAGTGCCGGGCCGCAGACTGCCAAAGGTGTAGGCACCCGTGCCGTTCGTGGTGGTGGAAAGGGACACGGCATTGCCCAGATCGTCGGTGCCGGTAAGCGCGACCGTCACGCCGGACTGCGCCGTTTCGCCACCTTGGAAAACCCCGTCGTTATTCGCGTCGATGTAAGCCGTGCCGCTGAGCGTCGAAGGTGCCAACTCGCCGTAGTTGTAGC
>JANYKA010000173.1 GCA_025358315.1 Gemmatimonadota bacterium | reverse complement strand
TGTGCAGCGGCTGGGCGCCCAAGGCAAAGAACGCGCGATAGATCAACGCGTATCCATCAATTAGGAACAGACGCGGACTGGCGGGTGCGGACATGAAAGAAAAGTGCCGTATGCAACCCAAAGTCACCACCCTTTGGGTTTCCCGCTACTGCTGCTTAGGACAATCCCCAGGCCGTTGCTCCGGAAACCACTGCTACAACCACATTGTCGTCGATGCGGCCGGCGTACCGTTCCGCGACCATCGCAATGAGTCCGATCGTCATGGCACTCAGCGGTGGGAACGCGGCGAGGTATATGGTTCCCGCCACGGCGATTGCAAAAAACGCGGCGGAGCCAACGAATGTTTTCCGCCCCCCGCCTGCGGGGCCGATAACGCGGCCAATGACCGCGGCGGAAGTGTCACCAGCCGTTGCGCACCACAGTGCCGCGATAGCCGCCTGGCGCGGCAGTAGCACCACAACAACAAGGCAAGAGAGTGCCAACCATGTTGCGCCGGTGATGTGGGAGCGTTCGCGAGGCCGGAGCAGCATCCCAAAAACGGAATTAAAGCGCAGGCGTATGCTCGGGACCATTCGTCTGAAAAACTCGATCGCCAGAGCAATTCCTGACGCCACGAGCAACACAACAATTAGCGCGGAATGCGAAATCCAAGAAAACGCGTATGCGACAGGCGTCAGCGCCACGGCGGCGTGGATGGCCTTGCGTATCATCTCCGCACGCAGCGGGGTCTGCTGAACCGGCACCGGGTTCGCCACGTTCACGTGGCGGCGGCTACTTCACTATGCGCCGCAACGCCGCCTGAAACGCGATTTCACTCGCATTGGTCAACCGCCAACGCTCAAAACCAGTGAAATCATAAAACTGGAGCGTGACGTGCAGGTCTGGATATTCCCACACCTGACCACGTCCCCGCTGGTTGGGATCGCTCGCTCGTTGCTCGTACACGCTCGCTGGCTCGCCCAACGCAATCAACACCTTCCCGCGATCTGTCAGCCACCCCATTGTGCCTTCTTCACGAAAACGCTGATTTGCCAGAAGCAGGCGCTGAAAATACGAATGCAACACGTCGCTGCCACTGGTTGTGCTGTTTGTCTGCGTTTTTATGAAACTCGCCCACGCCGCCGCACGAGCGTCTGGTGGAGCATCGCGCAACGCCACAAGCTTGGCAGGTGTCGTAAACCATTTGAGGTAATTGACCATTTCCTCATAGGTCGCCACAGGAAGGTCTTCACCAAAGGTGACGAAGATCGGCGTACTCGTGGTATCAATGGAACCGGCTTGCCAAAATGACGCTGTTACCGGTCCGATCCCCAGACGAAACACCGGAATTCGAACCACCCCGCTATACAGAGACCCATGGCGAGGAATGGAGCTCGTATCGGAAAACAGCACATGCCCTTTGTCTGTTACCACGGACATGTTGATGGCCGTACGGATTCCGGCATCAGGACTGTAACTTTCCAAATACACTAGCGCCGCCGAGTCGCGCCCAAAGACAACGGTTGACGATGGATTTACCACGACACGCGGAACTGCTTCGGTCGTGCTGCGCGGTGTCACCTCGGCAAAAATGATCGGCGATCCCACGCTGCTAACCCCAAGCGATGGAACACCAATTACCACATCCTCCGTCGCCGAACGCGAACTCCCATCGTCGCGGACGGTAAGCGTCAGGCTGTAACGACCCGGCTTCACTGTCAGGATCTGCTGAAATATGACACTTGGGTCATTTCTTGATGTTTCACGAAAGGTCGTGACCAAAACACTCTCGTGCGCTTCAACCTGCCGCACAGTGGTCGCACCTGCTCGGAGGGTGACACCAACGGTGTAGCCCGCACGAAAACGGTCATTTTCGCGGGAAAATGTGAGGGCCGCATTGGTCAGCGAGACCGCCAATATGACATTGGTGGAATCGAGGCTCGGTCCAGCGAGAAATGATGCACTGCCAACGAACGGCATTGGCGTGCCACGGGCGAGCAGGCCCATTTGATGGTACAGTCGAACCGGATCGAACGGAGTATTGGGTGCCGCACGCTGTGCCGGAGACGGTGGCCCGCCGGCACGGCCACTATTGCCCGTGCTACTGCAGGCAACAGAAGCGAGGGCAAGGGCACAGACGAACGCCCTTCGTTGAGTTGGCACTGACCATAGATCGATCATTCGAATCCTGGTGTGTGAGCCGACATCAGCTCTTTCCTAGTACATACCCCAGCAGCTCCAAAACCGTTTCGCTTGCTACTCACTCACTCCGCCATTAAGTTCGCCGCGTGGCGCGCGATCTCCTAGTAGGCACTACTCTAGCTGGCTTTACCCTCCTCGACCGCGTTGGTGAGGGGGGAACGGCGACCGTCTATAGGGCAGACCATCCGCAACACGGTGCGGTGGCGGTAAAGGTACTGCGAGAAAAACTACGTCAAGACAAGACTGCTGTCGCCCGATTTGTTCGCGAAGCCGGTTTTGGAACCCGTGTCCAGCACACGAATGTGGTACGGACGATTGAAACCGGCCAGTCGGCCGAGGGGCTGCACTACCTCGTAATCGAATGGGCACCCGGTGAAATTCTTGAGGGCTATGCCAAGCGTAATGCTCCACTGCCCTGTGACGAAGTTTCCACCATCGTTCTGCAAATCGCCGACGCCGTTCATGCGGCACACGCCAGCGGAATTGTGCACCGCGATCTCAAGCCTGAAAACTTGATGTATGATCCGGCCACCCGGAATGTAAAATTGCTGGACTTCGGGATTGCCACAGCAACTGATGTCGCACCAGACGACCGGTTGACGCGGGCTGGGTTTTTTGTAGGCACGCTGATGTATGTCGCGCCAGAAGCATTGTCCGGCGAAGTCGTCACGCCGGCCGCCGATCAATACAGCCTCGCGACCATCGCGTATTTGTTGCTTACCGGTGTTCTTCCGTATACCGCGAAGTCACCGCGAGAAATGTTCACACAGTTGCTGTCGCAGCCCCCAACAAATCTTAACAAGGCCAAGCCCGGCCTTCAATTTCCCGCAACCGTGGAAGCAACAGTCATGCGGGGGTTGTCTAAGAACCCCAAGGATCGCTTTTCGGACGTGCTAATGTTTGCGCGTTCGCTTGACGACGCCTTGGCGGATGTTGGACACCCGGAGGTCGACGGCGGCTTTATGTCGAAGATGAAGGGGTTGTTTCGTTCGAAACAGTAGCCGGGCTGGGGCTGTCTGCCGGCAGCCACACCGTAAACGCCGAGCCTTTTCCCGGCACGCTTTCCACGGTGATGTCGCCGTCGAGCACCCGAGCCAGCCGTCGTGAGATGGCCAATCCAAGACCCGTGCCGCGGCGCGCTGAATCACCGCGCGGACCGGCGTTCACCTGTTCGAACTCCTCGAAAATTCTATCGCGATCCGCCTCCGCCATCCCGATTCCCGTATCAGACACCTGCAGCGCCACCCATGACCCACCCGACGCGAGTAACGGTCGTTTGTTCGCGGAGGCCGCCATTCGTGTGACGTCGTCGTCTGCTACTACCGCCGCGCGCACCGAGATTTGTCCTTCATTCGTGAACTTGATAGCGTTGCCAAGTAAATTTACGAGGATCTGTCGAAGGTGCATTGGATCGGTCGCGATCCGCGGCAAGGAGGCGGGAACCGTGATTGAGAATGCTAAGTGCTTTTCGTTGATCAACGGCTCCACTTCGGACGCCACGTCAATCACAAACGGACGAAGTTTTATCAGTTCGGTATGTACCTCGAGCCGGCCGGCAGCCATCTTCGCAAGATCCAACACCTGCTCCACCAGCACCTGAAGATGGCCCGCCGACGATTCAATCCGTTCCACCGGTCCAATCTGGCGCGGAGACAGCTCGCCGTAGGCACCGTCGCGCAACAAGTCGACAAAGCCGACGATAGCGGCCAGTGGTGTTCGGAGTTCGTGCGAGACGTTGGCCAAAAATTCGCTCTTGGCACGATTGGCACGATACAGTTCCGCCGACAACTGTTCTAGCTCGGCTGATCGTTCGGCAATACTCCGAGCTTGTTTCCGCTCTTGGACAAATCCCAGTGTCAGTGCGACGATGGCGACAATGGCCATCGCCCATAGCGCGAGCCGCACAGGCCACCCGGCATAGAGTCGCACATATTGGTCGGCGATTGCCAACCCCACTGACACGCAGACGAAGGCCGTGCCTAGCGCCAGTGTCGAGGCACGCACCTGAGCTCGAAAGGCCACTAGTGTTCCATCTGCCGGTCGCCGCACATCTCGTTCGGTATTGACGCTCGTATCAACGGCCTCTAACCTCCGCCATCATGACTCCGGTTGAACGTCTGCTCGACATGCTCGCGGTGCGATCTGCACACCGCGGTTCTTTCACGCTCGCTTCAGGCCGACAGTCGTCGCTGTATATCGACGCGCGCCTCACAACAATGAGCCCCGACGGCCTCGCCACGATTGGGCCATTGGGTCTCGAGGCCATTCGCCTGGCCGGGTGGACAGCTGACGCCGTCGGCGGACTCACTCTCGGTGCAGATCCGGTCAGTTACGCCATCGCCCACGCCAGTGCTCTCGCTGGTACTCCTGTGCGCGCCTTTACTGTGCGGAAGGAAGCGAAAACCCACGGAACCGGCAAGGTGATTGAAGGACCGTTTTTTCCCGGCGATGCCGTAGTAATCATCGAAGATGTCATCACGACCGGAGGCTCTGCCCTTAAGGCCGTTGCGGCCGTCCGCGCTGCGGGCGGTGTCGTGCTTGGTGTGCTCGCTGTCGTCGATCGCGAGGAGGGCGGACGCGAGGCCATAGCTGCGACCGGATTGCGTGCCGTGGCGCTTGCCACGGCATCGCAATTGCTCGCCCGAATGTAGCGGCTCGGTCTGCTACGGACTCACTGTTCCGAGTAGATGAGGAGGCGGGATGAGTCGCATTCCGGGCCGGGCCGCAAGCGGATGCAAAGTTCGCAGTGCACCATTGTACGGCAGGACCAGTTCTTCGCGGAACCGCAACAACATTTGGCTCCCGTCATACCGCCGTCGAAACTCGCCAGCGGTCATTCGCAGTAAAGTGTGAATATGTCGCCCGAAGCTTTGTGGCGACGAATAGTCAAGATGGTTCGCCACGTCTGCCACGGAAAGTCCGGGGTTCTCGAACAGACGTGCGGCGCGAATGAGCCGAGCGTACGCCAAATATTTCTTCGGCGCCGGCAATCGTGCGCGAAAAAACCGGCTCATCAGCGTACTCGGGAGCACGTGCATACGCGCCGCAAGTTGACGTACGGAGGAAACGCGAAAATCCGGGGAGAATAGCGCCTCAAAGAAAATCCAACAATCTGCCGACACCCCATCAAGATCTTCGCGCAACACCGCAACGACTTCGTGGTCTGTGTCCTTGGACGCCCCCGCACTCAGTATGTCGCGCAGTTGATGCCAGCCGGTTGGATTCCGCACGTCGATTAGCGTGCGCACGCCGCAGTTTCCAAGCGTCAAAACCACGGCTGGATCGGTTTCCCCTGAGCCGGACAATAGGGCGACGGTCGGGATTCTTGGAAACTCACGCACGACTGCAGCTACGCGGGCGGTTTCCTCGCGTATGCAGCGGGAGACAGAAACCACGACCGCACTGATTCGCCGTTCCTTCAGATCCTGAAGGACTTCGTCGACGCAATTACGGTGGATGGTGCGGTACAGCCCCGCGCCCGCCGCATCTACGCGAGTACGGTCGGCTGGATCCAGTACGGTTGTAATTGGAGCAATTCGCTGTCTATTCGTCCCTAGCATCGCTTCCTCCGGTGTGGTTTGGATAGAGCGAGCATGTGGCATGGCCGTCACCCGAGCGTCATTTCTACGGGTACGCTTTCTGGCAAAGCGTCATTTGCAGCCCCGATTGATGCGGCGCCGGCTCAAACGCGCTATTGTTGAGAGGAAGGAATTCCCTCGGCCGGACGGTCGCGACACGGAAGATGGATCTCCGTATCGAGGAAAGTCCGGGCTCCTTGGACACGCTGCCAGGTAACGCCTGGGCACCTTTGGGTGACGGACAGTGCCACAGAGAATAGACCGCCTGTGTTCGTGCAGGTAAGGGTGAAACGGTGGGGTAAGAGCCCACCGCATTCGTGGCAACACGGATGGCACGGCAAACCCCAGCTGGAGCAAGGCCGAATAGGCGGTGAGAAACAGTCC
>JANYKA010000170.1 GCA_025358315.1 Gemmatimonadota bacterium | reverse complement strand
GTTTCCATAAAGCTCGCAACCGTGACATCGTCCGGCGCCTGATGCGTAAACGCGTGCCGCACGGAGCCAATGACCGACCGGAGCAAGACGACCGTTCGCAAATGCAACGCCTTCACATATAGCCGAACGAGGGCCGGCGATCCGGCAATGCGAACCGATGATCCAACGCCAAGCGCCCCGTAGTACTCGTTGTGTCCGCCATAGATCAGCACGGCGTCCGGTCGCTCGGCGATCACATCATTCGCGAGGTCGAGCATTGTGTAGCTGTTGGTTGCGGCGATACCAACATTTATTACCTCGACGGAATCGTTTGGCAGCGCGTCGCGCAACGCGTCGCGTAAGACGCGTGTGAAGGTGCCGTTGCGCGGAAAGGGAAACCCCGCTGCCGACGATTCGCCGAGGACGAATACGCGGAATCCGTGTGCCGGCTTGGCCGAGGCGAACACGTCGTGCGGCGGCGCTGGTGGAAACTGTTCGTCCGGGAAATACCGACGGGCAACATCGGCGCGGGCGACGCGGTAGTTCCCGTGACCCTCCGGCGACGGTCCAAATAGCGGCATCGCTCCGCCTGCCCAAAATAGCCGCAATCCCAGCTCGAGACCGCACAGCAGGGCGACCGGAGTGAACACGGTAATCGCCAGAAACATTCTCGCGCGTGATGGCGAAAGCAGCGGCTTTGCGGGCTGCGGTTTTGGTTTCTTCACGCTAAAAGATCGAATAAATAAATGGCGCGAGCGCCGAGCCCTGCGAAAAAACCAGCAACGCACTCGCCGCGCCAAGGATGAGAATCAGCGGCAGCAGCCACAGCTTCTTGCGCGCCCGCATGTAGGCCCACAGTTCGCGCAAAATGTCGAACATATTCCTCAGAGGTTACTAGAACTGGCGGCGCATCCGCTCCCGCCGTGTTGCTACCGAGTCGTCTTCGGGCGCTTTGTCGATCCAAAAACTGGCGCCATCCGGCCGCACAAGAGTGGAACCGCCGAACCGGCGTCGAAGCCAGCCCAATGGAGTGACCACCAGAAAATATATGATGGCAAGGGTGATGGGCCCCATCACACGCCCGAGCAGATCGCCGATGCGCATCCACGTGCGCTCCAGCGGACCGAGTCGATCCGGCACTGCCATGCCCAATACAATCAGTATTGTGCCGATGCCGGCGAACAGCGGCGCGCTCCACCGGGCGCGCCACCAGAGCAGCGCGCCAATCAACAGGAACGCTCCGCCGACTTGAAAGGCGAAGCGGCGGCCGGCCGCCGCGGTTAGTCGAGCGCGAGCGGACGCTGCCATCTGGCAAGGTCTCCGGCGTGGGGTTGCGCTGCTTTCTCAAGGATAAATGGCGGCATTACGAGATAGTCGATCCCGGTTTGCATAAAGCAGGCATACGCATCCTCCGGCGTACATACCATTGGTTCGCCGCGGACATTAAACGATGTGTTGATCAGCACCGGGACACCGGTGCGTGACTCGAACGCGCGTAGCAACGCATGGAGACGCGGCGCGCGCTCGACGGTCACGGTTTGCGGACGCGCCGATCCGTCTACATGGGTTACCGCTGGAATTCGCAACCGCTGCGCCGCGGTTACCGGGGCCACTTGCAGCATATACGGCGACTCTCCTCCCAAATCGAAATACTCACTGGCACGCTCGGCGAGTACGCTCGGCGCGAATGGGCGAAAACTTTCTCGAAATTTTATCTTCAGGTTGACGGCGGATTGCATCTGCGGATTGCGGGGGTCCGCCAGAATGCTGCGCGCGCCAAGCGAGCGCGGGCCAAACTCCATCCGCCCGTCGAACCAGCCAATCACTTTTCCTGCGGCGAGCAAGTCAGCGGTGCGATCGATCAGGGCTGTTTCGTCCAGGCGTTCGGCGGGCGCGCCGAGGAGATCAAACGCCGCGGCCAGCACAGATGCATCATATGAAGGCCCGAGGTACGTCCCCTGCATCGAATCGCTTGGTTTTGGCGTTCTGGGGGCGCCAGTGAGTTCGTGGGAGGCGAGCAACGCGGCACCAATTGCGCCGCCGGCATCGCCGGCGGCTGGCTGGACCCAGATTTCATCAAACGGACCTTCACGTCTCACCCGGCCGTTTGCGACAGCGTTGAGTGCCACTCCGCCGGCCATACATAGGTGGCGGTTGCCGGTGAGTTTGTGTGCTGTGCGTACCATACGCAGCACAATCTCTTCCGTGACGTCTTGCATCGATCGCGCGAGATCCATTTCTCGCTGCGTGATCTCCGCGTCGGGCTGGCGAGGTGGCCCGTCGAACAATTCGGAGAAAGCGTTGCTGGTCATCGTCAGGCCGCCCAGATAATTGAAAAACGTCTGGTTGAGGCGAAACGATCCGTCGTCGCGCAGATCTACTACCTGATCGAGCAGGCGGGCGGTGTATCGCGGGCGGCCATAGGGAGCGAGCCCCATGAGTTTGTATTCGCCGGAGTTGACCTTGAATCCGCAATGGTAGGTGAATGCCGAGTAGAGCAAGCCGAGCGAGTCCGGCCAGTGCATTTCCTTGTGGGTTGTGATGCGGTTGCCGTGACCTTCACCGATGGTCGCTGTGGCCCACTCGCCGACCCCATCGATGGTGAGGATCGCCGCGTCGGTGAACGGCGACGGATAAAAGGCGCTGGCGGCATGCGAAGCATGGTGCTCGACGAAGAGCACAGATCCATCGTACCCATTCAATCCATCTCGAATTAAGGGGGTGACGCGTAAGCGGTCGCGCATCCATAAGGGTCCGGCGTGCTGGAAGGCTTGGAATCCCCTGGGAGCGAGGGCGAGGAATGTCTCGAGGATGCGATCGAATCGGAGCAGGGGCTTTTCATAGAAGGCCACTGCGGCGAGGTCGCGGGCTTGAATTCCGGCGAAATCGAGGCACCAAGCGGCCGCTTGGGCTGGGAAGGCGTCGTCCGCTTTGATCCTGGAGAATCGCTCTTCCTGGGCTGCGGCGACGATTTCGGCTCCTCGGACGAGGCAGGCCGCGCTGTCGTGGTAAAAGGCGGACAGGCCCAATACCCACGGGCCGGCGGTATCGCCGGTATGAGGTTCAGGAGCGGGAGGAAATGGGCGGGGAAGGGCCATGGATTCCCCACAAGGCTGGCGGATGGGGATGGCTGGGCGAAAGGGGCTAGGCTGAAGTGACCCGATATGTGACGCCACGAGGGGACTTCGAGTAAGGCCTAGTACACGCCGCACCTGCCGCCGACACCCAAACGGGGTTTGGCGCAAGAAGTGGCGGGAAATAGGTTCACCTGCCTAATTGCGTGGTTCTGGCAGAACGGCTGGCGCAAAAAGTGTGACCCCGCTCACATATGGGCGAGAATCGTGCGACGTCAGAACTCACGCGATCAACTCCAGAGTATTCGGTACTCCGATCGCCGAAAAAGGTTTCCTCACGGTTTTATCCGCGGCACAGGCAGAATGCCTGCCGCATGCAGGATCGCCCGGCAACTGCGGGCGCGTTCGGGTGTTGCTTCGCCGTTTTGGTGACAACACGTTCCGTCACTCCTCAGTTGAGGTGGAAGCATGATCGACATTAGTAGGTTCTTGCGGCGCGTGGGTGCCTCAGCACTCGTTGCCGCTCTCG
>JANYKA010000162.1 GCA_025358315.1 Gemmatimonadota bacterium | reverse complement strand
AACTGGCCATGGCTCGTACACTGAGTAAAAACGGCTTAATCACGGATTTACACGGATAAAAAGAGGATTAACACGGATCAAACCTTGGGAAAACTGCAACTGCTACGGAGGCGAACCACGAATGATGCGCGTAGTTGTTCCCCCAATTGGTATCCGTGTAATCCTGGCAGTTCATCCGCGAAAATCCGTGACAAAGTTGGAAAAACTGGCCATGGCTCGTACACTGAGCAAAAACGGCTTAATCACGGATTTACACGGATAAAAAGGGGATTAACACGGATCAAACCTTGGGAAAACTGCAACTGCTAATTACGGCTTCCGCACTCCCCAAGTCGGGCTCGGCGGCTCCTTCGTCGCCCGAATCACCGGCTTTTCTTTGGCCAGCCGCATTGCCTCTGCTACGGCACGCTCCAACTGCGCGTCGTGGCCGGCTATCGTCTCCTTCGGCCAGTTCTCGACGTCAATATCCGGGGACGTCCCTTCATTCTCCACGGCCCACTTTCCATCGCGGGCGAAAAACCCGCCGCGCGGCGCAATCATCGCGCCGCCATCTACAAACGCCGGCGTATCCCACGTTCCAACAAGACCGCCCCACGTCCGCTTTCCAACCAGCGGGCCGACATGCCGATGCTGGAACATGTACGGCATCAGGTCGCCACCGGACCCGGCCATTTCATTGATAATCATCACCTTTGGCCCCCAAATACCAGCCGCCGGCGAGGTAAACGGTAAGCGTTCACCAACGGGATTGTTGAAGTAGCCGTCGAAGTCGCGTTGCAACAGATCAACGATATAATCCGCCGCCGATCCCCCGTTGTTGTATCGCTCGTCGATAATCGCGCCCTTTTTGTCTTGCTGCGCGAAATAATACCGGTTGAATGACACATATCCCGGTTGCGCCGTGCTCGGCAGGTACACGTAGGCCAACGTCCCGTGGGAAAGTGAATCGACAGTCCGTCGATTTTTTTCCACCCAGGCGCGCGTGCGCAAACCACCTTCGTTTGAAATGGGCACCACGGTCACCCGACGCGCGCCATCCATTGCCGGACGCGACGAAACGGTGAGCACGGTTTGCCGGTTCGCGGTTCCATCCAGCAGCTGATAAATATTGTCCGACCCTCTCAGCTCGACGCCGTTGACCGCGAGCACATATTCTCCAGCACGCACTTCAGCTCCCGGTGCCGACAGCGGAGCCCGCAACTCCGGATTCCACGACTCCGCGTCATACACTTTGGTGATGCGGTATCGGCCGTTCTCCACGGCAACGTCGGCGCCGAGCAGGCCGCCAATCCCCGGTGCCACTTCGGGCATGTCACCACCGCGAACGAACGAATGTCCAATCGCAATCTCGGCGCCCATCATGTCCAGCAGATAATTGAGATCGGCACGGTGGTTCACCGAAGGCAACAGCGCGCCGTACATCTGCTTCATTTTGGGCCAGTCAGTTCCATGCAGATTCTTGACGTAGATGTAATCACGCTGAATGCGCCACCCTTCATTGAACATCTGCGTGAACTCGGCGCGCGGATCAACTAGCATGCGGAGTTGAACTGCGAGCTTGCCGCTGGCCGGCGCAGGCACGGCCTTGTCGGCGTCAACGAGGAAAAGTCCGCCCGCCGCACCCGGCGCACGATACAACAGTTTGTGTCCATCAGCGCTGATGGTATAGTCCACGACGTTGCTGGCGAACGGCACCGCCTTGCGCTCCTTCAAGAGGTACCGGTGCAGCATACCACCGGCTTGGCCACCGGCCTCGCTCGTCCCAACTGCCGGGACAGCCTCGATCCAGTACACCGTTCCCGCTGGACCCGCCTGAAGATCTCCATAGTTCCGCTGCGCCAGCCCCGTGACGGTGAGAATGCGCTGGGCCATTCCATCCATGTCGATCGTGACAACAGTGTGCACTGCACGCGATGAACGCATGCTGTCACCAGCCAGTGGAGCGGCCGCTGCTCGCGCCGCGCTATCCGGTCGTACTGTCGCCGGGGTCGGCGGCGCGGATGCCGTTGCCTCTCGCTCTTCATCGCTCTCTGGAAGGAGCGGGCTCGCATCGCCTTTTTTCAGCACCGCGATATACAGCGCACTCGTCACCGGGTGATCGTACGAGGTCATATCGAGCCAACCGCTCGTCGGCCCAAAGTTCGTGCTGGCCAGGAACCAGAGGTATTTGCCGGACGCGTCCCACGCCGGACTCGTCGCGTCGGCCAGTCCGTCGGTGATCTGATGTTTGGCTCCCGTTTCGATGTTATATGCAAAAATCGCCCGGAACATTGACGGCAGTCGCTTCGAATACGCGATCCATTTTCCATCGGGACTGAACTTCGGCGCCAGTGACCGCGTGGGAATCATGAACGGATCAGTATCCACATGTGTCGCCTTGCCGCTCGCGACGTCCACCACCCACAAACGCAGATGCGTATCGTGGAAGAGAATGTGTTTGGCGTCGGAGCTCCACTCAGGAGTGTAATAATGACTCGGCTCGGGCAACGAAATTTCGCGCTTGGTCTGCCCGTCCTGGCTTGCCAATACAAGCTGGTACTCGCCACTCGCATCGCTGAAATACGAAATCCATTTGCCATCCGGCGACCAGGCCGGATCGCGCTCCGCCGACCCGCTCGAGTTGGTGATGTTGCGCGCGTCGCCTTTCTCGGCGGGGATCGTGAAAATCTCGCCACGCGATTCGACCGCGGCGCGTTTGCCGGTAGCGGAAAGTGCGATAGACGCGATGCGCGAGGTGACGTCTTTCCACTGCGGCATCATCCACGGAAAATCGCCGATCGCCGAGATCGTGACGATGTGCTCGCGCCCGGAGGTCGGATCGAGCTCGTGGATGTAGCCGGCCTGCTCAAAGACCACCGCGTTCGCTGACGTCGAAGCGTCGAGCGTCTTGACGTCGTAGTCTTTGAATGTGGTGATTTGCTTGAGCGCTTTGCTGCGGGTGTCGTACGCGAACACATTGCTCACGCCGTCGCGATCACTCAGGAAATAGACCACGTCACCGATCCACGCCGGATCCATTTCTTTGCTGTCGGTCCACGGCGTGGTGGTGACGTCGTGTGTGGCGAGGTCTTCAATCCAGATGGGACGATTTTGCCCGCCGCGGTAGTTGCGACGCTCTTCATCCCAACTGTTGTTCATGCGATAGGCGAGGCGCTTGCCGTCGGGACTGATCTTGCCCTGATAGCCGCGCGGC
>JANYKA010000143.1 GCA_025358315.1 Gemmatimonadota bacterium | reverse complement strand
TGACTTCAAAGCCAAGAGCCACGATGGGCTCGGTGACGATTGGCCTGTCTCCTACGACGATATGAAGCCGTACTACGACAAGGTCGACGATTTCATTGGTGTGTTTGGATCGAACGAAGGGCTGCGCAATCATCCGGATGGTAATTTTCTTCCGGCGCCGCGGCCACGCTGTCGCGAAATGTTGGTGAAGAAGGCATCGGACAAGCTCAACATCACCTGCATTCCGAGCCGGTTATCGATTCTCACGAAGTCAGTGCAAGGGCGCATGCCCTGTCACTATTGCGGGCAATGCAATCGCGGCTGTTCGGTAAATGCCAACTTCACGTCGCCCAACGTGCTGCTTTTCCCGGCGATGAAAACTGGAAAACTCACGATTGTTACTGATGCGATGGCCCGCGAGGTTACGACCGACGAACGCGGGCTCGCGACGGGTGTGAGTTACATCGACAAGAAGACCGGATTAGACATGCACGTCAACGGCAGAGTTGTTGTGCTGGCGGCGAGTGCGTGTGAATCGGCGCGGTTACTACTCAACTCCAAGTCGAGCAAACATCCCAATGGGCTCGCCAACTCGAGCGGAGTGGTGGGTCGGTATATAACGGATACTACCGGCTCCGGCGTCGCCGGATTCATTCCGAAACTGATGGACCAACCGAACCACAACTGCGATGGCGTCGGCGGGATGCACGTATACATGCCCTGGTGGGTCGATAACAAAAAGCTCGACTTTCCGCGCGGATATCACATTGAAGTGTGGGGCGGGCGCGGTGCGCCAAGCGCGGGCTTTATGGGCGGCATTCATCGCTACCCCAAGGGGGGAGGTTACGGCGCGGACCTCAAGGCCGACTATCGGCACTACTATGGCACAACAATCGGTTTTGACGGCCGCGGCGAGATGATTCCCAATGACAAGTCATTTTGTGAAATCGATCCGGCAAAAAAGGACCGATTTGGAATTCCCGTGCTCAAGTTCCATTGGGAATGGACGGACTACGAACACAATCAGGTCAAGCACATGCAGGAGACATTCCGATCGCTGATTGCCGAGATGGGCGGCGAAGTGTTCTCGCCAATGCCGGGGAAGGATCGAGGCTATGGAATTTCCAACGGCGGCTCGATCATTCATGAGACCGGCGGCGTACGTATGGGTGATGACCCAAATAAGTCCGCGGTAAACGCGAACTGTCAGGCGCACGAATGCAAGAATCTGTTCGTCGCCGATGGCGGCCCGTTCGTCACTCAAGCCGACAAAAATCCTACGTGGACTATTCTCGCCCTCTCATGGCGCACGGCCGACGGAATATCCCGTATGATGAAGGAGGGCGCACTGTGACCACCCGTCGCGATCTGCTCAAGGCTGCGGCCGTAGCGCCGCTCGCATTCATTCCATTGTCGCAGGCCGGCGCGATGCGCGCGGCTGACTATGCATTAGCGGCGCTCGAGCAACAGACGCCGTCGTCACCCTACGCGCCGAAGTGGTTCCACCCTGATGAATGGAAGGAGTTGCGCATCATCGTCAATATGATAATTCCGAAGGACGCCACCTCCGGGAGTGCCACGGACGCCGGCGTGCCGGAATACATGGATTGGACATGCAAAGAATACGCGCCGAGTTACAACTGGACGCGTGACGCGCTGCGCTGGATCGATGGATTTGCGTACAGTACGTATCACAAGAATTTCGTGCATTGCACCGGCGCCGAGCGCCATGCGTTGTTCGATCAAATTGCGTGGCCGGCAAAGGCGGCGAAAGAACTCGCCGAGGGCGTGCGGCACTTCAACAACCTGCGCGACTTCACGGCAAGCGGGTTCTTCTCGAGCAAGATGGGGGTTGCCGATCTCAAGTACCTCGGCAACGTCGCGATCCCGGTTTGGAATGGCTGTCCAAAGCCTGCGTTAGATCACCTGGGAGTTTCGTACACGTGAACGGTGCCAGGAGCACACTCGGCGTAGGGTTCATCGGGTCCGGATTCAATGCGCGTTTTCACCTTCAGGCGTGGCGCGGCGTGCGAGATGCCGAGGTACTCGGCGTCTGGAGCCCGAACACAAAAAATGCCGCGAGTTTCGCGGCGCTCGCCCGCACACTTGATGTGGGGCAGGCGAAGGCCTATCGCTCGATTACCGAGATGGTATCTGATCCGGCTATCGACGCAATCTGGCTCACCGGCCCGAATCAGGCGCGGGTGCAGAACGTCGAAGAGATTGTCGCGGCGATTCGTGGCGGGGCGAAACTCAAGGGCATCGCTTGTGAGAAGCCGTTGGCACGAAATGTCGCCGAAGCGAAACACATTCTCAAACTGATCAAGAGCGTCGGAATCCCGACTGGATATCTCGAGAATCAACTGTTTGCGCCTCATGTGGAAGCGGGGAGGAACTTACTCTGGGCCCGAGGCGCCGCGACTACTGGTCGACCGTATCTCGCCCGCGCGGCAGAAGAACACAGTGGCCCGCACATGCCTTGGTTCTGGAGCGGTCGCGATCAGGGCGGCGGTGTGCTCAACGACATGATGTGTCACTCGGCGCTGATGGTGCGGCACCTGCTGACCAAGCCCGGCGAAGCACTCGCGACGGTAAAGCCGGTGCGGATTACCGGCCACATCGCATCACTGAAATGGTCACGGCCCGCTTACGTGAAAAAGCTCAAACAGTCGATGCAAGTGGACTACTCCAAAACTCCGTCGGAAGACTTCGCGAGTATGCTGATTGAATTCGAGACGGCTGATGGACTCCGCGTAATTGGCGAAGCGACCACCAGTTGGAGTTTTGTCGGCGCCGGGTTGCGATTGTCAGCGGAATTGCTTGGCCCGGAGTATTCAATGAAGTGGAACTCGCTTGACAGCGGTTTGCAGCTGTTCTTCAGCCGAGAGGTGACCGGGCGGGCCGGTGAGGACTTGGTTGAGAAGCAAAATGCCGAGCAAGGCGTGATGCCGGTGGTGCCGGAAGAATACGCGGCCTACGGTTATACGAACGAGGATCGCCATTTCGTGCGGGTGTTCCTCGGCAAAGAGAAACCGCTGGTCACGTGGGATGATGGGCTGGAAGTCGTGAAGTTGTTAATGGCCGCATATCAGAGCGCGGAGCAGGGAAAGACGATCGCGTTCCCTCCTAAGGGGCTCGAGAGTTTCGTGCCCGCGGTCGCAAAAGGCACCTGGAGGCCGTAAGCGATGTCGATCTCGCGTTCCGTGTTACTGCGCGCATCAAAGAGTCCGTTTCTGAATCGACAAGCGAGCCATCGCACGTTTGTGAAACGTGCCGTGAAGAAGTTCATGCCCGGCGAAACGCCGGCTGAGGCCATCGAAGCCGCACTGAAGTTAGCCGCCGAGGGGCGAGGATCACTCTTCACAAAACTCGGCGAGAATCTGAAGTCA
Source organism: Gemmatimonadota bacterium (assembly GCA_025358315.1). Taxonomy (GTDB): domain Bacteria; phylum Gemmatimonadota; class Gemmatimonadetes; order Gemmatimonadales; family Gemmatimonadaceae; genus Fen-1231. The sequence goes on along the minus strand of JANYKA010000143.1, from coordinate 10,147 downwards.
CTCGACGACGCGATTGCCGTACGCGACCACTACCTCGGTTTTTTTGATCAGTTGCAGGCACAAAACGTACCCGGTCAGGTCTCGGTAAAGCCGACGCAGTTGGGGCTAGACCTTTCGCAAAGTGCGTGCGCGGAGCATCTCGACGCTCTGGCCGCGAAGGCAGCGGCAACCGGGTCGTTCTTGTGGATCGATATGGAAGATTCCAGTTATGTCGATCGCACATTGGATCTATATCGGGTGCTTAAAGCGAAGTACGACCGCACGGGGATTGCGATTCAGGCATATTTGCGCCGAACACCGGCGGATATCGATTCGCTGATGTCGCTCAAGCCAGTGATTCGATTGGTGAAGGGTGCGTACGCCGAGCCGTCGGACGTTGCATTCGCAGCGAAGAGCGAGACCGATTTAGCGTATTTCGATTTGTCAGAGCGGATGCTTGAGCGGGCACTGGTCGGACAATGCACGCCGATATTTGGGACGCACGATATCTCGCTGTTGCAGCGGCTTATTTCGCGAGCCAAGGATCTCGGCGTTGCGGATGGTCGGTACGAAATTCATATGCTGTACGGAATTCGTGATGGGGATCAACGGCGTTTGCGGAGCGATGGGCGTGTGGTACGGACGCTGATTAGCTATGGCTCGAGTTGGTATCCGTGGTATATGCGCCGGTTAGCGGAGCGGCCGGCGAACGTGTGGTTTGTTGTGAAGTCGATGTTTGCGTAGTGCGTGGGCCCGCCCGCCGAGCTTCGTGTGACGCAGGCGGGCAAACTCGTGCATCGCGCACGGGTCAGTCCAGGTCGGGCGAGCGCATTCGCTCCACAGGGCCCCGTGGCTGCCGTGTGCCATGGGCCAGTTGGCCGATGGCATACGGATGCCACTTGCAGGCCCGAAGGAGTGAATGTGCTTGCCCGGCCGCGCGCACGGGCCCGAAGGAGTGAATGCGCTTGCCCGGCCGCGCGCACAAACGGCTAGTCAGCGGCGATCGCGGCGGAGATACCGAGAAACTCGCGTGCGTGCACGGCGGTGACGCCAGTGGCGCCCGCGAGTGCGACCACGGAGCGCGCGGTGATCTTGCCGCCGGCCACGATGCGGACGCGGTCGCCAGCGCGCTCGACCAACTGAGCGAGTTTTGGCGCGCCCTCGGCGGCCGTTGCTGCGCCTCCGCTCGTTAAGATCGCGTTCACCTGGAGCGATACGAGCAACTCCAGTGCTTCGTCCTGATCGCGGACTTGGTCGAACGCTTTGTGGAAGACGACGCGCAGGGGCGTGGCCACCGAAATGAGATCGGCCATCCGCGCCGCGTCAACTTCGCCGTCCGCGGTGAGTGCGCCCATCGCGACGCAATCCACGCCGAGCGCCTTGGCGACGGCAATGTCGCGCTTCATGATTTCGATTTCGTCGTCGGAATACACAAAATCACCGGCGCGCGGACGAATCAGTACATTCACGGAGACAAGCAGTTTTTCGCAGCAGCGCGCAATAAGCCCGGCGCTCGGTGTGGTGCCGCCGTCATGCAACGGGCCGCAGAGCTCGATACGCGATACGCCGTCGTGCTGCGCGGCTAGTGCCGACGCAAAAGTGTCGACGGCGGCTTCGACGTACTTCACCTGCCGGCGAGCCATACTATTTCCCGCCCCCCGAAGGAGGAAGAGTCGCAGCGAACTTCCACTGCGTCGCGTAGTCGCGGGTGACGGGCAGGTTGAGCAGTGAGGCGCGGACCATTTCTACCGGCATGTTGCCGTGGGTATAGATGTAGTCGTGCAATTGCTTATTGGTCATCGTGCCGCCGTCCACGACTTCGTGGTGCAGGGCGCGGAATTCGAGGCCGCCCATCATATACGCTACCTGATAGAGCGGGCCGTAGCTGCCGTTGAATGAGCGACGCACTTCGGCAGTAGCGTTGGCGCGCTCGTGACCGACTTTGTCGATGAGGAACTCGATGCACTGTTGCGGCGTCCAATTGCCGAGATGAAAGTTGAGCGAGAAAATAATTCGGGCCGCCCGGTGCATTCGCCAGAAGAGGGCGCCGATCCGGTCTTGCGGATCGGATTGATATCCGAGGTCCCAGAAAATCGTTTCCCAATAGAATGCTCCGCCTTCAGTCCAAAATGGCGTAGAAAATTCGCGGCGGTAGTCGAAGTAACGGGCGTTCATGAATCCCTGCAAATGATGCCCGGGGATCATCTCGTGAAAAACGGTCGCGTGCGAAAAATGCGGATTGTTGCCGCGCATTGACATCAGCTTGTCGTCTTCCGACATCGAGTCAGTGGGGTAAGCGACCTGCAGAATCTCGCCTCCGAGGAAGAAGGGCGAGACTTTCTGCTGTTCGGGCGAGAGCATCTCGATGCGCCAGACGTCCTGGGCCAGCGGCGGCACGGTGATGAGGTCGTGCTTTAATAGAAAGGCGAGACCGTCGAATTCAAGGTCGCGCACCAGCTCGGTCTGTTTGCCGGGTGGCACGGCGCTTTGTTTTACCTTTTCCATTGCCGCTTTCCAGTTATCTCCGAAGCCCATCTCGCTGGCGGCCTTTTTCATTTCGCCTTCGCCCCACACCAGTTCTTTCTCCGCGATGGCGATCAACTCTTCAGGGGTGTAGGCAATCATCTCGTGCTTGAGTCCGGCGAGAATCGCCGTCCGGCCGATGGGCAGACCAACGATCGGATCGTCCTCGCCGCGCTTTACACCAACAATCCGCTCGCGCAGGACTCGGGAGTATGCGGCGATGGCCGTATCGGCTGAGCGGTATGGCGCCCGGGTCCACCAGCTGAAGAGCGGATCGAAGCCGTCGTAGAACTTGTCCCAGCTTTGCAACAACGTGTGAAGCGTGCTGAGCACCTCGGCGGCTCGATAGGCCGCGATTTTCGTTGGACGATCAGTCGTGTCAGGGAGGACATTTCCGCGGCCGCTCGGAGCCACGTCAAACTTGGCGCGCATCAGGTTTGCCTGCGTTGCGATGCTGGTCAGCGTTCGGGCGGCGGATTCCGGGTTGACCGACTTCATCGAACGACGGGCATCTTCGAGTGCCCAAATGCTGTCGGCAAAGGGGATCAGGACGCCGACATCGGCGTACACGTGCATGTCGTGCGTCATGTCGTCTTGTGACTGTTCGATCTTGTTGCGGAGCAGGACGTAATCGATTTTCGCGTCGTGGCTGAGGGCGTTGAAATCGATCGCCTTGATCTTGTCGAGCCACGCGGCATAAAAACCCGCCAAGACAGATCGCTGAGTTTTGGAATACTGTTGGCGGTAGCGGCGCAGAAGCACCAGCCGATCGGCGGTGAAGCGTTCAACCGCGTTGCGCATCTCGCTGCCACGGCTGGCGATCAAAGCGGTGACGTCGGGTACAAATATTTTTGGTTCGCCTTGTAGGTTGTTTTGTGCCCGTATCAGGGCCGGGTCGAGCGAACAGGCGATGGCGAAAGCGACAAAAAGGCGGCGCGAAGCAGACATCGGATGAAACCCCGGCGAAAAGAGACAGGCTGGGCAGTCAATTCGTATGTAAATTACGGCTTCGTTCGATCCCCTGCATCTTTATGGAGATAGCGGGAACTTCCTTATGTTCCGATGCATATATCAGGTAGTCAGGCGCGGGAGGCCTTCTGGTTTCATTACGACCCCCTGTTGGAGGTGTTCGATGATCGGCTCTACGATTCGTCGCGCGGCCCTAAGCGCCGCATTTCTGATAGCGGCCGTCCCGGCAGTGGCGGAGCGCTCGGCGTTGCCCCCAGGCCAGCAAGAGGTGGTATTTGCCGGCGGCTGCTTCTGGGGTGTGCAGGGCGTCTTCCAGCACATCAAGGGCGTGACTAGCGCGACGAGCGGCTATGCCGGCGGCGCTGCGGGCACGGCTCATTATGGGACGGTAAGTGACGGTGACACCGGCCACGCCGAGGCGGTACGAGTCGTGTTCGACACAACGAAGGTCTCGTACGAGACACTGCTGAAAGTGTTTTTCTCGGTAGTGCACGACCCGACCGAGTTGAATCGTCAGGGGCCAGATGTTGGGACGCAATACCGGTCGGCAATTTTCTTCACGACGCCGGCACAGCAGAATGCATCGCTTGTCTACATCGCACAACTTGCAAAGTCCAAGGCGTTCAGTCGCCCGATTGTCACACAGGTGACGCCGCTACGCGGCTTCTATAACGCCGAAGACTACCATCAGGATTACGCGACGTTGCATCCCACGCAGCCGTATATCGCGTACAATGATTTGCCAAAGATCGCGGCGCTACAGAAGAATTATCCGGAGCTTTGGAAGGCTTCAATTCACTAGGGCAGCGCCAGCGGTTAGCGTGGCTCAGCCGTTTTTCCCTCAGCGTGTCACCGATTCCTCGGCCACAGCTGATTTCCTCCTCTAAAGTGTCCACCCCGACCGATACCGCGGCGTCATCCACTCTTCCGGAATTCCGGACGTCAGAATGCGCCCGGTTGCCGGATCGAGCTCGATCGTCCGGCCAGCCCGTACGGCGAGATTACCTAATACAATCATCTCCGTGAGCGGGCCAGCATAGCCGGCGATATTCGACCCGGGTTGCGTGCCGCCTTTGATCGCTGCGATCCACTCGGCGTGCACGCCGCCGGTCCGTGCGAATTTCTGCGCGGGCGGATTTGCTTTCAATGCTTTGTCCTGGTCGGGATTCACCAGTCGCGGATTTTCGGCGTACGTGCCGGCGTTGAGCATCGCCTTGCTTCCGATCCAGAGCTGACCGCCGGCGTCGTCGTTTGTCCAAGCCTCCGTCGCTGGCCAATTCTCCGGGCGGGGCGGGAGCAATCCACCGTCGCGCCAGACAATTGTCACGGGCGGAAGATTGCCGCGCGCACCGAACTCATATGTGATGCGCGATGATTTAGGCGCCGTTTCGGAATAGAGTTGCGTCGATTCCGGAATCACCCGCGTCGGATAACGGAGCTGAAGCGTCCAGAAGCTCGCATCCATAATGTGACAGGCCATATCTCCCATCGCGCCCGTGCCCCAATCCCACCAGCCACGCCAGTTGAACGGCGCATACGCAGGATTGTAGGGGCGTTCCGGTGACGGGCCAAGCCACAGATTCCAGTCGAGGGCGACCGGCACATTGAATGCCTGTTGCGGCCGGTCAATCGCCTGCGGCCAGATCGGCCGGTTTGTCCAGAGATGGACTTCGCGCACGTCGCCAAGGATGCCGGCGTCGAACCATTCACGAATCTGACGAACGCCTTCCGCGGCGTGACCCTGATTTCCCATCTGCGTGCTTTGTTTGGGCCGCTTGGCGGCCTCGGCCATCAGCGCACGAACTTCATGGACGGTACGCGCCAGCGGTTTTTGCACGTACACATGTTTGCCGGCGTGCAGGGCGAGCATCGCGGCGGCAGCATGTGAGTGGTCGGGTGTGGTAATCGTGACGGCATCGATGTTCTTCGCTTCTTTGTCCATCATCTCGCGGTAGTCTTTGTAGCGCTTGGCATTCGGGAATGCCTTGTACGCACGATCGGCCGAGCGATCGTCAACGTCGCACAGCGCGTAGATATTTTCGCTGCTCATTCCACGTACGTCACTCCATCCCTGACCGCCGACGCCGATGCAGGCGACGTTCAACTTGTCGCTCGGAGCGAGCCGTCCGGCGCGGGAAATTATTCCACTTGGCAAAATCGTAAAGGCACCGGCCGCTGCCGTCGTGCCGAGGAACTCACGTCTGCTGGGTGACATTGGCGGAGGAGTTTGAGGAAGAAGCGGGGCGGAAGAAGAGAAAGAAGAGCCCGAACACGGCGAGGGCACCGTAGGCCGGTATCGGCCAGATACGCGCCCAGTCGTGCGTTGTCACATTGCCCGTGGTCGTTGCGTACTTGTCCACGACCATTCCGCTGAGAAACGAGGCAAGAAAATAGCCGACGCCGTTTGTGACGAAGTTGAGGAATCCTTGTGCAGCGGCGCGCACTTTTACACCGGCGCGTTCGTCAGTGTAGATCTGGCCGGCGACAAAGAAGAAGTCGTAACACACGCCGTGGAGCAGGATGCCGGCGTAGATGAGCCACATCCCGGAGCCGGCGTTGCCGGCGCCGAAAGCGAAATATCTCAATGCCCACGCGAGCATACCGACGAGCATAATCCATTTGATGCCCAATCGGCGCAGGGCGAATGGGAGCATCAGCATGAAGAAGATCTCTGACATCTGTCCGAATGTCTGGATGAACGCCGGATCGGGCGCCCCGATCTCATTCAGAAACGGATTGGCAAACGAGTAGTAAAATTGTAGAGGGATGCAGAGGAAAAATGACCCGAGTACGAATATCGCGAAATCGCGATTCTTCAGGAGCTGTAGGGCGTCGAGCCCGAGTGCGTCACGCACGCTGAACGGTGTGCCGGCGCCCTTCGGAGGCGTGTGTGGAAGCAGAAATGAATACAAGCCGAGCACGATCGACGCACCCGCAGCGATCTGCATAGGTACGGCGAGGGCATCGGCGTGGAGCACTTTGCCGACGATAATTCCGGCGACAATCCAACCGATCGTACCGAGCACCCGAATGAACGGAAAGTCGCGGGTCGGATTGGTGACGTGGTGAAATGAGATTGAATTCGTGAGACTGAGCGTCGGCATATAGCAGAGCGCATACAGAATCAGCAGGGGATAAAACGAACTCCATGTCGTCTGCATACTCAGGAACCACATCACCACGCCGCCGATGAGGTGCAAGATGGCCAGCAGTTTTTCAGTCGCAAAAAAACGGTCGGCAACAATGCCGATAAAGAACGGCGAAATGAGAGCACCGATGGCTGTGGCACCGTAGGCGAGTCCGATCTCCGTCCCGCTGAAATGCAGCGTGGTGCCGAGGTAAGTGCCCATCGTAACGAACCAGACGCCCCAGACGAAATACTGGAGGAACATCATGGCTGCTAATCGCGTGCGCGTGAAGATCATTTAAATTCCCGGATACGAATGTTGCGTAGCGACAAATTTCCCGGATGATCGCCCTGAAAGGTGATGTAGCCACGCTTCATCAGGCCGTAGTTTGGCCAGTCGTTAAACTTGGTGTGGGCGACTTTGGCGGTCCATTCGGGACTCCAGAGTTCGTATTCGATCCCGACGCCGTTGAGCCAGTGCTCAACATGGGCGCCACGGACGACGAGCCTCGATGAGTTCCATTCGCCGGCGGGCTTCACGATCCCGGCGGGAAACGGATACAGACCGTACGCCGATGCCGCGGAGGTCAGTCGGTTCTTGCCATCACCGGCAAACGCATCGTCGAGCAACTGGTATTCGGGGGCGGTCCAATAGATATGATCGTATTCCTCAGTGCCACGGTACAGCAGACCGCTGTTTCCGCCGCGGGCGATCTTCCATTCCCAGACGAGTTCAAAGTCACCAAACTGCTCTTTGGTCATGATGTCACTAACGGGGGCGTCCTTGGTCATCATACCATCGACAACCCTCCACCCGTCGGGCACACCGGCGCTCTTATAGCCGCGCCATCCGTCCAGCGTCTTGCCGTCGAAGAGCGGTCGCCAACCGTACTGGGCGCTCGCCGCGGAAAGGGGAACGGCCAGGGCGAAGGCCGCGAAGGAAAAAGCCAGCAGCGAGGGGCGCAAGCGCATGGAATCTCCGTAAGGGGCGGACAGAACCTCCCATAAGATGCGACTTGCCACAGCGTGGCGAAAGACGAACTTACAGGTATGCCCACTTCCGCCTACTTTGCCCGCGGCATCCCGATGCTGCCGGTGGCCAATGTCCGCGCTGCCATCGACTTCTGGGTCGATCAGCTGGAATTTAAGATGAGTTTCAACGCCGGCGAGTACGGCGGCGTGCGGCGCGACGCCATCGAAGTACACTTCTGGCGTACCGATGACGCGACGCTGGCGCAATACTCGAGCTGCCGCATCGAGGTTACCGAGATCCACGAGTTGTATAGCGCCTATCGGGCTCGCAACCTCATTCACCCACGGGGCGACATTGCAGCCACCCCGTGGGGAACGACGGAATTTAAAGTGCTCGACCCGGACGGAAACTGCCTGACCTTCGTTGAGGTGTTTGGCCAGGGGTCATAACGTGTGCGATATACGGTTAATTGAGTGCTGCTGCCACACCCGCGCCGTAAGCCGGATCGGCCTTCGTGCAGTTAGCGACATGCCGTTGCTGAATTTCTTTTGACGCGCCGCCGACCGAACGTGCCGTGTTCTCACACAGTAGCAACTGTTGTTCCGGCTTCATCAGGCGAAACAAGTTCCCCGGCTGTGAGTAGTAATCCTCATCGACCCGGTGATTCCAATGGTCTGCGGCGCCTTCGATGGCGAGTGGCGGCTCTGAAAAATCGGGTTGCTCCTGCCACTCGCCTTTGCTGTTGGGCTCATAGCCGATCGTCGCGCCCTGATTGCCGTCGACACGTCCTGCACCATCACGGTGGTAACTATGCACCGGGCATTTCGGTGCATTCACCGGAATCTGGTGATGATTGACGCCGAGCCGATACCGTTGAGCGTCGCCGTACGAGAACAGGCGAGATTGTAACATCTTGTCCGGTGAAAAACTGATGCCGGGTACAACATTGGCGGGCGAGAACGCGGCCTGTTCGACGTCGGCGAAATAGTTTTCCGGATTACGGTTCAACTCAAGAATACCGACATCGATCAGTGGGTAATCCTTGTGCGGCCAGACCTTGGTCAGATCGAACGGATTGAGGTGGTACGAACTCGCGTCCTTTTCCGGCATGATCTGTACGCGCAGTTTCCAGCGCGGAAAGTCCTTGTGCTCAATGCTGTTGAACAGATCGCGCTGGTGGCTTTCGCGATCGCGGCCGACGAGGTCGGTAGCCTCGGCATCGCTCAGGTTCTTGATGCCCTGCATCGTCTGGAAGGTGAATTTCACCCAATGCCGCTCGTTGGCCGCATTGATGAAGCTGAAGGTATGGCTGCCAAATCCGTGCATATGGCGATACGATGCCGGAATACCGCGCTCGCTCATCACAATCGTGACCTGGTGCAACGCTTCCGGCAGAAGGGTCCAGAAATCCCAGTTGTTTTCGGCGCTACGCAGATTGGTTTTCGGATCGCGTTTGACGGCGTGGTTTAAGTCGGGAAATTTTAGAGGATCCCTGAGGAAAAAAACCGGCGTATTGTTGCCGACCACATCCCAATTGCCTTCGTCTGTGTAAAACTTGACAGAAAATCCGCGGATATCGCGTTCTGCGTCGGCTGCCCCGCGCTCGCCGGCAACCGTGGAAAAACGCATAAACAAGTCGGTCTTCTTGCCGACCGCCGAAAAGATTTTTGCCTTGCTGTATTTCGTAATGTCGTGGGTGACGGTAAACGTACCGAAGGCGCCCGATCCTTTGGCATGCATGCGTCGCTCGGGGATCACTTCACGGGCAAAATGCGCCAACTTTTCCAGGTGCCAGACATCTTGCAATAACACCGGCCCACGGGGCCCGGCCGTTTGGGTGTTCTGGTTGTCGACAACCGGTGCGCCGGCTGCTGTGGTCAATTTCTTCTTCTTTGCCATGGTTCCTCAGTGTTAACTAGGTTCGATAAATCGCTATCAGTATGAACAGCCCTTTCTGACGCCGGCTTGGTCTTACGCCTCAAGAAACTCCAGGAGATCGGCGTTCACCTTGTCTGCGAGAGCGTATTGCAGCGAGGCGATTGAGTGCCTACGCCGCAGTTGCGTTTGTAATGTCGCAGCGGAAATTGCATACAAGGGCTGCGGGAGATCGGTATGTACCGAGAAATATAATGTCGTTAAGAACTGAGAGTGGGACCCATAGCAGTTCCCTGCGTAGTTAGACCGGTAGTCCCCCCGTTTCATTCCGGAGTTCACGTATGCGGAAAACGATGTTCGACCCGATGGCACGCCTGGCCCTGCAGGAGCGCCTCAGCCGACTCGCCCCCGAGGCTCCGGCACGCTGGGGCAAGTTCTCGGCGCCACAAATGGTCTGTCACTTGATCGAAGGGATGCGGATGACGTACGGTGATCTTGTCATTCCGCAAAAGAAAATGATTGTCCGGTTTCCCGTGATCAAACAGTTCTTTATTTACGTATTGCCGATGCCCAAGGGACTTCCCACCGCCACTCAACTTCTGGCAAGAACACCGACCGTCTGGCAGGGCGAAGTCGAATCGCTGCGAGCGCTCATTGACCGGTTTGCGACGATGCAACGCGACAGCGCGTGGCCACCGCAT
>JANYKA010000141.1 GCA_025358315.1 Gemmatimonadota bacterium | reverse complement strand
CGCGACCACGTGGTCGCGCCCTTCGCACTGACTTCAAATGCCGGACTACGGCTTCTTTGTCGGGGCCGGGGTCTTCGTCGTGGTCGAAGTCGACGTCGTGGTCGTCGTCGTCTTGGTGGTGGTGTCCTTCTTGGTGCTGTCCATCTTCATCGTGGTGTCAGCAGCCATCGTGGCGGCAGGAGCCGGAGCAACAACTGCGGCCGGAGCCTCTTCCTTCTTGTCAGCGCAAGCGGCGAGAGCGAGCACGGCAGCGACAAGGGCAATACGCTTCATGGGGGTTCTCCTAAACGGGATAATAGGCGCAATCGAGACTGCGCCTAATACGCAGTGCTCGTACAACTGCACAACTTATCGATTTCCTGCGGATTGGTCAAGGGTTTACGGGGCATGGCCAAGAGACAATTGACAGGGCTAACCCAATGTCACCCCTCAGCTTGGTCCGTTGCCGCCATTGGGGCGAAAGACCCCCATCGCTCTGGTGGCGCGATTAGATTCCTGCTGCGGGTTCACCCGGAACCGTCGAGCGCGCGATGACCGCAATCCAAATGCCCGATCAGGACCACGCCGGCGCGAATGTTGTCCGCGGCGCCTGCCCGCACGATTGCCCCGACGCCTGCTCCACCCTCGTCACCGTTGAAAACGGCCGCGCCACGCGAATACAGGGTGACCCCGACCATCCGTTCACTCAGGGCTTCCTTTGCGCCAAGGTGAATCGGTATCTCGAACGCACCTATCATCGCGACCGCCTCACCACGCCGCTCCGACGCGTGGGCCCGAAAGGAAGCCGGCAGTTCGCACCGGCCAGTTGGGACGATGCGCTCACCGATATTTCCGCGAGACTCCGGACGATCGTGGCAGCGAATGGCGCCGAATCAATTCTTCCGTATTCCTACGCGGGAACGATGGGGCTTATTCAGGGCTCGTCAATGGACCGCCGGTTTTTCCATGCCATCGGCGCATCCAAACTCGACCGCACCATTTGTTCTTCAGCTGGCTCCGTCGGGATGCAGATGACCGTGGGCGCAAATGTCGGGGCCGATGGTGAAGGGTTGCCCTCCAGCGATCTCGTGCTCCTCTGGGGGACGAACACGCTCACGGCGAATCCACATCTTTGGCCGCACGTGCTGGAAGCAAAAGCCAACGGTGCGAAGGTGATCGCCATCGACCCGATTCGCACGCGCACCGCCGATCAATGCGACGAGTGGATCGCGATCCGGCCGGGCACCGATGGGGCGCTGGCATTGGCAATGATGCACGTGATCTTCGCCGAAGGATTGCAGGATGACAATTATATCGAACGCTACACCCTTGGCGCCGACCAGCTGCGCGAGCGCGTGAAGGAGTATCCTCCTTCACGCGCGACGCAGATCACCGGCATTCCGAGCGAACGGATTGTTGAGCTGGCACGGCAGTATGGCCGAGCGAAGGCGGCGTTCGTACGCATCAATTATGGGCTGCAGCGTCACGCCGGCGGCGGCATGGCCGTGCGGACGATCGCCTGCCTGCCAGCGGTCGTCGGCCACTGGCGACGGGCCGGCGGTGGCGTGCAACTCTCGACCAGCGCGAATTTCCAGTTCGACAAAAAGGCGCTTGAGCGCCCCGATATATCTCCGCCCGTGCGGACGATCAACATGATTCGGCTCGGCGAGGCACTCAACGCGCCGGATGGCGGCGTTGGAGGTCCGCCCGTGCAGGCACTAATTGTATACAATTCCAACCCTGCCGCGGTGGCGCCCGACCGCACGTCCGTCCTGCGCGGGTTGGCCCGTGACGATTTGTTCACCGTAGTGCTCGAGCATTTTCAGACCGACACGGCCGACTGGGCCGACTGGATTCTTCCAGCCACCACTCAGCTCGAGCACTGGGATATTCATTTTTCCTATGGCCATCACTACGTGCCGCTCAATCGACCGGCGATTCAACCGATGGGTGAGGCGAAACCGAATAGTGAGATCTTCCGATTGCTTGCGGCCCGCATGGGCCTGACCGACCCGATGTTCGCCGACGACGACCTCGCGCTGATTCACCAAGCGCTCGAATCGCCGCACGAGAAAATGAAAGGCGTCACGTTCGACGCGCTGATGGAACGGGGCTGGGTCCGGCTGAATGTGCCGACACCATACCTGCCGTATGTCGACGGAGCGTTCTCCACACCCAGCGGCAAGGTGGAGTTCTACTCCGAGCGAATGAAACAGATGGGGCTCGATCCGCTCCCGGCGTTCACACCGCCGTACGAATTCCCCGAGATGGTGCCGGAACTGGCCGCGAGGTATCCGCTGACGCTGATCTCATCGCCGCGCCACCAGTTCCTGAATTCGACCTTCGTGAATATCGATTCACTGCGCCGCAACGCCGAGCCGGAAGTGATGGTGCATCCGGTGGATGCTGAGCGCCGTGGGATTTCGGCGGGCGCACGCGTCGTGGTCCGGAACGACCGCGGACACTTTTCGGGCGTCGTTCGCATCTCTGACGCCGTGCGGGAAGGTGTCGTGTGGGCGCCCTCTATCTGGTGGACGAAACTCGCCGCCGATGGCGCAAATGCAAACGACACGACGTCGCAGCGTGAAACCGATCTCGGGCACGGGCCCGTCTTCTATGACAATCTCGTTGAGGTTTCTGTAATCGACTGATGACGAAAGACCAACCACAACTTCCGCAGACCCTCGGCGCACTTAAGCGATCGCCATTCGCCACTCCCGAGCGGGCCCATCGCAAAGTGAAGGATGAGATCCGTAAAAACCTCATTGCGCGCTTACGACACGGTGGCCCGCTGTTCGAGGGCGTGCTCGGTTACGAAGACACCGTGATGCCGCAAATCGTCAATGCCCTGCTCTCGCGGCACAATTTTATTTTGCTCGGCCTGCGCGGGCAGGCCAAGTCACGGATCCTCCGCGCCCTGACGACACTGCTTGACGACGTGATGCCGGTGGTCGCTGGCAGCGAAATTAACGATTCGCCGTTCCACCCGATTTCAAAGTTCGCGCGCCAACGCATTGCCGAAGGCGGCGACGACACGCCCATCGGTTGGGTCAGTCGTGATCAGCGGTTTGTCGAGAAGCTCGCGACGCCGGACGTGACGGTGGCCGATCTCATCGGCGATCTGGATCCGATCAAAGCCGCACGGGGCGGCCATATGCTTTCGGACGAGCTGACAATTCATTACGGCATGCTGCCGCGCGCCAATCGCGGAATATTCGCGCTCAACGAGCTTCCGGATTTGGCCGCCAAAGTACAGGTCGGCCTCTTCAATATCCTTCAGGAGGGCGACGTACAAATCAAAGGCTTTCCGATCCGGCTGGAGCTCGACGTCCTGCTCTGTTTCACCGCCAATCCCGAAGACTACACGGCGCGTGGCAAAATCATCACGCCGCTCAAGGACCGCATTGGCAGTGAGATCATCACGCACTACCCGGAGGCCGTGGAACTCGGGATGGCGATCACGCAACAAGAGGCGTGGACGACGCGGGACGTCCCGCATGCGCGAATTTCGCCGTTGCTCGCCGAACTGGTGGAACGCGTTGCATTCGAAGCCCGTTCCGACAAACGCATTGATCGCCGTTCAGGAGTATCGCAGCGCATGCCGATTTCCGTGCTGGAAAATGTTGTGTCGAATGCCGAACGGCGTGCGATCCGGCTGGGTGAAAAGGAAATCGTTCCGCGACTTGCTGACGTCTACGCCGCCCTGCCGGCGATCACCGGCAAGATCGAGCTCGAATACGAGGGCGAGTTGGTTGGCGGCGCGGCGATTGCCCGCGATCTCATCCGACGCGCCGCCGATGCCACTTTGAAGGCGCATGCGCCGCACGCCGATCTTGAGGCAGCGATTATGTGGTTTGACAGCGGCCAGGCGCTGCAAGTGACCGAAGATGCGCCTGCGGCAACGTTGCGAAGTGCATTTGAGACGGTGCCCGGTTTGATCGGCGTCGTGGTGGAGTACGACCTCGCGCCGTCTACCGATGACGCGATGGTCACCGGTGCATGCGAACTCGTGCTCGAAGCGCTGGTGGCGCGCCGTAAAATCTCGCGCAGCGATCAGGGTCAGTACGGGCGCGCCCGCGACGAACCGCGGCGCCGTCGTGGCGGAAGCGGCGGCGAAGATCCGTTTGGCGGTCTTACAACCTGACATGAGCGCAAAACCGACGTTCGGTATTCGGGCACGACTGACGCTCCTGGTCGTCGTGGCAGTACTGCCGATGCTCGGTCTGGTTGGTCTCCAATACGTGGAGCAGCGCGCGAACGCGTTGGAGACCGCGCAACTCCGTACCGCCGAGGTAGCCCGACTGCTGGC
>JANYKA010000086.1 GCA_025358315.1 Gemmatimonadota bacterium | reverse complement strand
GAGGAGCGCGACGCCTTTCTTGGACCAGGAATGCGTTTCGGTAGAGCCGTAGACCATGAGACGTGCACTCGAGCCGGACACGCCAGTCTCGCGGAAATCCTTGCCGCTCTTCACGTGACGCGCCACGGCGAGTCCGAGAATGTTCGCCATCGTCCCGCCGCTCAATAAGATTCCGCTCGAATCTTTCGGAAACCCCATCAACTCGGCGAGCCAACTGATCACCTGTAGCTCGACGAGCTTGGGCGCGTGATCAAGCCCGGCGAGATGCGCATTCATCCCGGCGGCGAGCATGTCCGCCATCATGCCGAGGGGCGTGCCGTTGCCTTGAATCCAGCCCCAGAAACGTGGATGCCGATTGCCGTTTGTGTACGGCAAAACGTTGGTCTTGAAATCGGCGTATGCGTGCTCGGCCGATTGCGGCTCGCGTGGTATCGGCTCACTGGTGAGCGCGCCGCGTACGGCCGGCGGCATCGGTTCCCACGGCGCTTTGTTGGAAAGTGTCGCGAGGAAATCGAGCGAATCGTCCACCATCCGGTGGGCAAGGGCACGGAACTCCGACCAATCGCCCGGGTCGAGCGTTTCGTCGGAGTTGTATCGGATGTCAGTCATCCCGAAGTGTAGCTACGGCTGCACGTTTGGTGGTGCGGCTTTTTTCACTTGATTCTCCCCGGCGTGCTTCACGTATAAGTCGAGCCAGGCGGTCCATCGGCCCCATTGATCGAGATCGGACTCTTTGGTGGCCGGCCCGTGGTCTTCGTATGGATACATAAAGAGCGCCGACGTTTTTCCTGCGGCCCGCAACGCCTGCATCATACGAATCGAACTGATTGGGTCGGTGCCGACATTTTGATCTTCGAGCGAGTGATACATCAGGAGCGCACCCTGGAGCTTATCGGCGCGGAGCATCGGTGACATATCGAGATAGGTTTTCTGCCCACTCCATAAATCGCGCCGCTCGCTCTGAAATCCGGTTGGCGTCAGTGTGCGGTTGTACATACCGTCGCCGGCAATGCCGGCTTTGAAGTACGGTGTGAGTGTCATCGCATTCACTGTGCTGAATGCGCCGTAGCTATGCCCACCCAATCCCAAACGCGTGCGATCGATATAGCCTTGTTTGTCGAGTTCGTCGATCACGGCGATAAGGTTCATCTGCAAGTCTGACGTATAGTTGTCATTCATACGGCCCGCTTCACCTACAATGGGCGGATCGAAGTTCGCGACGGCGTACCCCTGCGTGACGAGATACTCGATGGTGCGCGGCCCGCCGACGGGAAAACGGTTGACGTTCTCAGTGCGCAACGTGCGATCATAGCCGGCCTGTTCCGTGTACTCGTAGGGATAGAACCAGAACATCGCCGGCAGGCGCGTACCGGCTTTGTAGTCGGGCGGCAAGGTGAGTTTCACGACAAATTGGAATCCGTCAGCGCGCGTGACGACGACGCGCTTGCGAATCGCCCCGGTAAAGTCCGGTGTGTAATCCTTGTTGTTGGTGAGCTTGGTCAGCGTTCCGCTTTGCATATCTCGCAGGTAGGAGTCACTGACCTGCGAGACCGTTTCACGGTTTACAATGGCACGGGAGAAATCATCGTCGAGCGGTGCGGCGATGGATTCCGCGGCGTCGGCAGCGCTTTCGAATACGCGCCGCACCTTTGTACCGGTTTTAATGTCAATCTTGTCAATGAACTCACGCGGTGCGCTGGCCAGAAAATCGTGGTAGTACTGCGTGCCCTGCAAATACACACCGCCGTCCTGCGAGACCATCGCCACCGAGCCGCCGGCCGTTCCCCGTTTGAGCAGCATCGCGCCGGGATTGTTATAAAACGTCAGCGTATCGTCGGCGTTGCCCCGTCCGCCGCCACCGGCAGCGCCGCCGCGAACACCCCGCCCACCAACAAACGACGGAGTGTAGCTCCGCTGGCGGACAATCGAATATTTCTTGGTTGGTTCCGTGACGTTGACAGCGTAGATCTCACCGAACCCGCCGCTCGTGGCGGTTGCAAAAATCCATTTGGCGTCATCGCTGAACGCTAGGTTCGAGATTGGCGCATGGCTCTCGTATAACACCTTTGTGTCCGTTGGGCCAAATGGCGGCAACCATTGAACCACTCTGTCCGGGCGGGCCGTTGCACCGCCTGCGGCACCACTGCCAGCTCGACCACCGCGGCCGACCGCGCCGGCACTGTCCGTCGAATCAGCGCCGCGCGTGCCTGGCACGGATTCGAGGAAAAATATTCCCGGCCCCTGCGGCATCCACGACAGTCCGCGCTTGCTGTCGCTGCTGCGGCCACCGCGACCGCCGCCTGTGGTATCGTTGCCCAGGCGAAGCGGGCGTTTGGAAATCGTCGAGAGCACTTTGCCGGTCGCATCCCACAACTGGTCCGCCGTACCAAAACTCGAGTATTGCACGATGTACGAGAACGGCCGCTGCATCGTGATGACATGGAAATACAGTCCGTCCGGAGAAACATCGACACTCTGGATCATCGTCGGCGGGCCAATCTTTTTCACCGTGTGTGTCTTCACATCAATCAGAGCGAGTTGGCCGGTAGTGTAATACTCGAGCAGGTCCGCTTCATACGGATCGTTGAGCAAGCTGGCGTAGTTGCGTTCAGGATCTTTCACCGGATCCATCGCCAGTCGTACGATGGGGCCGACCGCGACTTCGGGACGCTTCGGCTCCGGCTTCCGGCCATCCGGCAACAGCACTGCGACGACGCTCTTGCCGTCCGCGGTCCATTCAATCGTATTGACGAGTGTCGCCAGAAGCGGCGCCTTGATGATTGCGGTCGACTTTCCGGTGGCAATGTCGGCCACGTAGAGTTGCGATGCGTCCTCGAAGTTGGCGATGTAGGCGAGCTGTTTACCCTCGGGCGACCAACTCGGATTGCTCGCGGTGGCATTTTTGGGCAGGTCGATCGCCGTTGTTTTACCGGTGACCGGATCGATCAACTGCAACCCAACCGCACCGCGGGTAGTCAGTGTTCGCACCCGATTGGCCTTGAAATCGACTTGGAGTCCGCCGAGGTAGTAGTGCGGCTTTCCGAAAGTCGTGACGCTGGGCAGTCCGTCACTCTGCTCTTTCAGGAAATGTCTGCGGTCAGGGCTCGGCTGCGTGAGTGTCACATTCAGGTGACGCGGCGCAGTCACAAGCCTCACGATCTCCGCCGGAGGCGTGATATAGCTCTCCTTGGCGAGTAGCTCCCGGTCGGCGGCCAACTGTGCGGCGACGATGGCCTGAGAGTTTTGGGCGGCAAGCGGCAGTGCCGCGAGTGCCAACGTTAGTGCGCTTAGGAGAGCGATAGGAACGGAACGGAGTGACCGCATCATACGAAACCTCAGACAGAAAAATTCACTCGAGAGTGCAGCTCCGGGGTCGGGCTGCACATCCAACCTTACGCGCCGCTGGGTGGCATTGCTGACAGATTCAGTGGCATCAATGGCTCGCCGGGAGCCTTCAAATGTTCAACCTGTGGACGGTTCCTCACATCTTCCCGCCCGCCCCCAATCCCTATTAGGGTGCCAATACTGTACAATTGAAGTACACCAAGCCGCGCCAATCCCGCGCCAGCCCTCCGAGCGCTTCGCGGCTTGCCACCATCTAGTGAGATCTGGAATCGACCCATGTCTGGTCCGACTGCAACACCATCCGGCGACCACCTCGAGATCAAAGACTCCCGCACCGGCAAAACGTACACCGCACCGATTGTCGACGAAACGATTCGCACGGCCGACCTGAAGCAGATCAAGGTCAACGCCGACGATTTCGGCATCATGGGCTACGATCCGGCGTTCATGAACACCGCGTCGTGCCGCTCATCCATCACGTTTATTGATGGCGACAAGGGGATCCTCCGTTATCGCGGCTATCCAATTGATCAACTGGCTGGCAAGGCGAGCTTCCTCGAAGTGGCGTGGCTACTCCGTCGCGGTGAGCTCCCGACGCAGCCGCAATACGACCAGTTCGTGGAGGATGTCACGTACCACACGTACGTACACGAAAACATCAAGCATTTCATGGAAGGGTTCCGCTACGACGCGCATCCGATGTCGATGCTCGGCGCGAGCGTTGCCGCGCTGTCGTCCTTTTACCCGACGGCCAAGAACATCTATGACGAGCGGGAGCGCGATATCGCGTTCATCCGATTGATCGCCAAGATGCCGACGATTGCGGCGTTTGCGTATCGTCACGTGAAAGGGATGCCGTACGTATACCCTGACAACGCGTTGCCGTACGCCGAGAATTATTTGTCAATGATTGCCCGCATGTCGGAGCCGCGGTATGAGGCGAATCCGGTGTATGCGAAGGCGATCGACATTCTGTTCATTTTGCATGCAGATCATGAACAGAACTGCTCGACAAACGCCGTGCGGGCGGTGGGGTCATCGCACGTGGATCCGTATTCGGCGGTTGCCGCCGGCATTGCGGCGCTCTACGGCCCGCTGCATGGCGGGGCCAACGAAGCTGTGCTGCGGATGTTGCAGGAGATCGGCGATGTGAAGAACATCCCGGCGTTCATCGAGAGTGTGAAGACGGGCAAAGGCGAGGCCCGGTTGATGGGCTTCGGTCACCGCGTGTACAAGAGCTATGATCCGCGCGCCAAGATCGTGAAGGCATTGTGCGACGACGTGCTCAAGATTGCCGGCGTTGGTAAGGACATGGAGATCGCACTCGAACTCGAGCGGATTGCGCTATCCGACGAGTACTTCATCAAGCGGAAACTGTACCCGAACGTCGATTTTTATACGGGACTGATTTACCGGGCGCTGCATTTCCCGACCGATTATTTCACCGTGCTATTTGCGATCGCGCGTACGGCCGGATGGTTGGCACAGTGGGAGGAGATGCTGTTGGACAAGGAGCAGAAGATCGCGCGTCCGCGGCAGATCTATACGGGCAGTCCGGAGCGGGTGTATACGACGAATCTGGACTACAAGCACAAGATTACGAAATAGTTTTTCGCTCTGATAATTGCAGATGTAAAACGAGAAAGGTCCGGCCTGTGACAGCCGGACCTTTTTTGCATTCGGCAGGGCATACCTTCGGGACGCCCCAGGCGATCATCGCCGCGTAGCGGTCGCAAAGGTGAGACATACCGTGGTCAACGGACACGCCGCACACCGCATCACCCGCGCCGTACACACCAGCGCCCCCAGTTCCATCACCGCCTGATTGTGCGTCCACGTCGCCGCTCCGGTGCGTGGCAATACTGCCGCGGCTACCACCCAGAGTTTTTTCAGATCGGCCGGCCGCTTCGGGTTGAGCTTCGGCGCGAACACTCGCGACAACACCCGCGCGACATTTGTATCGACAAGCGCGGCGCGTTTTTCGTGGGCGAAACTGGCGACTGCGCCGGCCGTGTAGGCACCGATACCGGGGAGTTTCTGCAGTTCGCCTGGGACAGCAGAAAGCGCACCATTGCCGCCGTCTGCCGTCACTTGCCTGGCCAATTTGTGAAGGTTTCGCGCCCGGGCGTAGTAGCCAAGCCCTTCCCAAGACTCCATTACCCGTCGTGGAGCTGCGGCCGCGAGCCGATGAATGGTCGGGAACCGCTTGAGAAACTTCCCGTAAAATTCGACCACCCGCGAGACCTGCGTCTGCTGGAGCATCAGCTCGCTCACCAGCACCCGGTACGGATCGCGCGTGCGCCGCCACGGCAAATCGCGGCTGTTCCGGCGAAACCAGCGGCGCAACCGGCGGCTAAAATCCTGAGCACGGGCTTTATCCGGCAGGTAACTAGGGCGGCGAGGCATTGGCGAGTAAGGTAGCCCAGCGCCGCTTATCTTTCACGGATGACCTCCGGCCTAGTACTCGAAGCCGCCGCCGTGATCGCCGCGTCGCTCTCGGCGATGATCACGGCAGCCAAGAAGGAAATGGACTTCGTGGGCGTGTTTGCGCTCGCGGTCGTCACGTCGTTCGGCGGTGGCACAATCCGCGATCTGCTGATCGACCGTCGTCCATTTTTCTGGGTGGAACGCTCGGAGTATTTGGTGATCGTGTTTGTGTTATGTCTGGGATTTGTGTATAGCCGGAAGCTCTATGAGTGGAGTACGACGTTTGTTGCCCGGGCCGATATCATTGACGCGGTTGGGCTGGGACTCTTCACTATTTCCGGAACCACCCTTGCGGCGCGTGCCGGATTGCCGCCGGTGGTGTGCGCTCTGCTTGGCGTCGTCACGACAACGGGCGGTGGTGTGATGCGCGATTTGATCATCAACGAGGTTCCGCTATTGTTTCAGCACGGGCGTATGCACGCGACGCCAGCGCTCGCCGGAGCGGCGCTATTTCTTGTGCTGCAGCGTGTTGGGCTGAGCGAGCCGAATTCAGCGCTGATCGCGACGTCGTTTATCGTCGTGGTGCGACTGCTCGCACTCTGGCTCGGGACCTCGCTACCGCGTCCGCACTGGCTTAAAACCGGGCGCTGGAAAGTGCCGCAATAGCGGCGCGTTCGTTACTTCGGCGTCCAAATGGGCACGGGCCCGAATAGGCTGTTGGTCACGACGATCTCGTGCGCAAGCAAGAGTCCGAACAGAACGCTGAGTGCGCCAGCGGCCAAGCGGATCCCCGATTGTAATCGCACGACGCGCGCTGAGGCATACATCGCCGGGGCTGCCAAGAGCACAGTGACGAGGACCATTCCTGCGATCGTGCCCACTCCGAATACGGCGAGGTACGCAATTGCCCACGCGGTCTCGCGGATGGTGGCCAGCACGAGGAGTGCGATGGCGGCCGATCCGGCAAGTCCGTGGACGATGCCGACGATCAACGGCCGCAGTCCATTGAATGCCACCAGATGGGGATGCTCGTGCGGCGCGCGCTCACCAGCGGGCCGCAAATTATTAAAGCCGAGTAAGATGAGCATTAACGCCACACCAAACTCCAGTCCGAGCCCGAGCCGCGGCGGAATCACAAGGCGAAATGCGACGATGGCGCCACCGATCACAAATAGCGTGAGCGAGTGACCAACGCCCCACAGTGCTCCAATACGTGCGGCGCGCGCGAATGTCCGCTCGCGCGCGACAATTGCCGTCACGGCGACAACATGATCGGCGTCGGTTGCGTGACGGAGGCCTAGAAGAAAACCGAGGATCGCGGCGGAAAGTGCGGACGGCATGGGGCGGGAATCTAGTTGCCGTGCGGCGGTACCGAGCATTTGACCGTGCTGTCCGGAATCGCCGCCCGCGTAAGCCGCCAACTGCCGTCGATGGCGCGATCGGCGATGCCTTCGGTCACGCGACAGTCGGCCGGGAGACCGCGCAATACTCCGAAGAAATCATAGAGTGCCGAACCAGCATATCGCATCGCGTGATGGGGATCGATGAATCCGCGCACGCCCCCGGACGAGAGTCGGCCGTTCGTGACATCCACATACTCAAAGTCCGCCGGATGCCCGCCCGCCCCCACCTGGCCGGCGCGCTTGCCATGATTCACGAGATGTGAAATTGCCAGCAGACGATCTGACGCCGACGCATACATCACCCGCCGCTCGGCGACGAGGGCCAGCGGGGCGGCGAGCGAATCGCGAAACCGTTCGGCGGAAATATCCGCCGCAAACAGAACCAGCGCGTACAGCGGCGCGGCCTTCAGCGAATCGCGCACGCTCGATGACGCACTCAGCGCCTCGGCGACGATCTGCGCGCCCATGCTGTGCCCGAGCACGGTCACGGAGCGCGACGGTGCCGCCGAAAGCACTACAGTCAGTGCATCGAGAAACGCCGAACCGCTGTGGGCGGCACTCGCCGAATCTTGCCGGTACGCGCGTGAGACAAGCGCATGTACCGACGGCCAGACCGCAAACACTTTGTGCGCCGGCCATGAAAACACGACAAACGGATTTGGCGCTCGCCCACGATGCGCAATCTCGGCGGCCTGCGACACGCCGCGGCCGAACGAAGTGGCGTACCCGTGCACGTAGAGCACCGGACCGCCGCCGGACGTATTTGCCGAGACACGCTGATCAGCGGCGCGAAGCTGAGCGACAAACTGATCACGCGTCAGCCGCACGGTGTCGGTGATTTGCGACGAGAGTTTTTCGAGTAGTCGATCGCTCTGCGATTTTGGCGCCTGTTCGACGAATCGCGAAATCACAAATCCAAATTCCAACGACTGGGCTGCGGCGCGGTCAAAGGCGCCACCGTGACGGGAACGATTAGTAATGTAAAATGTTGTGTCGATGGTTGTGTCTGGGCGCGTACTTACGGAGCGGGCGGCGGGCAGCGGTAATTCGCGGGGGATGGCCGGTAGAAATGCCAAGTACAGCGAGCAGATCAGACGAAGCCGCAAACTACGAGACCGTCTTTGTCTTGCGCTTCAGGAAGTCCATCAAAATGAACTGTCCTAGCGACATCGTATTCGTGAAGTACGCCCGGCCACGCGTGATCGACGAGACCATCTTGACGAATTCCACCAACGCCCGGTCGTGCGCGAGCATGAACGTATTGATCATAATCCCCGACCGGCGGCAGTCGGTGACTTCCTTGAGCGTTTCCTGCAGCACGTACGCATCAAGCCCCATCGAGTTTTTGTAGATCTGTCCGCCCGGCATAGTCAGCGCGCTCGGTTTCCCATCGGTAATCATCACGATCTGGCGCATGTCCTTTTTCTGCGCCATCAGCAATCGCTTGGCGAGCTTCAACCCTTCAGCCGTATTCGTGTGATATGGCCCAACTTGGGCGCCGGCCAAAGCGGCGATCGGGATCTCCTCGGCGGAGTCGTGAAAGAGCACGACTTTGATCGTGTCACCCGGGAACTGCGTGCGGATGAGGTGTGTGAGCGCGAGCGCAACTTTCTTGGCCGGTGTAAAGCGATCCTCGCCATAGAGAATCATCGAGTGCGAGCAGTCCAACATCAGTACGGTCGCGCAACTCGAGCGAAACTCGGCTTGGCGCACCATCAGGTCTCCGTAGTCGAGATCGATGGGCACGTCGAGATTACCGTTGCGAATCAGGGCGTTCTTGAGTGTTTCGTTCACGTCGATGTTTAATACATCGCCAAATTCATACGGCTTGCTCCAGCCGTCGGCTTCAATGCCCGTGGCAAGGAATGGCGTATCGTGTGAACCGAAACTCGATTTGCCGAGCGACGAGAGAATTCCACGGAGGGCCTTGTAGCCGAGGAAGTCGACACCTTTGTCGGTGAGATTGAACTGCACGTCTCGGGCCGCGGCTTGGGCTAGACCGCCGGGACCGGTAACAGACTGGTGACCGGCAGGCATCTCCGGAGGTTGATCGAGATTGAGGAAACCCTCGTCGATCATCCGTTTGACGATGCTGTCGAGCAGTTCGGCAAGCTTTTCTTCGGAGAGATCATCGCCGCCGCCGCGCAAGGCGTCGAGCATTTCCGGCGTGAATTGACCGCTCTTGAGCAGCGCGTCAAGAATGGCCTGCTTGAGCGAGTCGAGCGACTTGTCGGCGTCGTCACCGGTTTCGCCCCAATAGGGATGATACTGCTGGCCGCCGGCGAACCCCGACTGCAGAAGAAAATCCGCGAGGTTGTCGAGCAGCGACTGGAGATCGACCGCGTCGGCCATCTCCGGACTGAATTTTGAGTAGGTATGAGAACGCATCGCCGGCTCCTCTTGCATGCAATCAAATCAGACGGATGCCGGCAGGCAAACCGGCGGAGTTGTCGGTGCGCCCGCTCCCGATAAGATTGGATTAGCCATGTCTATTACCGCCCGCTCGGTCAACCCGTTCCGCACGCTTGCCAAACATCGGAACTTCCGTCTGTTCTGGACTGGACAGACCGTTTCGCTCATCGGTACCTGGATGCAACAGGTTGCGGTCGGATGGCTGGCGCTCGAACTCTCCAACGACCCATTTCTGGTCGGGTTGGTAAGCGCGGCAGGGTCGTTCCCGATCCTTCTGCTCTCGCTGCCCGCCGGAGTGCTCGCCGACCGTACGGAGAAACTCAAAGTCGTGCGGATTGCACAGGCGCTGATGCTGGTCGAAGCCTCGCTGCTGTGGTGGTTTACTTGGACACACCATCTGACCATCCACTGGCTGCTCACGCTGTCGCTCTTCGGTGGTACTCTGGCGGCATTCGAAATTCCGGCGCGACAATCACTGATCATCGATCTGGTGGTCAAGGAAGATCTGCTCGATGCCATCGCGCTCAACTCCGGCGGGTTCAACCTGGCCCGCATCCTCGGCCCAAGTATCGGCGCGCTGGTCATCGCACAGTTCGGGATCGCGTGGTGTTTCGGTTTCAATGCGCTCAGTTATTTCGCTGTGCTGGTCAGTTTGGCGATGATCCGGTTACCCGCTGCGGCGCCGGCTTCGCATCAACAGCACTCGCCGGTCGAAGGGATGATGCAGGCGCTGCGGTACGTGCGGCACGACCCCACGATGTGGGTCTTGATGCGCGTCGTGGCGGTGTTTTCACTTCTTGGCATTCCGATTCTCACCATGTTGCCCGTGGTCGCCCGAGACACGCTTCACCTCGACGTTGGCGGCTACGGCGCACTAATGATGTGTTTTGGTGCCGGCGCCGTGCTTGGGGCGCTCGTGCTGGCCGCTGTCGGACAGCAGCTGCCGCGCGGAATGATGCGCATGGTGTCATCGCTGGCCTTCGGTTTGTTCATCGTGCTGTTCGCGCTTTCCACGTCTCCGGTCTTTTCCGGCGCGATGCTATTCCTTATTGGCATTTGCGCAATTCTCAACAACGCCCTGATCAATGGCCTGCTGCAAGAGCGCGTGTCGAACGAGATGCGCGGTCGTGTACTGGCGATCTACGTGATGGTGTATGTCGGGATGACGCCGATAGGATCCACCCTTGCCGGATGGATTGCCCGCCAATCGAGCGCACCGTGGGCGATCGGCGGTTCGGCTATGGTGATGCTACTCTATTCCGTATACGCCTTCCGTCGCTATCCGGAACTGCGCCAGAACTAAGCGCTTTCCGGTGGCGCGTCCAAAACGGCCCGGATCATCGCGCCAAGTGTGGTCGGCGTGAATGGTTTCTGCAGGAAGTGCACCGTATTCTCGCGCAACTGTCGCAACAGTTCTACGTCATCGGTGTAACCCGATGCGTACAACACCCGCAGCGTCGGGCGAGTGTTGTGAATGGCTTCAGCAAGTTCCCGTCCGTTCATTCCCGGCATGATCACGTCGGTAAACAGCAAGTCGAGTGGTCCCGTCCAGTCGCGCACGATCTCAAGCGCCGCCATTGGTGAGGATGCATTGAGGATGTGAAACCCCATCCCGCGCAGTACGCGAACGGACACCCGACGCACGGCGTCATCATCCTCCACCACGAGAATTGTTTCTGATCCGCTGCTCGTCGCTGGCGCTGACGGCTGGGAGAGGGACTGGGTCGGAGCCACATCATGATGCGGCAGGTAGAGCCGAAACGACGTGCCGGCGTCCGGCGCCGTTTCGAGATAAATGCTGCCACCCGCAGTCTGCACGATACCGAACACGACTGCGAGTCCAATACCGGTACCATGGCCCCGCTCTTTGGTGGAAAAAAATGGTTCGAATGCCCGCGCAGCCGTTGCCTCATCCATTCCGCTCCCCGTGTCGGTCACGGCGAGCATCACCCAGTCGCCGGGTCCGACCGGATCCTTCGCCGATTCGCCGTCCACCAGTCGCACATCAACGATCACCGTGCCGCCACGTATCATCGCGTCGCGCGCGTTCAGGAGCAGGTTGAGCACGACCTGCTCCATCTGTCCGGGGTCGGCACGCACGACGCAGGGCGTCTCTGCCAGGCGAACGTCGAGAATCACCTGCTCGCCCAAGGTGCGGGTCAATAGCGGCTGCATGCCCTTCACGATGCTGCGGACATCGACGTCCTGCGGCTCCATTGCCTGTTGCCGCGAGAAGATCAGCAATCGCTTGGTGAGATCGGTGGCGCTGATGGCCGCATCACGCACGTATTTCAATTCGGCCATCGCCGGATCGTCTGGCGCGAGCGCGAGCATCGCCAGGTCGCAACTGCCGAGGATCGCGGTAAGGATATTATTGAAGTCGTGCGCGACGCCGGCGGCAAGATTGCCGACCGCTTCGATCTTTTGCAATTGCCGGAGCTGATCTTGCGACGCCGCCAGATCGGCTTCAGCGCGGTGCTTTTCCGTCAGATCCTCAATAATGGTGAGCGTGCATGGGAGTCCGTCCCAGTCGATGGACGACCAATGCGTCTGCACTGCAAATTGCTCGCCACTTTTTGTGCGATGAGACCATCGTGAGTTGCGACCCACCGGCGAGCGCTCGACGAAGGCCAGTGCATCAAAACGGTTTAAGTCGGGCTCGGTAAGCACATCCCGAATCGTCCGTTCGAGGAACTCCTCGCGCGTCCACCCATATCGGCTCACGGCGGAATTGTTCACCGCAAAAAATCTTAAGGTGTCGGCATCCCATACCCACATCGGCATCGGCGAGCTTTCGAACAGCATTCGGTATCGCAACTCGCTTTGCAGCAATGACGCCGTTTGCCGTTCGATCGTCGCGGCCATCTGATTGAATGCGGCGGCGAGTGTTCCGACTTCACTGCCGGTGGTGATGTGGCTGCGGCGTGTCAGCTCGCCGCTGGCAAGTGCTTCGGCGTCATCTTTCAGCGTCTCAATCGGGCGACTCAGGCGGCCGGCAACGTAGCCTGCCAGTGCGAGCACTCCGGATACGGTCAGCAAGACGAGCGCCAGATCGCGCTGTGCCCAGCGTGTGTCCGCCGCGAGAATCGCACTGGTGGGAATGCCAACGATGATTGTCCACGGAGCGTGCTTCAGGCGCTCCCACGCCACCACCCGGTTCACCTGATCCAGTTGGCCCGGGAGAATGTAACTACCGCGCGGACTCTGCAACGCTTCGCGAAAACTCGACAATGTGTCAACGCTACGGCCGCGAAACTTTGCTGTTTCCTCCGACCGGTAGACAATGCCCCCGTCGCGGTCGATCACGGTTACGACGGAATTAGGAGGCAATGGTCCAGCGTCAAGCACGCGCTCAATTGAGTCGAGCCGCATCGAGGAATAGATCACCGCACCAATCGGACCGGCGCTGAGTCGCACCGGAAGGGCGAAGATCACGAGCCACGCTGTCGTATCGCCGCGAGATCGGAACGGGTCGCCGACCGCGAAAGCCCCTGTGCTGACGGCGTCACGAAAAAATCTCCGATCGCTCACGCGAACCGGGCTGGGGCGCGGAATGTTTTCGACGGAGCTACCGATATCGACGTCATCCACGGTGTGGATGTTCAGCGAACCGGCAGGGCCGATGGTCCGGTGATCGAGTAGCGTCAGCACACTATCGTTGTATTGCAGGTCCGGCGGCGCGATCCGGGTGAGCAATGCGCCTGTTTGCAGGACGACTTCCGCGCGCCTTGCGTATTCATCGGCGTGCGCGGCCAGCAGTCGGGCTACCTCGGCGGTATGGAGTTGCGCGGTCTCCAGCGCGTTCGC
>JANYKA010000053.1 GCA_025358315.1 Gemmatimonadota bacterium | reverse complement strand
GAATCCGCAGCAGAATCGCATTACCGCACCTGTGCTATTTGTGCACCGCTCGATGCTCAGCGCCTATCGTGAAAACGGTCAGAATATAGATATCAAAATTCGCACCGAGAGTTTCGACGCGCCGTCCGTGAACATCATCGGTGTAGTACGCGGCACCGATCCAAAGCTTCGTGACCAATACGTACTCTTTAGCTCGCACCAGGATCACGACGGTGTTCGGTTCTCGGTTGACGGTGACTCGATCTGGAATGGCGCCGACGACAACGCGAGCACGAGCGTCGCGCTGCTCGCCAGCGCCCGTGCCTTCGTGAGACAACCGGCGAAGCGTTCGGTCCTGTTCGTTTTTCACGGCGCCGAGGAACGTGGCCTGCTTGGCTCGCGATGGCACGCGGCGCATCCGGTGGTCCCGCTCAACCAGATCGTCGCGGTGCTCAACGGCGATATGATCGGCCGCAACAACCCCGACTCGGCAGCACTGCTCGGTGCGCAGCCGCCACACCGGAACTCCACGGCGCTCGTGCAGATGGCGCTCGACGCGAATGCCGTGACCGGCAGGTTCAAGATCGATTCGCTCTGGGACCGGCCGACGCATCCCGAAGGATGGTATTTCCGCAGCGACCACGTGCCGTACGCTCGCCTAGGCGTGCCGGCGCTGATGTTTTCGACCAATCTTCATCCCGATTACCACACGCCACGCGACAAGCCGAAGAACATCAACTTTCCCAAGCTCACGCGGATGACGCAATGGATGTATATGACCGGATGGCTAGCAGCGAACGCGGCGACCCGGCCGGGGATTGATCCGGGATTTAAATTGGAGCGATAGTATAGCGACCAGTGTCGGCGCATCACCGGGGTGAGCGATGCGCCGACCCGTGGTAGCTAATGCTTCTTGCCGTCGACCCGGTTCCACGCATCGCGCGCAGCCGGCTTCGCATCGTTCCACTCAAGGGTGGACGTCCCGCGACGGGAATACCAGCCGGAGTCGAGCTCGTTTTCGACTTCGTCCCACGACCGGCCGTTGTTGAGGTCGCCGCTCCGCCTGATGATCCCGCATCAGTGCCAAGCGGATGGGCGCCCGGCTCTTTGGTGATCGGATCGAGGTTCAAGTTTTCATTTCCGGCCTTGGTGGTCATCGTACACCCTTTTTTTGAATTGAGTAACATCGAGATAGCCGTGGCTTTCATCCGCGACATCGCTCAACTGAGTGGAGTGCGTCGAACCCCAATTGGACGATGCGCGGCGACGGCCCAGCGCCAAGTTTGGAGGCGGAATAGAGGCCCGGAGTTCGATGGCCGAAAACGGCGAGCTAATCCTGTTTGAAGTGCGTATCCTTACTCTCATGCTTCTCGATCAAGAAACCTGCACGCGCGCCCTGGAGACGCGTGACGCCCGCTTCGACGGCGTATTCTTCGTCGGAATCACGTCAACAGGTATTTACTGCCGCCCCGTTTGCCCAGCGCGCGCCACGTTACGAAAGAATCGCCGGTACTTTTCGAATGCCGCGGCTGCCGAGCGCGTCGGATTCCGGCCTTGCTTGCGCTGCCGTCCGGAACTCGCGCCAGGTTTCGCCTGCGTCGATGCGGTACCGCGCCTCGTGCAGGCGGCGACGCTGCGTATCGCGGCCGGGGCGCTGAATGGTCGCGACGTCGACGGACTCGCGAAATCGCTCGGGGTGAGTGGGCGCCACCTTCGGCGCGCGATGCGCCAGGAACTCGGCGTCTCGCCGGTCGAACTTGCGCAGACCCATCGGCTCTTGCTCGCCAAACAGTTGCTCACGGATACCTCGTTGCCAATCAGTCGCGTGGCATTTGCGAGTGGCTTTCAGAGTCTGCGGCGGTTCAACGCGCTCTTTCTGGACCGCTATCGATTGAATCCGCAGTCGCTACGAAAGAGTCGAACCGCGCGCAACGCCGTGCAACGCGCCGACTCCGTTCGCCTCATGCTCACCTATCGACCACCTCTTGCATGGGACGCGCTTCTCGCCTTCCTCGGCGCGCGCGCCGCACCGGTCGCCGAGTGTGTGTTTGAGGGCGGGTATGCGCGGACGCTAAGCATTGACGGTCATGCCGGAGTTATTCGTGTTACGCGGCCGCGAGCGGAGGGCGTGTTGCAACTTGAGGTAACCGCTTCATTGTTGCCGGTATTGCTTGCGGTTGTGGCGCGTGTGCGGCACCTGTTCGATCTCGACGCGGAACCGGACAAGATTGCGAAGCATCTGTCGAGCGCGGGGCTGGTGATGAAAGAACGTGGCCTTCGCGTGCCTGGCGCCGGCGACGGATTCGAGCTGGCAGTGCGTGCCATACTCGGACAACAGGTGACAGTGAAGGGCGCGACGACACTAATGTCGAGATTCACGAATGCGTACGGCGAAGCGCTTGTGACTGATCATCCGTTGCTCACGCGGCTGGCCGCAACGGCGGATCGGGTCGCGAGCGCGACGATATCGTCAATCGCGGCGATAGGCATTCCGAAGGCGCGCGCGGCTACTATTCACACACTGGCCGCATTGGTGGCGTCCGGCACAGTGAGTATTGAACCGGCAGTGGATGTGCGAGCACTTACCCGTCAACTTCTCGAGGTTCCCGGAATTGGGCCATGGACTGCGGAGTATATCGTGATGCGCGCTGTGCATTGGCCGGACGCATTTCCGGCATCCGATCTGGTCCTGCGACGCAATGCCGGAAATCTCACGCCGAGTGAGTTGGTACGGGCGGCGGCGAAATGGCATCCGTGGCGGGCGTATGCGGCGATGCATTTGTGGCGGCGGTAGCTGTGCGGACGCCCTCCCCGCGTGCTATCCGGATTGCCCGCACATTGGCGATTATCGCGGACGGGTTGCAGTTGGTGCTCTTCCCATTTTTTGTTGAAGGGTTCGCGTCGGTCTTGAACGATGCATTGGATGTTGTGGTGGGCATCATCCTGGTGCGATTGGTTGGATGGAATCCGGTATTTCTGCCGACGATTGTTGTCGAGTTGCTGCCGTTCGGAAACTTGGCGCCGACGTGGACGATCGCGCTGTTCATTGCGACGCGGTCGCGACAGACGGCGTCACCGGCGAACGAATCGCTTAACGGAAGGCGAACAGCGCCGCTGATCAATCGTTGGTAGAAACTGCGGAACGGCCGGCATGAACGGGTAACAACGCTGGTCGCTTGGCCACCCTCCCATCTCCGGAAGAGATCCCGCGCGTGTGCCGCCAGACCCAAGGCAGAAAATAATCGCGTGCCCAGCGCAACTCCGCAGCGACGACGCCGACGGCACCTAGCCGTGGCTGATCCGTCAGTGATTCTGTCCACCACCGGTCGTACCCAGGCAACCCCAGCGACTCGGCCAGCGCGGCCGCGATGCGACGATGCCCTTCACTGTTCGCATGGAGGCGATCGGAGTGCCAGAGCCGAAGGTCGCCCGTCACAACGTGTGCCGCGAGGTCCACACAGTGCGAGCCGGTGCGCGCACACTCTCCGCGCACCAACTCATTGAGTGCGAGCAGTCTGTCGCGCATCAGTGCCGCAAGCGGCACGACGGTGCTGAGATCCGGCATCGTGATGGTCAGCACTGCCGCGCCGCCATCGCGTAATGCCTGCATCATGAATCCAAGGTCGGCGGCCACCCGGCGCACGTCGCACGACGGGCGAACAACATCGTTAACGCCGGCAAATACGGTGGCGAGATCGGGACGCATCGCGAGCGCCGGCGCCAACTGTTCGTCACGTACCTCGCGAGTCTTGCGACCGCGAACGGCAAGATTGGCATAGAGCAATGGCGTGTGCTGCGCTGCAGCGACGTGTTCGGCGAAGCGGTTTGCCCAACCGTGGTAGCTCCCGTCCGCCGCGGGGTCTTCGAGCCCCTCGGTGGAGCTGTCGCCGATTGCGACGTAACGTTCGAATTGTTGCAATGGCGTACGGGAATTCATTTGACACCTCGAAGACCAAATGTATATAAGGATGGTGTCCACTGAGCCCGGCGTTGCTCAGAATCCTTACTTCTTGCCGCATCCCGATGTTCTTAGATCGCGAACATACTATTGCCCGTGAAGGATTCAGCCGTTGGCGGGTCCCTCCAGCCGCGCTCGCGATTCATCTCGCCATCGGTCAGGCGTACGCGTTCAGCGTTTTCAATCTTCCACTCTCGACGCTCGTCGGAATCGACAAACCCGCGCCGACCGACTGGAAACTCTCGACCATCGGCTGGATTTTCAGCTCTGCCATAGTATTTCTCGGCCTCTCTGCATTCACCTTCGGTCGTTGGCTCGAGGAGGCGGGGCCACGCAAAGCAATGTTCGCTTCGGCGATGTGCTTTGCGGGAGGGTTCTTCGTCGCCGCACTTGGTGTCCAGCTTCACGAGATTTGGATCATCTATGTTGGATACGGCGTAATCGGCGGCATTGGGCTCGGGCTTGGTTACATCTCGCCGGTCTCCACGCTCATTAAATGGTTTCCCGACCGGCCGGGCATGGCGACGGGGCTCGCGATTATGGGTTTCGGCGGCGGCGCGATGATCGGATCGCCGCTCGCCGTCGCGTTGATGGCGCACTTTAAGACCCCAACGTCGGTTGGCGTGGCCGAAACGTTTATGGTCATGGGCGCACTTTATTTTGTTTTCATGATGTTCGGCGTGTTCACCGTCCGGCTTCCCGCGCCCGGATGGACGCCGGTGGGATGGAACTCGGGCTCGAGTGCACAGCAGTCGAGCAGAGCGCGCCGCGCGCCGCCCGCCCCCGACGTGCACGTCGACGAGGCGATTAAAACGAAACAGTTCTGGCTACTGTGGGCCGTACTCTGCCTCAACGTGACGGCCGGGATCGGTGTGCTCGGACAAGCGTCGCCGATGATCCAGGAAATGTTTCCCGGTGTGATTGGCGCTGGCGCGGCCGCGGGGTTCGTCGGACTGCTCAGCCTCGCCAATATGCTCGGCCGGTTCGCGTGGAGCTCGTGCTCCGACATCATCGGTCGTCGCACGACCTACACGATTTTCTTCCTGCTCGGTGCGGCCCTGTATGCGCTCATTCCGACCACGGGACGGCTTGGAAGCGTGACGTACTTCGTCACCTTCTATGCTGTGATCCTCACGATGTACGGCGGCGGCTTCGCGACGATCCCGGCGTACCTCCGCGATTTATTCGGTGTGATGCATGTCGGCGCGATTCACGGCCGGCTGCTGACCGCGTGGTCGGTGGCGGGAGTCGCGGGGCCGGTATTGGTGAATTACATCCGTGAGTATCAGATCTCGCACGGAGTGGCAAAAGCCAGCGCGTATTCGGTGACGATGTATCTCATGGCTTCACTTCTTGTGGTCGGATTCATTGCGAACGCTCTCGTGGGGCCGGTTGATGCCGCGCATCATTGGAAGGTACGCAATGGCTGAGAAAGTGAAGATTGCTCTCGCTTGGTTGGTGGTCTTGGTCCCGGCGGCATGGGGAGTGGCGCAGGTTGTGTCGAAATCGGCGGCGTTGTTTAGGTAGCACTAAACAACCACCAGGACACTTCACAACTTGACAATATCCGTTCATCCGGATAGACTGATATAACAACTGATCCCCGTGGCGATTTGGAGGCAAATTGCGGCCACGTTAAATAACCAGCTAAAGCGCCCGCCCGACGCGCCTCCACGCTTCGGGCCTTTCATTTAATAGGGCTAAAGAAAACCGTCCCACAGCAGACCTACACCAGCGGCTCACGTGACTCCTCTCTCGCTTCCACTCCCGTTCAAAGTTTCGTTCGAGTTCTTCCCTCCAAAATCTCCGGAGATGGAAGCGAACCTTTGGCACGCCGTTAAGCGACTCGAACCACTCAGCCCACAGTTCGTCTCCGTCACCTACGGCGCCGGTGGCAGCACCCGCGAACGCACCCATCGCACCGTAAAGCGAATTCTCGACGAAAGCTCGCTCGTCCCGGCCGCGCATCTCACATGCGTCGATTCATCTTGCGATGACGTCAATGAAGTCGCCGACCAATACTGGGACATGGGCGTGCGACACATCGTCGCCCTCCGCGGCGATCCACCAGCCGGCGTCACCCGCTACACCCCGCACCCCACCGGCTACGCCTGGGCATCAGATCTCGTCGCCGGCCTCCGTGCCCGACACGATTTCGAAGTCAGTGTCGCCACCTTCCCCGAAGGGCACCCGGACTCGCGCTCGCTCGACGCGGAGCTCGACAACTTAAAACGCAAAATCGACGCCGGCGCCACGCGCGCGATCACGCAATTCTTTTTTGATAACTGGACCTACCTCCGATTCGTCGACCGCGCCCGCAAAGCCGGCATCACCGTGCCAATCATTCCCGGCCTGATGCCGGTCACGAATTTCAAAACCATGACCTCGTTCGCCGCCCAAGCCGGCGCCTCTGTTCCCCGCTCCATGGCGCCGCTCTTCGACGGTCTCGATAACGATCCCGAAACTCGCAAACTCGTCGCCATCACCGTCGCGGCCGAACAGTGCAACCAACTGGCCGAAGCTGGCGTCCGTGAATTTCATTTCTACACGCTCAATCGCGCCGATATGACGTACGCGCTCTGCCACATACTCGGGCTGCGACCAAACGTGACAACCGACAGCTCCGCGTTGCCATCGCCGCAATGAGTCAGCCCTTCACGCGCGATCAACGCATCGCGGCGCTCCATACTACGATCGCCGAGCGTATTCT
>JANYKA010000264.1 GCA_025358315.1 Gemmatimonadota bacterium | reverse complement strand
CCTTCGCCGCTTCTTATTGATACTGAATATAAAGTGGCCTTGGCCGCAGCCTTAGAATCTCCGCGACCGTCGTCCGCGGACTGTCGTTGCGCGCCTTGTAAAACTGTTTCCAGCCGGCGAATTCCACCGGCTCCGCTTTGACCCATTTGCGAAACGTGTTTTTCTTGAGGTGCGGCGGACCAAAGCCGTCCATATCCATCACGATTTGCACCCGCGGGTCGAGCGTGATCTTTTTGAAGTTGGTCACGCCACGCTGCGTGAAGCGGTGCACGACGAGCACCTTGGGCGGCAGTTTGTACTGTGTCACAAGATTCGCCAGAAAGGTCGCGGCATAATTCACATCGGCGGCATCGAAGGTGCCGATCTTTTTGCCCGGTACCGTGTGATCCTTCATCGAAAACTCGGGATCGATTCCCAAATGGAACTGGGGTCGCATGAGAAAGCGGGCCAGCCAGGGCAGTTCCTGCTGGAGCGTGGATTGTCCGACCTGGACATCAAGAAAGACGAGCGCATTTCGCTTCGCAGCCCAGCCCGCAACTTTCTCGATCATTGATGAATCCATGCGCAGGCGGTACTTGCCATCTCTGCCCGGCCCTGCCTGGGCGACAATCGCGATCAAGTGAAGCGCCGGTTGCACCGGTGTCGTCGGGTCGGCCTTGGTCCATGCCGCAACTTCTTCGTCGAGTCGGCGTAGCATTTCGTTGGGTTCGTATTCGCCGAGCACGCCCATCCGCTTCGAGAGCGGATTTCCGTAATACGCGACGATGCGTTTTGCGGGCAGGATTGAACCCGGGAGTGGGGCCGGACTCTTGACGGGCCAAAGCGCATCGAGAATCGAGTCCTGACGAGCGAGTGATGCGCTGTCGGCATTGATCGGCGGTTTGGCTTTTTTTACCGTTGATTTCGGATGTTTTTTCGCGGTGACTTTCTTTTTCACCGAATCGGCGTGCGGTACCGGTGCGACCTTCGGTTTCGCTTTCGTGGAATCTTGGCTCGTAGCAGACGAACTCAGCGCGGCACAGGCGGCGCCGGCGAAGAGCGCGTTGCGCCCGTGGAGCATCAGTCGCGCACAGTTCTTGAGAAACACAGCGGTCGGGTTCAGGGAGGCAGTCTGCCGAACCGATGTCCGGCGACAGGAAATCTAGCGGCTCCCGGCACGCTTGTGCCTCAGGGCGAAATGATCTCGATCCGGTGATCGGCGCGGATCACGTACTGACCATCTACATCGATTTCGAGTTGAACGATATAGGCGCCCTTTGAAAGGGTGTGAATATCGAGTTCAAGGGCGCGAGTCGAGGTGGTGATGCCGCGGGCAGAAATGTCCTGAACTGAGACGCTAACCGGCGTGGCCTCGTGTTCGAGCTTGAGCGCCTTGGCCTGCCGGCGGAGGAAGCCGCTCTCTCCCACCTCTTTCACGACCGTCAGTGAAATGTTCATTTTTTCGCCCTGCGGGTCGGTGCCATACGCTTCCCAGTACACGCCCAGCTTTTCGTCGGCGCGCAAACGCTCGGTCGTGTGCGCGTGCGGAGCCGCTTCTTCGACCGTTGTCGGAAATGAACCGTAGGGCTTGTAAAACAGCAGGTCGGACAACGTCACGCGAGTACCGACGGCAAACGGCGGACTGACACCATACCGGGCCCGCGATACGGTGCTGACCGATGGCGCACCGACTTCAGCGCTCATCAAAAGCGCGCCCCACGGTGCGGTCACCGTGAGCACGCCGGACGGCGGTGCATCATGCATGATCCGTGCGTAATCCTTCACGGCTGCACTGTTCGAGAGCACCAGAGCCGCCGTGATTTTCGTCCCTTGCATTGGCTTGATCATGCGCGTGTCGTACGCCAGCACTACCAGTGCACTGTCACCACGATGAAACATCGCCTTCTGATGCTCGAGCATGCGCAAATTGTGCGCATAGGGCGGGGAATAGCGGCCATATACCGGCGCCAGCTGGACCGCCCAATTCGTCGAGTCGGAGAGTGGCGGGTTGTTCAGCACATACCCCGGCGGGATCATCCGGTATGCCGGCACCATCTCCGCCGATACGATGCTCGGCAACCGCGTGCGCGGATCGCGGCCACCGAGCGCCCAACCGACGGGCCAGCCAAACCGCATCATCAGTTCGCGTTCGTCGTCGTCGAACCCGAACTGATGTGTGCTGGCCGCATCCTGCAGCATATACCCCATCGTCATGCGCGCATACCATTCGGTGCGCGAGTCATTACCGGGATTGCTGTACAGCTGTCGCGCGAGGAACCAGACGCGGTCTTCGTAGGCGGTGCGCTTTGGATCGCCGCAGGGCAAAAGTTTGTATGCTTGCCGAGTATCGTCGTCGATGAGCATCGTCAAATCACGCCACGCACACCGATCGCGCGGCAACATTTTACCAAGCGCCGAACCATACGTTCGCTCAGCGGCGAGGTATTGGCCCAGAGAGTGTTGCGCGAACCCGGTGAGAATGTCACACCACCAGCCGCCCACCTGACATTGGTTTGCGGCAATAAGTGCGTCGGCGTTTCGCCCCGCCTCGACGAGGTAGCGCACCCGCTGGGCAACGATCCACTGATCGTCGGGTGCGATACGGGCGAGCGAATCGAGTTGGCGGAGGAGGGTGTCGCGAGCCATGGTGATGGCCCCAGGTTCCCTCGGGATCGCGCTTATGTGCTCGTCGTACCAATAACAAAACTTCCCGACAATCTCATCGCATTTGCCGGGCTGAGATCCGCCGCGGGCCGGCTGGAGATGGGCCAGACGGTAGCGCTCGAAGTATGCCTGTGCGGCTTTCGCGGCCGCCTCTGCTGACGTCGGATCGGCCGCCGAACTTGTGACATTCGCCGGATCCCGGATAATTTGGGCGCGACCCACACGTGGGGCGATGGCGAGGATCGGGAGGAGAAGCAGCAGACGAGGATGTTTCATATGATTGTTGTACACAGAACGATGAAAAAAGCGCCGTCAAAGGGAAAGGGGATACTATACTTGTGACCATGCCAACGATCGCCTTTGATCCGCTGTTCCCCGGCGTGACCGTTCCATCACGCGGTACGACTGGAAGTGCCGGCTACGACCTATCGGCACACTTGACGGGGCGCCGGGTACGGACGTGGGCGGGACCGATCATGCAAGAGCGCCCCACTGAGGTACGGAATGGTCTGTCGGTGCTGATTCTTGCACCGGGCGAGAAGGCTCTGGTTCCGCTCGGCTTCAAAGCACGTCTCCCCAAAGGGTATGAGGCGCAGATTCGGCCGCGATCGGGGACCAGCGTCAAAACTGATCTGGTCATTGCGAATGCTCCGGGGACGGTGGATCCGGACTATCCGGACGAGTGGTGCGTGCCGGTGAAGAACGGCGGTGGAAGCCCGCTGATCATCACGCACGGCGACCGGATCGCCCAGATGGTCCTTGCGCGGTTCGAGACACTGGAGTTTGTCACCGGGGCTGTCGAACAGACCACGGACCGGGCCGGCGGTTTTGGTTCGACCGGCCATGGAACTGCGGGACGCTGACGGGTGCAACGAACCCTCCGGCTCCTGCCAATCATAGCACTCGTCGCGGCGTGTTCGGCACCGGCGCTGCATCCCCGTGCCGGTGTCACGATTCATCGCGTCGAAGACAATGTTTCGTTTCTCGAAAGCGATGGACATCGGATAAAGGTGGATGTGTATCAACCGGAGATTGGGGGACGCCGTCCGGCGGTCATACTCCTGCACGGATCCGGAGGCATTCACGGGCTCGTCGAGAGCACGATCAATCGATATGCCCGCACGATGGCCGAACAGGGAATGGTCGCATTCGTGGTACACTACTTTGACGTGACGGGCAACTTCACGGCGAATGATTCCGTCGAGGTGGCGAATTATTTTCATTGGGTGCGCGAAGTTCGTGAGGCGGTCACGTGGATTCGTGCTCGATCCGACGTGCAAGTGAACTCCGTTGGCCTGCTGGGACATTCGCTGGGTGCGTGGCTGGCGGTTGGAGTGGGGGCGGCCGACGCGCGGGTAAATCGAATCGTGTTGTTGGGATCAG
The DNA here is from genome assembly GCA_025358315.1 of Gemmatimonadota bacterium. GTDB lineage: Bacteria > Gemmatimonadota > Gemmatimonadetes > Gemmatimonadales > Gemmatimonadaceae > Fen-1231. The sequence continues at coordinate 2,740 of JANYKA010000264.1, read as the reverse complement.
GACTCGAGCCGTTTCTGGTCGATAGCATCAAGCGGATGCCCCCTTCGCTTATTTTGCATGGCGCAAAAGACTCTACAGTACCACTGTCCGACGCCCAGCATCTCGCCGATTTCCTTCGCACCCGCGGTTTTGCGTATCAGATGAAGGTGTATCCCGGTGAGGAGCACAACTTCACGGATTCCGTCGCGTCTGATGCGCTGACGCGCGCCGCGCGGTTTCTCGCTCCGCCGCGCCGGAACGCCCGAGCGCAAGACTAGTGCAGTTTCTGTTCGTTCCCCGGATTTTGAGGTGCAACGTGATGCGTCGTTTGATGACTTCCTGCGGGTTCGTGATGTGCGCTGTCGTTGCTCTTTCGGTCGGCAGTGCCCAGGAACCTGGAAAGATAAAGATCGAGAGCTATACGCTCCCCAATGGCCTCGCGGTGCATTTGGTGGAAGACCACTCCTCGCAAGTCGTCGCCGTTGACATCTGGTACAATGTCGGGGCCCGAAACGAAGTGCCGGGCCGCACGGGCTTTGCCCATTTGTTCGAGCATATGATGTTCCAGGGATCGGCAAATGTGAAAAAGGCCGAACACATTCAGTATGTCGAACGGGCCGGCGGCCAGATGAACGGTTCGACGCAGGACGACCGCACGAATTACTGGGAAGCGCTTCCATCGAACCGGCTGAATCTTGGGCTCTGGCTCGAGGCCGACCGGATGCGTTCACTGACCGTGACGCAGGCGACGCTCGACAATCAGCGCGAGGCAGTAAAAGAAGAGCGCCGTATGCGATTCGACAATCAGCCCTATGTCGGCACACTGGTTGATTCGATCGCACTGGTGTACAACTCGTCAACATGTTTTGCCTATGCACACTCGCTCATTGGGTCAATGACCGACCTCAACGCGGCGAAAGTTGAAGATGTGCAGGCGTTTTTTAAACAGTACTATGCGCCGAACAACGCATCGCTCGTTATTGTCGGCGACTTCGCGCTCGCCGAAGCAAAGAATCTGATTGCGCAGTATTTCACCGATATTCCTCGCGTGCCGGCGCCTCCGGCGGTGCAATGCAATCAACCGTTCAACACCGGCGCATTGCGCACCCGCGTGGCCGACAAGAATGCGACGATCCCGGCTGTACTCTTGTTTTACAGAATTCCTTCGGTATCGGACGCGGATTTTCCGGCACTGGATTTGCTCTCCACCATCCTCGGCATCGGCGAAAGCTCGCGCCTCAATCGCGTGCTTGCGCGTGAGACCAAAGCTGCAGCGGCCGCCCAGAGCCTGATTAACCCCGTAGGCCCCGTGCGCGGGCCCGGTCTCTTTGGATCCCTGGCCATCGCGAACCAGGGGGTTCCGATCGACTCCGTCGAGAAATTGCTAACGGCGCAGGTGGCGAAAGTGGCAGCAGACGGTGTGACGGAGGCCGAGCTGGCGAAAGCGAAGAACACGTATCGTGCCAATACCATCAACGGACGTCAGAGTGCGCTGAATCTGGCCGAGGCCGTGCAGTTCGCCGATCTGTTCCTCGGCGGGGTCGACAAGGTGAACACCGACCTCGCCCGCTACAACGCCGTCACGGCGGCGGATATCAAACGTGTTGCCGTAACGTACCTTCGCACCGATAACTCGCTCACGATCGTAATCGTACCGGGGGCCAAGTAATGGAACGCCAGAGCATCTATAAATTTTCCAGCACGACGGTGCTTGTGATCGCCGCGCTGTTTGCCCCGACGGCGATCATCGCACAATTCCCGACCACAGCACCGGCGCCGGCTCCAATTAAGGCGGCGGTGTTTCCGCCGTTCCAGGAAGCCACGCTCGCGAACGGCCTGCATTTGCTCGTGGTCCACAATGATAAGCAGCCTGTCGTCGCCGTATCGCTGTCGTTCCCGGCGGGATCGGTATACGATCCGGCCGGAAAGTCGGGAGTCGCCGACATGCTTGCCGGACTGTTGACCAAGGGTGCAGGGAAGCGCTCGGCCGAAGAAATCTCGGCGGCCATCGAGGGGGTCGGCGGTTCGCTCGGCGCCGGTGCCAGCTCGGATTTTCTAACCCTGCATTCCGAGGTGCTGGCGAACAATGCGAAACTCGCCTTTGAGCTGATCGCCGATGCGGCTATTCGGCCGACGCTCCCTGAAAAGGAAATCGAACTGATACGCAAACAGACGTTGTCGGGGTTGCAACTCGAACAAGGGCAGCCGGAGAGCATTGCCGGTCACGCATTTTTGCATGGATTGTTTGGCGATCAGCCCTACGGACGCCATGCCGATCCAAAGAGCGTTAACGCGATTACCCGTGGAGATCTGGTCGCGTTTCACAGGGCGCGGCTTCGCCCGTCCGGAGCGTTACTCGTCGTCGCCGGCAGTCTCTCGCTTGCTCAGGCCCAGGCATTGGCCCGGACCGCGTTTGCCGGATGGACGGGCACGGCGGCTGCGGTCGCCGTGGCCAAGCCGCCGATTCCACGTTCGGCATTAGAAGTGGTGCTCGTGCATCGGCCGGGATCGGTGCAGTCGAACATCGTGGTCGGAAATCTCACGTGGCCGCCCACCGATTCGCGATCGTATGCAGCCCGTATCGCCAACAAGATTCTCGGCGGCGGTGCAAATGCCCGGTTGTTCATGATTCTGCGCGAGCAGAAGAGTTGGACATACGGCGCATATTCCAATCTCAATAGCAACAGAAACGCCGGCTACTTTCAAGCGACGTCCGAAGTGCGTACCGAGGTCACGGATTCGGCACTCGTGGAAATGCTGG
>JANYKA010000263.1 GCA_025358315.1 Gemmatimonadota bacterium | reverse complement strand
TCGGGACGAGCCCACTTTACGCACTCCGCGAGTGCTTCAAGCCGGAGTACGGAATTTCGCCAACGGCCCCTCACGTCTACGGCGTATTGTCACTCATCGTCTGGGCACTCACACTTGTTGTGAGCGTCAAATACATCGTGTTCGTCATGCGCGCTGACAATCGCGGTGAAGGCGGAATCTTGGCGATGCTGGCACTGATCATTGGCAAAGAAACTCGGCATAAACGCCGACGCGCCGTGCTTATCGTCCTCGGCCTGATTGGTGCTGCATTGTTGTATGGCGACGGCGTCATTACACCGGCGATTTCCGTACTAGGGGCGATGGAAGGACTCAACGTTGTTTCGCCGACCTTTGCGCGTTTTGTGATTCCTCTGACGATCATCGTGCTGGTTGGCCTGTTTGCCGTACAACGGTTTGGCACGGCGAAAGTCGGAGCGGCGTTCGGCCCGATGATGGTCATCTGGTTTCTAGGCATTGCCGCACTGGGTGGCGCCGAGGTGATGCGCAATCCAGGCGTACTGGCGTCCATGAATCCGCTCTACGCCGTGCGTTTCATCGCTGAAGAAGGGACCGCGTCTTTCATATTGCTCGGCGCCGTGGTGCTCGCCGTAACGGGTGCCGAAGCACTCTACGCCGACATGGGTCACTTCGGCAAAAAGCCGATTCGGCTCGCCTGGTTCTGGTTCGTGTTTCCGTGCCTGCTCTTGAATTATTTCGGCCAAGGCGCACTGGTGTTGCGCGATCCGGCTGCGGCAGTCAACCCGTTTTACTTGCTCGCGCCGCGCGTCCTGCTTTATCCGCTGATCGCCGTCGCGACGATGGCCGCCGTGATTGCGAGCCAGGCACTGATTTCAGGCGCGTTCTCGTTAACGCAGCAGTGCATCCAACTCGGCTACAGCCCGCGCATGACGATCGTGCATACCTCGGCACGCGAAGCGGGGCAGATCTACATCTCCCAAGTGAACACGGCGCTCGCCGTGAGCTGCATCGTGGTGGTGCTCGGCTTTAAGAACTCGAGTGCGCTTGGTGCGGCGTACGGCATTGCGGTGACTGGCACGATGTCCATTACGACTATTCTGTTTATGGTCGTCGCCGCGACGCGATGGAATTGGCCGCGCTGGCGGGCGGTGGCATTGGCAAGTTCGTTTCTGGCAATGGACCTGGCGTTTTTCGGCGCAAACGCGCTGAAGATCGAGAAAGGGGGATGGGTGCCGCTGGCGATCGCCGTGGGAATCTTTACGCTGATGACGACGTGGAAACGCGGTCGTGATATTCTGCGCGAACGCTTGCGCGAGATTTCGATCCCGCTCCCGGTGATTCTGGAAAGTCTGAGCACAAGTTCGATTCCCCGCGTGCCCGGTACGGCCGTGTTTATGACATCCGAAGCGGGAGGCGCACCGGTGGTGCTGCTACATCACCTGAAGCACAACAAAGCGCTGCATCAACACGTGATTCTGCTCTCGATCAAGACGTCCGATGTCCCGGAGGTGCCGAATCACGAACGGCTGTCGATCGACCGCCTCGACCACGGCTTCGTGCGGGTGGTAGCTCGTTACGGATTTATGGAATCGCCGGACGTCAAGGAGGTCCTGGAGTTGCTGCGTCGGGCGGGCGTCCGTTCACGCCCGCTCGAGACCAGCTATTACCTCGGCCGGGAACAGCTTCTTCCACTTGCCAAGGCGTGGAAGAAGGGCGGATTGAGCATGAACATCTGGCGCAAGCGGCTCTTTTCGGTCATGTCCAGAAACTCGCGGTCGGCGGCGGAGTTTTTTCAGTTGCCGCCCAATCGCGTGGTAGAGCTCGGGACGCAGATCGAGTTTTAGCGTCTCCACTGCGGTGCGATCGCGCCGCGTCCCGAAATGTGCCACCACTAAATGATCATGCGGCGCGAAATGCGGGGAATTTCAACCCTGATGCGCTGCATCTGGACGCGCGCGCGCTCCATCGCTGCCTGCATCGGTGGCAGTACCATCAATTCAGATGGGGAAAGCGTAGGCATGAGGGGCGTGTCATCCCCCATGCGGAACATGTAACCCTTTCCGGAGTGCGGAAGATCTTTCGCTTTCACCGCTGTGACCTTCACGCTTCGCGACCGGCCGCCCGACACCACGACCAGATCAGCCGTCTGTCCGACCTTGAGCTTGTGAACCTCCCGCTGGAGGCGCTGCACACGCGCACCGGAGGCGCTGCCTTCCCCAATATCCTCGCGCGGCACTTTGAGATCCACGCCGTTAATACTGGCAATCCGGTCGCCCTCACCAATGCCGGCTTTCTCCGCCGGACCGTCCTCGGTCACGGAAGACACAAACACCCCGGCCGTGTCCCGCTTAGTGCCCGTCGCCGACAGCGAAAGGCCAAGGACCGCCCGCTCCTCCATCTCCGCCATCGTGTGCCTGGCCGGTGAGAGATCGTCGGCACCGACCGTCTTGATCTTGACGGTTTTATTTGCGCCACCGGTCCACAGCTGGAGCGTGACTTCGTCGCCTGGTTTCGCCTTGCGCATTTCGCGGCTCAGGCGGCTGGTCATTACGCCGGACATATCCGACTCGCCGGCGTCTTCGCGGGCAAGCTTCAGATTCACGCCGTTGATGGAGGCGATACGGTTTCCCTCTTCAATTCCGGCTTTGTCCGCCGGGCTTCCGGCGGTGACCGACTCCACCAGCACGCCGAGGGTGTCACGCTTGCCGCTGGACCCAGTCGTGATTCCGAGCATGGCTCGATTTTGCTCGGGCTCGTGATCCATGAATGAAATCATGGCCGCCGGTCTTGGCGCCGGCACAGGCGATTGCGCGGCAAGTGCCAAAGCAGGGATGAAAACGGTAGCCGTGAATACGGCGGACAGAGTAGCGCGGTGCATACGAGGCCTCGTGTGTGGGCTGTTCGTGAACTGAGTCACGCGGTAGCCCCAAAAGGGTTGCTGCCGTTCCGGCGACTCTTGCCGCCCTTCAT
>JANYKA010000233.1 GCA_025358315.1 Gemmatimonadota bacterium | reverse complement strand
TGGCAGCGCTGGCGTGGCGCCGGTATACCCTGGTTGCGATTGCTGGCGTACTACTTTGCTTTTCCAAGGAAACCGGCACCCTCGTGTATGGGGTGATGATTGCGCTCTGGGCACTCTTTGAGTGGGTGCCCCTAGCCGAGTCGGTGATGGCTCGTATACGCCGATTGCTGCCGCTGTGGCCAACGGTTGTGCCGCTGGCACTATTTGCGCTGCACGTTTCGACCTTCACAGGTGCGCGCCACGAAAACGCGATCTGGAAGCAAGGTTGGCAGCGCGGTTCGCTCGACGGATTCGTCTGGTTCGACTTCAGCGAGCCCGTATTCCGCAGTTACGCCGCTGGCATCCTGTTGCTTGGATTCATGTGGGCGGTGACCGCAGTTATCACGGCCGATCTGATTGTGGGTGGCACGCGCTTCGTCAGGCGCCAGAGCAATCGCGAAGTACCGGGCGCTGATCGCCGGTTGCTGTCCTACTTGATCGTGCTCACTGCGCTCATCGCGTATTTGCTCACCGCATTCCGAACGTGGAGCAACCTTCGCTATTTCGCGTTGCTTTATCCGCTGTTCGTGCTGCTTTCGTATGTGTCGCTGGCGCGGCTTCGTGTGGGATCGCGCGTGCGGAACGGCGTGATTGGCGCCCTGACGCTACTTTTTGCGCTTGCCACGTTCCGCTCAGTAGATCCGGTCTCCCGCTTGGTATACGGCACTTTCTCCACCGGTGATCGTGAGATGTACCGGATGGCATCGATCACCGGCGAGTATCACGGTCCGGGGCGGGATCAGCTCGTGTACAATCTGGAGTTCACAGGCTACCACGCGGTTCAGAACACACTCTTCCGTCAGTTGCGCCCAACCGATTCGACGGCGATCGCCACAGGGCGCGAAGCGCGGTGGAATATCTTCAGCCCCCTCAACGCTGTCACGCTGCGCCGAACGCTGCGACCGAAAAATGTCATCATGCCGCGCTATTGGGACGATGAGAGCCTGCGTGCTGCGCCCGAGTCGGCGCGACCGCGCGAGCTTTGGTACCTCGATTTCTCGTATCGCCCGGACGCCGACACGTCGCTGCGAACGCTCGCGGGGATCTACCGCGAAACGGCGGTCGTGCGCGCTAGCGTGGGCGGGCACACGATCGTTGCCCACCAGCTCGTAATTAGAACCCCATGAAATGGCTCAGACGATGCTGGTGGCTACTCCCGTTGGTGTTGCTCGTGACGCTCGTCTGGCCGGAGCGGCATTTTGTGTCGATCTGGGACGGAAATGTGTATTTGCAATGTGTGGTCGATGCGTCGGCGCACGGACTGACGGTTATTTCGCTGCGTTGCGGTGGACATCAATCGCAGTTGTATATGGGGTTTCTCGCTTTCGCCGAGCGTGCTGCGCCGGGGAGCACTGTTCCGATCGTGATCGTGAATCTTGTGCTCGCTGCCGGCGGACTCGTCGCGTTCGGGGCGCTGTTGCAGCGACTCGCGCCGGGTGACGATTGGTGGGTGGAGCGTGCCCTGCTGGTGACGGTGCTAGCCGTGCATCCACTGATCAGCGCTACGCTCATACAGGTCAATCCTGATTTCGGACTGTACGTGTTTTTCCTGCTTACGCTCGCGCTCCTCGTGTGGCGGCGCTACCGTTGGGCGGCGCTCGCGGGGCTGATGCTCTGTTTCTCCAAGGAGACTGGCGCGCTCGCGTTCGGTGTGATGCTGGGGTTACACACGCTGTTCCGTTTTGTCGACGACGCGCTACCGGCATCGGCGCGGTGGCGCGTGCTAGCCCGTGAGATCGCGCCGGCGGCCCTCCCTGTCGTCGTGTACATAGCATTCCTGGTGTGGTGGGGGGCGACGAAGCCGGGGTACGTCATATGGAATCAGGGAATCCACGAACGGCCGCTGACCGGTCTCCATTGGTTCGACTTCGATGATGTAATCCTGCGCAGCTATGCGGCGATCATCTTCGTGCTTGGTTTCGCGTGGGTGGCGGTCGCGGCGATCGCGGCCGACCTCGCCGTCGGTGCGCTCCGCGCGGTATCGCGTCGCCCAGACCGCGGCCTCAGCGGCCTTGATGTGCAGGTCGCGTGGTTCATTGTCGCGCTGTTCGCGGCGCTGACGTATTTGCTCACCGCCTACCGGACGTGGAGCTTCCCGCGCTATTTCGTCGTGCTGGTGCCGCTGCTGCTTGTTGCGAGTTTCATCTCGCTGGTGCGGCTGGGAGCCGGGTCGACCGTGCGCCGCACACTCTTGGCGACCTTCGGTGCCGTACTTTTCTCGGCCAACTGGTCGTCGTGGGATCCGATTTCCAAACGACTCTTTGGCGTACTTCCGGTTGGGGACCGCTCGCTATATCAGGTATCGGGGATCGCCAACGATTTTCGCGCGCTCGCGACCGACCATCTTTCCTACAATCTCGAATTTACCGGCTTTCACTACGCCCTTAACAGTGCTTTCGCGGCGATCCGGCCGACCGACTCAACCTATATCGTCTTCCCGCGTTTCAATCGCTGGGGGCTGTGGGCGCCACTCGACCGCAAGACCTTCGCGCGCGTCGCCCGTTCGACCGACGTCGTGAACCCGCGGTATGCCGACGAGACGATGATCGCCGCGCTGCGAGACCGCAAACCGCAGGAGCTTTGGCTCATTGAACAGCCGAACGACGGCGATACGCTCGCGCTGCAGGCGCTGCACCGGGATTACGTCGACGCCGATTCAGTGCGACATACAGCCCAAGGCATCACGATCGCCGTGCGTCATCTGGTACGCCGCGGGGCGGGAGTGCTACCTTAGTGCAGGAGGAGCAATGAAAGTGGTGATTCTCGCCGGTGGGCTCGGCACACGGCTACAAGAAGAGACCTCGGTGCGTCCTAAGCCGATGGTGGAGATCGGCGGCCGCCCGATGCTCTGGCATATCATGCACCTCTATGCCGCCCATGGCATGACGGAATTCGTCCTCGCGCTCGGCTACAAAGCCGAAATGGTGCGATCGTGGTTCTTGTCGTACCACTCGGTGTCGCGCGACATTACGGTGAATCTGGCTGACGGTGCCGCAACAACGCATGGTGAGGCGACCGAAGGGTGGACGGTGCATCTCGTTGACACCGGCTTGGAGACGCAGACAGGAGGCCGGCTACGCCGGTTGCGCGAATGGATCGGGAACGAGTCGTTCTGTCTTACATATGGTGACGGGCTGAGTAATGTCGATCTGACGCAACTCATCGCCTTTCACAAAAATCATGGAAAACTCGCCACTGTCACCGCGGTTCGGCCGCCGGCGCGGTTTGGCGGACTCGACCTGGACGGTGACGTGGTGCGCGCCTTTACCGAGAAAAGCCAAGCGAACGAAGGATGGATCAACGGTGGATTCTTTGTTCTCGATCCGAAAGTCCTCGACTACATTGCTGACGATACCATACTCTGGGAACGCGAGCCGCTCGAACGACTGGCGAGCGAAGGGCAACTCCGCGCCTTCAAGCATGATGGCTTCTGGCAGCCCATGGACACACTGCGCGACGTCCGGTTGCTCGAGTCGCTCTGGGCTGACGGCACCGCACCATGGAACATTCGGAAATGAGCAAAAAGAAAACGTCACATTGGGACGACCGTCCGGTTCTCGTCACGGGCGCAACGGGGCTACTCGGCGGTTGGCTCGTGCGACGGTTGGTCGAGCAGGGTGCTGACGTCGTCGCACTCGTGCGCGATTGGGTGCCGAAGAGCACGCTGCTCTCGGCCGACCTTTTGCAACACGTGACTCTGGTCCGCGGGGATGTTCGCGAGCAGGACGTTCTTGAGCGCGCGATGGGCGAGTATGAGATTGATACGGTGTTTCATCTCGCCGCACAGACTATCGTCGGCACGGCGAACCGGAATCCGGTTTCGACATTGGATACGAACATTCGTGGTACGTGGGCCCTGCTCGAAGCGGCGCGACGGAGTCCGCTGGTGAAAGCGGTGATCACCGCGTCGAGCGATAAGGCGTATGGCGATCACGTCACGCTTCCGTACGATGAAACAGCGGCGCTTCAGGGCGCGCATCCCTACGATGCCAGCAAGTCGTGCGCGGATCTCATCTCCCATATGTACGCTGTGACATTCGGTGTTCCGGTGGCCATTACCCGCTGCGGTAATTTTTATGGCGGTGGCGACCTCAACTGGAACCGCTTGGTGCCAGGAACGATCCGGTCGGCGTTGCGTGGCAAGCGTCCGGTTATTCGTTCGGACGGCACGCTTATCCGCGACTATTTCTACGTCGAGGATGGTGCGGCGGCGTATATGCAGCTCGCCGAAGCGTTGCACGAGCGTCCGGCCTTGGCCGGCGAAGCATTCAATTTTTCCAATGAGCTTCAGGTGGATGTCCTGTCGCTCACGAAAAAAATTCTTACGCATCTACAGTGCGAGCTCGAACCCGATGTGCGCTCTGAAGCCAA
>JANYKA010000232.1 GCA_025358315.1 Gemmatimonadota bacterium | reverse complement strand
GGCCGGCGACAAGATCCTGTATGGCAAGTACAGCGGCACCGAAGTCACGCTCAATGGTGAGCCCGTGCTCATCCTCCGCGAGTCCGATATCCTCGCGATCGTCAACATTGAAATGGAGTTCCTTGGCTGCCATTGATCTATCTCTTCAGTAAGGAGGTGAGGTTCAGCTGACGATCGCGAGGATATCGGACTCGCGGAGGATGAGCACGGGCTCACCATTGAGCGTGACTTCGGTGCCGCTGTACTTGCCATACAGGATCTTGTCGCCGGCCTTCACTTCGGGCGGCACGCGTTTGCCGTCATCAAAACGGCCAGGACCGACGGCGATCACTTCACCCTGTTGCGGCTTTTCCTTCGCCGTATCCGGGATGTACAGGCCACCGCGCATCTGCTCGGCTTCCTCGAGCGGCTTCACGACGACGCGGTCGGCCAGCGGCGCGACCTTCGACGTGGTAGCGGACTTTGCTGCCATTTGGAGTGTTCCTCCTGCTATGGGTTCACTAGAGTCGCAATGATTGCGAATCGTATTAGCACTCAGTCAAGCAGAGTGCTAACAGCCCCATAACGTACCTAAAATCACGGCGCTAGTCAAGGCGTCGGCATAGGTCTACGATTATCCTTAAGTGCCTGCTATGTAACGCTTTATACATGATCGGTGACCTATGAATTCAATAATTCATAGGCGATGGCCAACCCCTGAAGAGTGAGGTCCGGCTCCACGCTCTCAATCTGCGCACAGAGCGGTTTGAAAGCCGCTGCAAGGCCGCCTGTTGCGATTACCATCGGGACGTTGGGGCGCGGCCAGACGGCCTTAATCCGCCGGACGAGACCGTCAATGGCTTCGGCAGATCCCAGCACCACCCCGGCGCGGATGCATTCTTCGGTCCGCTTCCCAATCACGCTTTTGGGCGGGATAATTTCAGTCGCCGGCAGTTTCGAAGTTTTGCGAAACAGTGATTCTGCCGACATCTGCACACCGGGAGCAATGACCCCACCGAGAAAAACGCCGTCGGCGGTTATGCAATCGTAGGTGGTCGCGGTGCCGAGGTCGACCACGATACAATCGCACTTGTGCAGCCGGCTCGCGGCGAGCGTGTTGACAATGCGATCGGCGCCGACGGTTTGAGGCTCGTCCACATCCAACGTGATCGGCAACTTGGAACGGCCATCGACGATGATTGGTTCGGCGCCGATGAGTTTCCGGCAGGCGTCCGTCAACGCGGCGGTTACCGACGGCACTACGGAGGCGATCGCGCTCCCGGTAATCATTGTGCGGTTGACGTTGGCCGCGCTCAGCAACGCAAGGATGAGGAGATGCACTTCGTCGGGCGTGCGGCCGCCTTCGGTCGTGACGCGCCACCGTTCTCTCACGGAAGTTCCCACACATAGCCCGATCGTCGTTTCGGTATTTCCAACATCGAATGCAAGTATCACTTGACCTCCTCAGCAAAAACGAGCGAACCGCCACGGAAGTGCGCGAAGCCAGCTTCCGTGCGAACCACAAGCGCTCCATCGGATGTAATGCCTTGTGCTGTGCCAATTGTTGGCTCAAGAATGACACGCCCACGCGCATAATCGCGCGCTGCAAACTCCGAGAGCTCGGCAGTTGAAAGCGGGCCGCGCAACGCGGCGGCGGCGCGGACGGCCGGCACCAATACGGCGAGCACGGCAGCGCGCGTGTACCGCTCTTTCAGCCCCGTCGCATTGGGCACACCGGACGGTGCTACGATATTGATGCCGACGCCGATGGCCACCCAATCAACCGTCTGGTCGCGCCATCGGGCTTCGACAAGAATACCCGCAAGCTTGCGCCCGGAAACGAACAGGTCGTTCGGCCATTTGACTTCGATCAGCGAACCCGCCAGCCGCTCGAGTACGCTGGCAATCCGCAGACCGAGTCGCAGCGAAAGCACATCAAGCCCCGACGCCGACTCGGGCCGTTCAACCATGGTCATACACAGGCCCTCACCAGGGGCGGAATCCCATTTCTTCCCGCCCCGTCCGCGGCCAGCCGTTTGTTCGTCGGCAAGAATCAGCGTACCGGTGGGTGTGCCAGCGGCGCCCAAGCGATGCGCCTCATCCATCGACGAACCGAGCCGGGCGTACAACTCTGCCGCCGGCAGTCCGAGCGTGGCCGCTAATTCGTTGGCGGTGAATCCGTCGACGCGATGCATCGCAGCGATCAGCGGGCGCGAAGCGCAACAAGAATCAGCACCGCTGCGCCGAGCGCAAAACGGTACAGGGCAAACACACGGAACCCCCCGTGTTGCACTAGTCGCATGAGGATGGCAATGGCCAACCAGCCCGTAATGGCCGCCGTGGCAACGCCGACGATCAGCGATGGAGTAAGCCCCCCCGCCGAGATCAGCTTCGGCAGTTTGAGCACGGCCGCCGCAGCGATAATCGGCATGGACATCATAAAGCTGAACTTGGCCGAATCGGCGCGGGTGAACGACAGGGCGCGGCCGGCGGTCATTGTCGCCCCAGAGCGCGACACGCCCGGAATAATCGCGAACGCCTGAGCGCATCCAATGAGGAGCGCATCGCGCCATGTCATGGCACTCAGCGGATGCTCTCGTGCGGCACGGGCGGCACGGGCGGCGCGGGCGTCAACGATCCAGAGCAGTGCGCCCATCAAAATCAATGCGACGGCAATCACGGAGGGTGCGCGGAACAAATGTTCGGCCTGCTTTTCGAACAACAGCCCGGCAATCGCTCCCGGAACAGTGGCGATAACTAGCCAAGCCACGAGACGCTGTTCATCTGTATTCACACGGCGCTCCCTTACCACAGCGAACGCGGCCACTGCAAGTGCCAGCCAATCGCGGCGGAAATACCAGAGCACCGCGACGAGTGTGCCAAGGTGGAGTGCAACATCGAACGCCAGACCGGGTTCCGGCCAGCCAAACGCCCAGGGCGCAAGCGCCAAATGCGCCGAACTGCTGATCGGCAGAAACTCGGCGAGCCCTTGCATGGCGCCAAGCACGAACGATTGAAACAGGGAGAGGTCGTTCACGACAGTCGGGGGGTTTCAGGTGGCGGGAGGGAGGGGCGATCGTTAGCCGGTGACGCTACGATAGAGCGCTTCATACTGTGCGACGACGGCATTGAGTGAAAAGCGGGCGCGGGCATCGGATGCAGCTGCGGTGCGCATCGCCGCGAGACGCGTCGGGTCTCGCAACAGTGATACGGCAGCTGCCGCAATGCCGTCGACATCACCGACCGGACGCAGATATCCGGTCACGCCGTCACGAATGACTTCGGGCAGGCCGCCGACATTGTACCCAAACGCCGGAACGCCGCAGGCAAGTGCTTCGAGCGCACTCAATCCGAATGACTCGCGATCAGACATCAGGAAAAAAAGATCGGCCGAGGCGAGCAACGGCGCGACGGACTCGATACGGCCGAGGAAGTGCACATCGGATTCGACGCCAAGAGCACGCGCTTCATTTTCCGCCTCGCCGCGATCGGGACCATCGCCGACCATCACGAGAATGCTCGGCACGTCCTTTCGTATACGGGCAAAAGTGCGCACCACGTCGACCACACGTTTCACCGGACGAAAATTAGAAATGTGCATGAGCACTTTCCGCTCACCCGCCAACGCCGTGCGAAGTTCGGGTGCATACCGGGCGCGGTCGTAGACCGCCGGATCGACAAAGTTATGAATGACCTGCACCTCACACCCGGCGCAGCCGAAGGCACGGAGTGTCTCGTCTTTCAGAAAATCCGAGACGGCAGTGATGCGGTCGGACTTCTCAATGGAAAATTTCGTAATCGCATGGAACGATGGATCCTGACCGACAATAGTGATGTCTGTTCCATGCAGCGTGGTAATCACCTTAATGTCGCGGCCTTCCTTGTGGAGCATTTCCTTGGCGATCCACGCGCTGGTTGCGTGCGGGATCGCATAGTGCACGTGGAGCAGATCGAGCCGTTCCTTGATGACGACTTCGTGCATCCGGACGGCAAGCGCCAGATCGTAGGGCGGATATTGAAACAGTGGATACCGGCCAACGTCGACTTCGTGGAAGTGGACGCGCGGCAGAAACACCGGCAGTCGGAACGGCTGCTGATACGTGATGAAATGCACTTCATGCCCGCGGGAAGCGAGCGCCATTCCCAACTCGGTCGCCACAGCGCCGGAGCCGCCATAGGTGGGATAGCACGTAATACCGATTCTCACGCCGAGTCTCCCCCGCTCCACCACGCGTTTACGCGGGCGTCAGATATCGCGTCGTGCGGATTGAGGCGCGTCACATGTGCACCTGCGAGCTGGTTGCGAAACCAGGTTCGCTGCCGTTTGGCATACTGCCGCGTTGCAATAAGTATAGCGTCGCGGGCACCAGCCAGCGTGCGGGCGCCCTCGACGTAATCCTTAAGCACGGCATATCCACAAGCCTGCCACGCCGGGGCGTCAGCAGGCACATCGTGGGCGAGTTCACGAACCTCCTCCGGCCAGCCGGACGCGAGCATGGCATCGAGGCGTCCTTCGAGCTGAGCGGCCAGTCGCGCCCCGGGATCAATAACCAACCATCGCACACGCCTGACCGACGGCTGCGATTCGCTCACCCGATGCTGGCTCTCGGCCAGCAGATCGCTGTGTCGCCGGCCGGTGAACAGCGCGATTTCAATGGCGCGCAATAACTGGGTCCGGCCCAAGTGGGCGCGGGCCGGGTCGAGCGTCAGGCACCAACGGCGCAATTCATCGAGCGTGCGGCCGGCCAGTTCCTGTTGTAACGCGGCTCGGCGTGTCGCATCGAGTACCGGGGCATCGAAGAGCGGCTCGACGAGCGCCCGCAAATAGAAGCCGGTTCCGCCGACCACAATCGTTCGATCAGTGCCGAGTGCCGTGACCGCCTGGTTCGCTTCGACGGCCCATCGCGCCGCCGACCAGCGTTCCGTCGGATCGGCGACGTCGATACCGAGATGCGGAACGCGAGCCCGGTCGCCTGCGGAAGGCTTCGCAGTGCCAATATCGAAGCGCCGATAGATCTGCCGTGAATCGGCGCTGACAATCGTGAGCCCGTGGCGGGCAGCAAGTTCCATCGCCACCGCCGATTTTCCTGCCGCCGTGGGGCCGCAGATGATGCGCAGGTCAGCGTCGGCCAAAGCGTCGTTCGAGCTCATCCCAACTGATCTGCACGATAGTACTCCGGCCGTGCACATCGTGCGCCGGGAGGGTGGTTCCCGAGAGCGCGATGTAGAGCGCCCGCATTTCCGACGGTGCGAGTTCATCACCGGCTTTCACCGCCGCCTTGCACGCGACTGTTGCCGCGAGGCGCTCGTGACGGGCGAGGCCGCTGGCGAATCGATCGCCGGAGAGCGTGGCGAGGGTATCCCGCAGACATCGCTCGGCGTCGAACCGTGGATGCGGCATCGGTACGCTCGACACGATAAGGCTGTGCGTGCCAAACCCTTCAATCTCGAATCCAAGTTTCGCAAATAAATCACGATGCTCTTCAAACGCTTCGGCGTCAGCCGGAGTGAGGTGCAGTGTCATTGGAAAGAGCAACCGCTGCGATGGTGAGTCACCGCGCTCCAGCGTGCCCATAAATCGTTCAAAGAGCACGCGCTCGTGTGCCGAATGCTGGTCAATAAGAACAACCGCATCATCGCGCTCAAACAGCATCCAGGTCCGCCGCAGTTGCATGAGTGGCGGGCAGACGATCTGCGGCGGACTCACGATCGGGTTTGTAGCATGTGCATCGCGTGCGGGACTCGTCGTCGCTCCGTCCGGTTCGGATTGTTCGAACAGCGGTGAGGCGTCGAGCGGATCACTCTGCAGCGCGCGGATATCCATCGTCGCGCCGGCTTCGAACGTCGGAGCGGCAAAGGTGCGGACCGTGTAGCCGAACGCCGCCGCACTGTCTTCCGTGCCGAGGGCGCGCCGGACGGCGCGTTCCACGGCGCGCTCGGTGTTCCACCGATCGCGAAAGCGAACTTCCGCTTTTGCGGGATGGACGTTGACGTCGACGTCGGCCGACGGTACCTCTAGCAGCAGCAACACTGTTGGCCGCACGCCGGATGGAATCGTCGAGCGGTACGCCGCCTCGGCGGCGCGCACGAGACCGTTGTCACGCACGGCGCGGCCGTTCACCGAACAAAACACGCGACGGCTCGTAAGACCGACATCGGCCGGGCGCTGCACCAGACCGCTCACGCGAATCGGACCGCTCACGTCCTCCACGGTCACGAGGGATTCGGAGGCATCGACTCCCCAAATCGCCGCGACCCGATCGCGCAGTGAGGCGGCGGCCGGAAGGACCAACGCTTCCTTGCCGTCCTGCGAGAGGGTGATGCGGACATCGCAGCGCGTGAGCGCCATGGTCGTGACGATCTCTGTGATCGCCCGCCATTCACTGCGGGCACCGCGCAAAAATTTCTGGCGCGCCGGTGTGTTGTAGAACAACGCCTCGACGGATACGGCCGTGCCGCGGCGACGGGCCGCGTCGCTCACATCAAGCAACGTGCCGCCGGCCACGCGCACCCGCGTTCCGCTACCGTCAGCAGTCGACGTTGCGATTTCCATCCGCGACACGGAGCCGATCGCCGGGAGGGCCTCGCCCCGAAATCCGAAACTCAGTACGCCCACCAGATCGGCGGCGACTTGAATCTTCGACGTGGCGTGGCGTTCAATAGACAGCGCGGCATCTTCGCGCGACATACCGGCGCCGTCGTCGCTGACGCGCACCAGCGCCCGGCCACCCTCGCCGATGGCGATATCGATAGTCGTCGCTCCAGCATCCAGTGCATTCTCCACAAGCTCCTTGACCACCGATGCGGGGCGCTCAACAACTTCGCCAGCAGCGATTTGGTCGGCCACGGCCGATGGGAGGATAGCAACACGATGCGCAGAGTTCACGGCGGAAATCTCCCCGCGAACGCGGGACTGGTCAATCATTGCCGAGGCGCACGACGCGCTCAGCGGGCAACCAGCCGGCACGCCCGCCCTCAAGAATCACGTGAGCCCATACGCCCGAGCGCTGGTCGATCCGCGCCACTTCTCCAATGAGCGGCACGGATCCCCCCTCGGCACCGAGCGCCGGGAGCGATCGCAACGCTGTCGGATCGGTGATGACCGCGAGCCCGCGGCCTTCGAGCCGATTCTCGAAGGCACGCGCGGCCATCACGCTTGTGCCGCCGAGAATTATCGTAAGCAGTGCCAGCATCGCCGACGGTCGCCGGCGCCAGCTTTGCCGAGCCGTAGCGATCCATCCCACCGTCCAGAGTAGCAGCGCCAGAGCCGACGGGAATCGCGAGGGCAGCGCCAACACCCGTGCGCGGCCAACATCCTGAGGCGCGCCAACTCGCATCAGGCCAGTGCGCAGATCGTCTGATGTTGGATCGAGACGCAAGGCGCGTTGCCAGCCGACGACGGCGCTGGCCGTGTCATGTGCTGCCCAGCCGGCCGTGCCAAAATTGGCCCACGCCGCAGCCGAGCGGGGCGCGGCACGCGCGGCGTCGGCGAAAAATCGCTCGGCGCGCAAATAGTCTCCGCCAGCATAGGCTGCGATCCCGACCGCGAATGGTTCACGCGCCCGTTGTAGATCGCGCGCCAGGAGCGACCCGGTGGTCATAACTAGCATTGCAACCGTTACCGCCGTGATGGTCACGGACGAAGGCTGTGACCGCAGCGATCGGGCTTCACGGTCAACGCGCCGAAATAATGCATTCGCCCGCGCGGCGGTGAGCAGCCCACCGGTGCCGAACGATGCTTCGTCGGCCTCAATAAGAAACTTCTCCACTTCTGCCGCCGTGTTGCCTTCGACCCCTTCAAGTCGAAGCGCCCGCGTCCACGCTCCAGGCTGCGTGAGGAGCGCTTCGTGTAGCAGGGTGCGGCTCCGTACCGCCTCGATGAAGACACGACGCACCGAGGCGGCGGAGACCGTCGCGGCAGGTGCCTTCACCATGGAGTTCAACTGTTCCGCGGCGGTTGCATTGCGACGTTTTCGCCGCGGGCGCCGCGCCACCCAGCCGGCAAATGCCGCCACCGGCAAGAGTGCGAACCACCACTGAAGCACCGGCGAATCACCGAGCGGTGTCGGCGTGTCGTCGCCGAGGGTGGGCCGCAGTGCGAGTGGTGCCTCGACGGTAACCAACGGCGCTGCGACCGGATCAGGCATCACCACGTCGCCGGGGGCGACCCGCACGTCAAGCGGCACAGACATGGCAACTTCGTATCGGCGGGCGAACGGGTTGAAATAGGCGTAGCGAATCGCTGGCACACGTTGTGGGCCGCTGGCCGTTGGGGTGATCAGCCAATCGAATTCCTTGCTGCCCCGCATTGCGGTCGGCGTGGAGTCCAGGCGCACGCGTTCGTCGGCGGCAACAACATTGGCCCAGGGAATAGCCAGTCCCGGGCGCGGCAACAGCGTCACATTTCCCTGCCCTTCGATGCGCAGCGTCAGCACGAGCGGATCGCCAGCTCGACCGCGCGCCGAATCCATGTGGGCGCTGGCGCGCCAAATACCGACGGCGCCGAGCCAATCGGAAGGCCGCCCGGCCGACGGTACGTCGATTGCCGTGACGGTGACCGCTTCGGAGCGAAGCGTGAACATTTCCTCGCGACTGAAAAAACTCGCGCTTTGCGGCAGAGCATAATTCAGGTGCGCCGACGGAATCACATACCGCCCGGCCGACAACGGAAAGAGCGCACGCCGAAAGATGTGCACTTCCATTGACCGACCATCAATCGTGCCCGTAAAGCCATTCCCGCGCTCCGGCAAATCGTATGAAAGCAGCGCTCGGGATTCCGGCGGTACGAATTCCGGATTGCGCCGCAACCGCTGACGCGTTTCCTGATCGAGAAACACACCGAGCTGAAACGTGGACTGCTGCCCCACATAGACGGTTTCTGGCGTGACGAGTGCGTGAAAATCCACGCCACGTGACCGGTCAAGACGCGAACGCGTGACAATCTCGGGCAGCGGCCCCTGCGCTGCGGCGACTTGTAGGAACAACAGGACCGGCAGGAGGCTCACCAGTCTTTTCCTCCCGGTGGTCGTTCTTGACGCATGCCCTTTTTTTGTTTGCCTTGGGTTTCCTTTTCGTCGCGCGATGCCGCCGCGAGCAACTGCTCGGCCTGCTGGCGCGACATCGTACCGCCGTTATCGGGCTGTTGGGGCCGCGGCTGTGGCTGCTGATTGTTATTGCTCTGATTATTCTGGCCACCGCCGCCGCCCTGCTGTTGCTTCACACGAAGTGCCAATTCGTAATTCCAACGAGCCTCGGCGTCTTGCGGGCGTTGCAAGAGGAGTGAGCGATACGCGGCGATTGCACCCGACAGCGCGCGAGCCGCATCGGGGTTATCCGGTCGCAGCCCACGCCGCAACTGCGTCAGGCCAAGGTTGTACAGTGCCCGCTGACGAATGGTTGCGTCCGGACTCAGCGCGGCTCGTTCCAGCACCTCGCTCGCACTGACCAGCGAGTCGGCCGACAGCAGTGCGGTTCCGAGATTGAACAGGGTGAGAGGGCGGACGTCGCCGCCGGCAATTTGCTGGCGCCACAATTGCGCGGCGCGCACGAACCGTCCCGCGTTAAACTCCGCGAGTGCGTCCGCCGATGATTGCGCCATTGCCGAGCGCGGCAGCATCGCCACCAGTAGCACCGGACCGGCAAGCCGCAGCATCCGCCGGAGTCGGGTGAACGACCCACCGTCGGCGCGCCACGAATCGTACAGCAGGAGCAGCAGAGCCGGCAGCAATAACCAAGTGAGTCGGAGTGGCCGCGAAAGCCCCTCTTGAATATCGCGCTGTTTGGAATCGAGGCGGGCCAGCACCTGTTGTATTCGCGCACCCTTGTCGGTTGCACTCGCGGCGATGAACTCTCCGCCGCCGGCCCGGGCGATATCGCGCAGCAGCTCAGGATTGTATTTCGTGATGACCATCGTGCCGTTGTTGTCGCGCTTGGCAACAATCGACGCTCCTTCCCGCACGGGAATCGACGTGCCCGCTTCGGTGCCGTAGCCGACCGTGACAATCGAAATCTCCGCGTCGCGCGCTGCCGCCGCCGCGGCGAGTGCTGCGGACCGATCGTCAAATACTTCGCCATCGCTCATCACGACCAGCGCCCGTCCAGCGGCACCGCGGGCGGCCTTGAGCAACTCCACACCCTGGCGAATCGTTGGCTCGAGTGCCGTACCCGCCTGCCCGACGATCGAGGGATCGAGATTATCGAGATACAGTTCAATGGCACCTTGGTCCGATGTCAACGGAGTCAGGATGTAGCTACGGCCGGCGAACGCGAGTAGCGCAATACGATTTCCGGGTGCGGCGGCCCGGAATCGCCGCACATCCTGCTTGAGTCGCTCAAGTCGACTCGGACGCTCGTCTTCGGCCAGCATCGACAATGAGGCATCAATTGCCAGCACCACATCAATGCCTTCTGTGTGTACCACGGATGTGCCGGTGCCCCACCGTGGTCCAGCGTATGCGAGCATCGTGAGACCGAGCACAACCGACATGCGCGCCGCGCGGGCGATCGGCGCTTGCCGGGCTTCTGCTGGCGCGAGCCGCGACAATGCCGCCTCACCGCCAAGGCGCGACAGGCGTACGAGCCGCCGCCGATGCCAAAACCAATACGTCAGCGCCGTCACGAATGGCAGAATCGCCGCGACCACGGCAGCCCACAGCACATCGAAGTGCAGGTTCATGGGAGCGGTCCTCGCACGGCCAGAAGCACGAGTTCAAGCATCAGCGCGCCGAGGGCCACGCCGAGCGGCCATCGATAGAGTTCGCGGTAGCGCACGTAGCGCTTCGCACGAACAGGCGAGCGCTCGAGCTGATCGATTTGTTGGTATATGCGCTGCAGGGCCTGGCCGTCGCGCGCCCGGAAGTATCGACCGCCGCTCGATTGCGCAATGGACTCGAGCAGTGGTTCGTCGAGTTCCACCGGGCGAAGCTCGTACCGAAGCCCAAAGACGCCGCGCCCCACCGGAACGGGCGCCATTCCCTCGGTGCCCACACCGATCGTGTAGATACGAATGCCGAGCGCCGCCGCTGCTTGCGCCGCCGTCCGCGGATCAATCGCGCCGCGATTGTTCACGCCATCGGTGAGTAGGATGAGCACTTTCGACCGGCCAGCGGCGTTGCGAAGGCGATTGGCAGCGGTAGCGATCGCCGTGCCAATAGCCGTGCCATCTTCGAGCTGACCGGACTGCAGGTTATCAACGGCCGCCAACAGCACGGGATAATCCACCGTGAGTGGAACCTGCGTCAGTGCTTCACCGGAAAATGACACGAGTCCGATTTGGTCGGCCGTGCGTCCGTTGATGAATTGCTTCACCCGGTCTTTGGCAACCTCGATCCTATTCTGCGGCTGAAAATCCTCGGAAAGCATTGAGCTGGAAAGATCGATCGCCAACATGATACTGATGCCGTCGCCATTGACCTGTTCGACGCGCGCTCCGGCGCGCGGGCGCGCGAGCGCGAGTGCGGTGCCGAGAATGGCGATGATGCGCGCGGCGAGCATCAGTCGCGCGGTCCATCGTCCGAGCGATGGGCCGCGGACCAGCACATCCACGCGCGAGAACAGGATCGCCGCTGGGCGACGATGGCGGCGCCACAGGAGCCACGCCACTGGCAACAGCAGCATCAGCAGCCACCACGGCTGACCGAAATCGATGACACCAAACCGGATCATCGGCGTTTCGGGCGTTGGGGGCCGCGATCTTCGGCGCGTAGCCGGGCTTCGTGTTCCGCTTGAATTCCTTGTACAACCGATCGCGCCTCGCGGGCAAAAAATGCCGCATCATCCGGCGCGACCGTCACGCCCGCGAAGCGCAACGATTCATCGAGCCGCAACAGTGCCCGCAGACGTTCTGACGTCACGGGCAGATTGAGCGGCGCGACCGCCGTCGTGAATTCGGTTGCCGTACACGATTCCGGAGCGGCGGGAAACCGGCGGGCCACGTAGGCACGCATCACGTCGACGTGCGCGATCACATGACGGCCCGGCTCGCCGCATTCATGGAGGGCCATGACGTCGAGCGAATTAAATGCGGCCTGCGCCGCACTAAACGCATCCGGCGTTGGTGTTGGCCGTGGCACGTTTTTCGGTCGTCGCCAAAGGTACCAGGCGATTCCGGCCAGCAGCACTCCGAGTAGAAGCCAGAACCGCCAAAGACCGCTCGGCGCAGCAAGGGGCGCGCGCGCGCCCTTCGGCTTGCGGGACGCGGTGTCCGATGGCAAAACGGACCGGACCTCAACCGGTGGAACGCGAAGCGAGAATAGCTGCTCCACGCCGCCCACGGTCACTCCCACCGACGCGAATCGCGCCGTGCGTGTGCCGATATCCCACGCCGCCACCCGATACACTGCGGTGCGATCGACCGCTACCGCATCATCGGCCTGATCGATTATTCGCGGGTCGATGGGTTCCACCGCATCGCCCGAGTCCGGCAGTGCCGGAAAGCGGATCGTCGCCGCCTTTGGCGCGCGGACGCGAATGCGCACGAAAAACGGCTGGCCCACGGTGACCGTTTCTGGGCTCGCCGTTACCGTCACAAGCGAACTGCGCGCCGTGACGTCCTGCGCGATGACGCATCGCACAGCAGCCGAGACCGGCAACAGTGCAATCACCATCACGACAAGCGACGGGCGCACGATCAACGGCGCCGGAGTTTCCGCCCGCGCAGCGCGCGGGTATTGAAAAACCGGAGCAGCGATTCGGCGTATCCGCGTTCAGTGCGAACCGGAACCTCATCAATCGCCAGACGGCGCAAAAGCTTTTGCAAGGCCTGCCGTTCTGTCGCGAGCTCGGCCGCGTAACGCGCGCGGACGGTCGCATCGCTCGTGTCAATTTCCACCAACGCACCGCTTTCCGGATCGACTAGGCGGGCCACGCCCAGGTCGGGCAACACCCGCTCGCCCGGATCATCGAGCACGACGGCCACCAGATCGTGCCGCTGGGCCAGCATCTTAAGCGGCCGATCGATGCTCTTGGTGACAAAGTCGGAGATGACAAATACGATGGCGTGGTGGGCGAGCACGCGAAGCGCGTAGTCGAGCGCCACGGACAGATCGGTGGCTCGCGACGTCGAAGGCCACGCCAGCACGTCCCGCACAAGGCGAAGGGCATGACGGCGGCCTTTGCGCGGCCGCACGACGTGCTCGATGCGGTCGGAGCAAAGAATCAGTCCGACCCGGTCATTGTTACGCGTTGCCGTCAACGCCAGCACCGCAGCCAGTTCGGCCGCCATGGCCTGTTTGTCCCGATCGCCCGTTCCGAATCGGCTGGATCCCGAGCAGTCGACGATCAGCATCACCGTCAACTCGCGCTCCTCGACGTAGCGCTTGACGAAGAGCCGCCGCATTCTGGCACTGACGTTCCAGTCGATGGTGCGCACTTCGTCGCCCGGCTGGTATTCGCGCACTTCCGAGAACTCCATTCCCTGCCCTTTAAACACGGAATGATATTCACCAACGAAGCGCGAGTTCACGAGCCCACGCGTTTTCAATTCAATGCGTTTGACTTGCCGGAGAATTTCCGGCGCAATCGCACTCACGGTGACGGAACAGCGTCGAGCACGCGAGTGATCACCTGATCACTCGTCACGTTCTCCGCCTCGGCCTCGTACGTCAGCAGCACGCGGTGCCGCAGCACGTCGGGCGCCATCGCTTTGACATCGTCAGGCGTAACGAACTCACGGCCGCGCAGAAAGGCGTGGGCGCGCGAGGCCTGAGCGAGTGAAATTGTCGCGCGCGGACTCGCACCGTATTCGATGAGCGGCACGAGATCGGCGAGCTTCGCATCAGCCGGGGCGCGGGTCGCATGGACGAGGTCGACGATATAGTCCACAATGCGATCGTCGAGCTGCATGTGCGCCACCCGTTTGCGCGCGGCAAGAATTTGTTCCGGAGTCGCGACGGCCTGGACGTCAATCGCATCGCCGCTGGCCATGCGTCGCATGATCTCTTTCTCTTCGTCGCGGCTCGGGTATCCGACGCGCAACTTCAGCATAAAACGATCGACCTGCGCCTCGGGAAGCGGATACGTTCCCTCTTGTTCGATCGGATTTTGGGTAGCGAGAACCAGAAACGGTTCCTGCAAAATGAACGTTTGCCCACCGATGGTCACTTGGTGCTCTTGCATGGCCTCGAGGAGGGCGGCCTGCACTTTTGCCGGAGCGCGATTGATTTCGTCCGCCAGGACGATATTTGCAAAAATCGGTCCTTGCTTGACGGAAAATTTACCGGTCGACTGGTCGAACACCTGCGTGCCAACAACATCGGCCGGTAACAAGTCCGGCGTAAACTGAATTCGGCTGAACGTCGTGCTCACCGATTCGGCCAGTGTGCGCACGGTCAGCGTCTTTGCCAATCCGGGCACGCCTTCGAGCAGCACATGGCCGCCGGTAAGCAGGGACACCAGCAGACGCTCGACCATCGCCTCTTGGCCGACAACGCGGCGGGCGACTTGCTGGAGGACGCTCTGGATCAGTTTATGGTCGACTTCGGATTGGGTCACGGAAGGGAGGTTTTCGGGTGACGGAAGACAGGCAATGAATAAAGAGTCCGGACCGGCAATAGGTGCTACCCCGTTGCGCTGGTCAGTGCCTCGATGAGTTTGCGCTCGCGGGCACTGAGTGAACGGGTCTCGCCGGATGGCAGCGAGCCGAGCTCCACGGGTCCAAAACTCGTGCGCACTAATCGTAAGACTTCCAGGCCGAGCGCCTCGCAGAGGCGGCGAACTTCGCGGTTGCGGCCTTCGCTGATCGAAATTTCGAGCGCCCACGTCCGGTCGCCAATGGGATGCGCTTCGATCCGCTCGGGTTGCACGACACCGTCGTCGAGCTGTACTCCCCGGCGGGCCTGGGTGACCGCTGCCGGCGCGTTGCCCCTGACTGTCGCAACGTAGGTGCGTTCGAGGCCCGTACTCGGATGCGTGAGTATGTGCGCAGCATCACCGTCGGTTGTCAGCAGGAGCACGCCTTCGGTCATGTAATCGAGGCGGCCCACGTACGTCAGCCCCGGGGCGGCCGGCACGAGATCGAATACGGTTTTGCGACCTTCCGGATCTTTCGCCGTTGTCAGAACACCGGCCGGCTTATTGAGCACGAACCAGCGCGGCGCCGGTGGCGGCGCGATTTTCTTTCCATCTACGGTGATGGTGTCGGTCCGCAAATTTACCGATTGGCCGGTTTTTGCCACGACGCCGTTCACCTGCACCCTGCCGGCAGCCACCAGCTCCTCAGCTTTCCGGCGCGACGCAACGCCGGCGCGCGCCAGGGCGCGCTGGATTCGCATCGATGGCGCCGTCATAGCGGCTGCGGTTCGCGTCGCAGCGCGATGGCAAGTTCGTCAACGCGCGGAAGCTCTTCGAGATGGCGTAGCGCGAACTGTTCCAAAAAGAGTGGCGTCGTGCCGTACATCAACGGTCGTCCCAGCCCTTCGCCCCGCGCGACCACTTCAATCAACCCACGCTCCAGCAGCGATTTAAGAATTGCTCCGGCATCGACCCCGCGAATCTCGGCGATGTCGGCGCGACCAATCGGCTGACGGTATGCTATAATCGCCAGCGTCTCGAGCGCGGCTCCTGACAAGCGGGTCGGCCGCACCGCCATTTGTGCCCGCTCAATCGCCTCGGTGTATTCGGGTCGCGTCAGGATCTGCCAGCCGCCGCCCTGTTCTACCAGTTCGACGCCATGACCATCGACATCGTAGTGCTCGCGTATTTCTTCCAGCGCCGCCTGCACTGCGGCCGGCGAGGCTTCCCGGTCGAGGACCGCGAGTTCATCAGTTGGGATAGGTCTCGGGCTCGCGAACAGCGCGGCCTCAAGCAGCTTCGCCAGCGAGTTCACGGCGGATCTCCACGTCTGCAAACGGTTTAAGTTGAGCGAGCCGGAGCTCGCTGCGTTTGGCCAGCTCGAGTAACGCGAGCAGGCACGACAGCACTTCCCACGGTTCCGGATCGGGGCGTATCACGTCCCGCCAGCGGGCCATCGCCCGCAGTGCCAACACGGCGCGCACCGTGACGATCGCACCGTCCACATCGAGTGAACGCGGAATGACTTCGTGCAACGTCGGTTTACGCGCGGCACGCAACACGCGGTCCACGGCGAGCAACAACTCCGCCAATGACAGCGCCAGGGGCGCTTGCGGCGGCGGCGCAAGTTCGGGCGAATATGACCGGGCGAATCGGTTGCGGCGGTCTTCACCCAGCCGTTCGAGTACGTCCACGACCTCACGCATCTGCTGGTATTCCAGCAGGCGCCGCACCAACTCGGCGCGCGGGTCGTCCCAATTGTCCTGTCCGTCGTGCCGCGGTAGCAGCATATGCGCCTTGATGCGCAACAGGCGCGCCGCCATCTCGAGATACTCGGCTGCTTCGTTCAGCGCGAGGTCGCGCATCCGGATCAGGAACTGCTCGCAGACGCGGGCAATCGGGATGTCGTAGATATCGATTTTCTCATCGCGAATGAGCGACAAGAGCAAATCGAGCGGCCCATTGAAGTCGCCGACATCAACAATGAATCCGCCGCCCGCGAGCGGCGCGGCAGCGGTCAGCTCGTCCATTGATTTGGAATCATGTATGGCGCCAGATGCCGTTGAGCCGATTCGAACACCGTGAAAACTGGGGCCATCCATAGATTCACGACCGGCCGGCCAAACGAGAGCAGCGCAATCAAGATAAAGAATCCGTACGGCGCGATGCGCTGATATGTCAGCGACCACTTCGCCGGCAAGAGATGCTTCATCACATGTGACCCATCTAGAGGCGGAATCGGGATCAGGTTGAACGACGCGAGCACAAGATTGATGATGATACCGTACACGAACATCAACTGGAGCAGCGCCAGCGTGTTGCCGAGCGCGGGCACGACCCGATAGATCTTGCCAAACAACGCGACGGCGAGCACCAGGAGCACGGCGAGAATCAGATTCGTGACGATACCGGCTAACGAAACGATGATGTCGCCCCGCTTGTAGTTGCGATACAGCCGCGGATTCACCGGCACCGGCTTTGCTCCGCCGAAAGCCACACCCATCGTGAAGAAAGTGATGAGCGGCATGATGATTGTCATCACCGGGTCGATGTGCTTGAGCGGATTCCAGGTGAGGCGGCCGAGCATATAGGCCGTATTGTCACCCTGCTTTAGCGCGGCATATCCGTGCGCATACTCGTGGGCTACCATCGAGAACAACAGGATGGGAGCGACAAGTATGAAAGTAAGGGGCTCGAACTTGTCCAAATGCGCGTCGGGTTCGGCGGCGGAAGGGAGGCCCTCTCGGGCAGTCGCAAGTAAAGCTATCGGCCGTGGCGCAGGGAGTCAAAGACTATCGGCGACGTTGGCGAACACGTTGGCACGCCTTGACTTTCCCCCTCTGGCGGCCTATCGTTCGTGTCTCGCCCGCGCCTTGCACGGGCGTCTTTTTTAGAGGCGCAATCACGCGCCGTACCCTCAGTAGAGAGATCGTTTCGTGCCAAGAATTGCGTCCGCCAAAAAGAACATGCGGAAGTCGCGCGCAGCCGCCGTGCGCAATCGCGCGCAGCGCTCTGCCCTGCGGACCGCACTGAAGACCGCCAAGACCACTGCTTCTACCCCGGCCCAGAAGACGGCAGCCGTCAAGTTGCTTGATCGCGCCGCTCGAAAGGGTCTGATCCATCGGAACGCTGCCGGTCGGCAGAAGTCGAAGCTCGCCAAGGCGAAATAAGCATTTCAGTCGCAAGCTGTCGACAGGAAAGTAAAAGGGCCGCGACAGTCGCGGCCCTTTTTGTTTCCCGGCAACCCGACCGGATGGTTCAGAAAGCCGCCAACTCCCCACCGCACCGTTCACAGTACCACTCGGTGGGATAGTTCAGCGTACCGCACTCTGAGCACTTGAGCGATTTGACGACTTCAGAGTTCGCCGATGTCGGCATCGTGAAGCTTCCGGTGGCTCTGGAAAATGCGCCGCTCTCGCGCGCTTGATCGGCCGGCATTGCCAGGGGTTCGGGTTCCTGAAACAGCTCCGGCGTTAACGGGCGCGCGGTGCCGCTGGACGTACGACTACTATTGCTCCCCATAGATCGGCGCCCCGCCGCCAACGGCGATTCCTCGACGGCCGGCTGTGCGCCTGGGTGCGTGGCCGGTGTGCTACGCCCCAAAACGGAACGCAGAAATGCAAGTTCGTCGCGGTCCTTGGGCTGTTCTGCGGGGGGCGCTGGTTGCGGCACGGCGGCGGCAACCACCGGCTCCTCAATTATCACTGCGGCCGGCTCAGATACACGGGCAACGGGCACTGATACCCGGGGCGCGACTGCCGCGGTGACCGGAGCTGCGGCAACCGGCGCAAGCACAGGCACTTCCACGATCGGTATGGGTTTGGACGACGAGGCCTCGGCCAGCACGGCTCGCATCGCTTCGAGTTCACCTAGCACCATGTCACGCGCCTTCGTCATCTCGACAATGGCGAGCGACAGCTTGTCACGCAACTTATTCCATTCCTTCTCGGCGTACTCCCCGACGGACGCGCGAAGCTCGGCCTCGGCCAGTTCGTCGCTCTTGATGGACATTGTTGATTCGTGCGATTCCAGCGACGCTTCAAGTTTCGACACCAACGCTTCGACGGCGCCAGTTTCGGCGGCGAGACGCGACTGGGCGTCGGCCAAACGCGCCGAATAGTCGGCGTGAACTTTGGCATAGACATTTTGCGGCGTCGCCGCGCGGCGCCCTTCGAGCTGTTCGAGCCACAATTCGAATTTGCGCCGCTCGGCGAGCAACGCTTCGATATCCTGCATCTGTTTACCGCCAGAATCTGTCATCGGATTACTCACTTGGCTCGGGCTGCTCGGCGCGCTGATTCGAGTGCGCGCACGTCTGTTTCACTCAATCGGTTCACGCGCCCTATCTGTCGCGCCGCTAATAAAATCCGCGCGACGTGTTCAAGACTTTCCATTCGCTGGTGGGCGATGCGCACCGTCGGACCAACAGCGACTGCTCCATGATTCGCCAGCAGCACTACGTCGTGTGCCTTCAACTGTTCCGCGACCGCCTGTGCCAGCGCGGCTGAACCGGGGATCAGGTACGGAATGATCGGCACCGGACCCACGTTGTACACCAGTTCGGCCAACGCGTCGTATTCGAACGGTACGCCGGCCACTGCGAACGCGGTCGCCGCCGGCGGATGCGCGTGAACCACGGCATTGATGTCGGAGCGGGCCGCATACGCCGCGAGGTGGACCTGCACCTCACTGGACGCATCGTAACGCCCTGACACCTTTCGCCCGTCGAGCCGCAACTTCACCAGATCCTGCTCGTGTACATCGACCTTTGACAATCCTGCTGGAGTAATCAGCACCCGATCGTTCGAAGTGCGTCCGGACACATTCCCGTCCTGTCCGGCGATCAATCCACGTTCGTATAGGCGGCGGCAGACGTGCACAATGTCCCGCCGCACGGC
This sequence comes from Gemmatimonadota bacterium, assembly GCA_025358315.1. Classification (GTDB taxonomy): domain Bacteria; phylum Gemmatimonadota; class Gemmatimonadetes; order Gemmatimonadales; family Gemmatimonadaceae; genus Fen-1231. The sequence goes on along the minus strand of JANYKA010000232.1, from coordinate 12,940 downwards.
GTCCGTCGCCCGCTTCGTCACCCTACCCCTGCTCCTGATGGACGATCCGACCGTCCACGATGGTACATCCGACCCGCCCGGTGAGGGTCCGGCCGGCGTAAGGGGAGTTCCGGCCCTTGGTTTTAAACAGCTTGGGGTCCACCACCCATTCTGCGGTCGGGTTGAACACGGTGACATCGGCCGCCACCCCGCGTCGGAGCGAGCCGCCAGGTAGATGAAAGAGTCGCGCCGGCGCACACGACATTTTCTCGATCAGCGTCGACACCGAGATAATCCCGGGTTTGACCAGCCAAGTCAGATTCACGGCCAGCGCCGTTTCCAGGCCCACAATGCCGTTCGGGGCATCGGAAAACTCGCGCTCCTTCTCATCGTTGTGATGTGGCGCGTGATCCGTCGCAATCACATCAATCGTTCCATCTTTCACCGCCTGACATAGTGCCGCGACATCGTCGGCCGAGCGCAGTGGCGGATTCATCTTGGCATTGGTGTTGTAGCCCTCAACTTCATCTTCGGTCAGTGAGAGATGATGTGGGCACACCTCTGCCGTGACATTGATGTTGCGGTCTTTGCCCCAGCGAATCAGTTCGACGGAGCCGCGGGTGCTCATATGGCAGAGATGCACGTGGCCACCCGTGCGCTTCGCCAGGAGAATATCGCGAATGGCCATGATTTCTTCGGCCTCTCCCGGAATCCCTTTCAATCCGAGGCGCGCGGATACCAGTCCTTCGTTCATCGCGCCACCGGCGGCGAGCGTCGGATCTTCGCAATGATCCGCGACCGGAATGCCAAAGGTGCGCGCATACTCGAGCGCCGTGCGCATGAGTTGAGCGCTCACCACCGGTTTCCCATCGTCACTGACCGCGACCGCACCGGCCCCAACCATCTCACCGAATTCGGCAAGCCGTTCGCCCATTTCTCCGATAGAGATGGCGCCGATCGGATAGACGCGGGCGGCATTGGCGGCCCGCCCTTGCTTTAAGACAAAGCCAACTGCGGCCTGGTTGTCAGTGACCGGATCCGTATTGGGCATTGCACACACGGCCGTGAAACCGCCGGCGGCCGCGGCACGGGCACCCGTGGCGATCGTTTCGACATCTTCGCGCCCCGGTTCGCGCAAATGACAATGCACGTCGATGAATCCGGGCGCGACGACCTGCCCTGTGCAATCGACGATCGTCGCGCCATCGGGCGCCGCGATGTTGCCGCCAACACTTTCGATTTTGCCGGCGCGAATCAGCACATCACCGATGCCATCGAGTTTGTTCGACGGGTCGACGAGCCGGCCGCCCCGCAGCAGAATGTCGGTCATACGGCTCCCTTCGCCGCGTCGGCGAGTTGCGGCGAATTACCGGCAAGGAGATAGAGGACCGCCATCCGCACCGCCACTCCGTTCGTGACCTGCTCAAGGATCACGCTGTGCGGCCCGTCGGCCACGTCGGAGTCGATTTCGACGCCACGATTCATAGGTCCGGGATGCAAAATGAGAATGTCACGCGGCGCCCGTTCGAGGCGCTCGCGTGTGACACCAAAGACACGATTGTATTCGCGCAAACTCGGGATGTACCCCGCCTGCATCCGCTCGAGTTGCAGACGGAGCACATTGAGGGCGTCTGCCCATTCAATCGCCTGTTCAATCCGGCTGAACACCGTCACGCCCATCTCTTCGATGGCACTTGGGAGCAGTGAGCGCGGGCCGCACACGGCGACCTCGGCCCCAAGCTTCGTCAGTCCCCAAATGTTCGAGCGCGCCACCCGTGAATGCAGGACGTCGCCACAAATACAAATCTTTTTTCCGGCGAGCGTTCCGAACCGCTGGCGCAGCGTCAGCATATCGAGCAACCCTTGTGTCGGATGCTCGTGCATCCCATCGCCCGCGTTGATGACATTCGACTCGATACGCTCGGCGAGAAACTTCGCCGCGCCGGACGAGCCGTGACGCATCACGACCATGTCGATCTTCATCGCTTCGAGATTCTTCGCCGTATCCACCAACGTCTCACCCTTACTCACGCTCGATCCGCTGACCGCAACGTTGACCGTGTCGGCCGACATCCGCTTCTCAGCGAACTCGAACGAGATGCGGGTCCGGGTGCTGGCTTCGAAAAAAAGATTCACGATGGTAGCGCCGCGCAGCGTCGGCACCTTTTTGATCGCCCGTTCGGAGATTTCCCTGAGCGGCTCGGCGGTATCGAGAATGAGATTTATTTGCTCTGCAGATAAATGCTCGAGTCCGAGCAAGTCCTTGCCGAGCGGCGCCGTCATTGCGTGGCCGGCAGATCGAGAACGACTTCGTCGCGGCCATCGAGCTCGGCAATGAATACATCTACTCGGGCCCCCGGCGGCGCTTCGACGAGTTTGCCGACGACGTCCGGTTGGATGGGAAGTTCGCGGCCGCCGCGGTCGATCAACACGGCGAGGCCGACGCGCGCCGGCCGGCCGAAGTCGGCGAGTTCGTCGAGCGCCGCGCGGATAGTGCGGCCCGTGAAGAGGACGTCATCGACGATCACCACGCGGGCGCCTTCGATGCTCACGGGCAAGTGCGTCTTGCCGACCACCGGGCGCGGCCCAACGGTTTGCAGATCATCGCGGTACAGCGTGATGTCGAGGGCGCCGATCGGAATGTCGATGTGGTCGCGGGTCTTGATCACCGCGGCTATGCGCGCCGCAATCTGGACTCCGCGGCGTTGGATGCCGACGAGGACAAGTTTGTCCGTGCCGTCATTGCGTTCGACAATTTCATCAGCCATTCGCAAAACCGTGCGCTCGAGGGCACGGGCCGTAAGGACGATCGACGAAGAATTGGCCATGTCGAGAGTGAAATATGCCCGCCGGACACGCGGAAATGAAGCGCCCGTTGCGAAGACAATGTGCGGACGGCAACCTTTCCCCTGATGAATCGCTCCGGCGGCGACCTTCCCCACCTGACGCTGGTGGTTCCGGCCTATAACGGTGAGGACCGCCTCCCGGCGAGCCTCGCCCAGCTGACTGCATTTCTGGCCGCCCAGCCCTATTCGTCGGAACTCATCCTGGTCGATGACTGTAGCGACGAACCCGCTGCCCGGGTGATGGGCGAGTTCGCCGCGGCGAATCCGGCGGTCACGCTGCTGCGCAATGAGATCAATCGGGGCAAAGGCGCGAGCGTCAGCCGTGGGATGCTGGCCGGTCACGGCCGGTACCGTGTGTTCACGGATGCCGACTTGGCGTACCCGCCGAGCGAGGTGAACAGGATTCTGCGTGACCTTGAGGCCGGTGCTGATGTCGCCATCGCCTGCCGTGTACTTCCGGAATCGCGCTATCTCATGAGCCCGAGCTTCTTTCATTACCTGTATACGCGCCACGTGATGAGTCGCGTGTTTAATCTGATGGTCCGCGCCGTGATGCTGCGCGACGTGCTCGACACGCAGGCCGGCCTCAAAGGATTCACGGCGAAGGCGGCCGAAACAGTGTTTCCACGCGTGACGATTCCGCGTTTCGGATTCGATGTCGAGGCGCTGTACATCGCCCAGAAGCATGGATTTTCCGTGCGTCAGACGGCCGTGCATTTCCGGTACGATGAAGAGCCGACGACGGTGCGGTTCGCACAATCGGCGTTGACGATGGCGGGCGAGCTGCTGCAGGTGAAGGTCAACGATTGGCGGGGGCGTTACGACTGATCGGGACCGCACGCGCGGAGTCCGGCGGCTGATTATTAACGCCGACGACTTTGCGTTTACGCCAGCGGTCACGGCCGGTATTCTCGCAGCACACGCCGCCGGGACCGTGACGTCGACATCGATGATGGTGCACTGCCCGGGCTGGGAGGACGGCGTTCGCCAGGCACGGGCCACACCGACGCTTGGCGTGGGCCTGCACTTCAATCTGCTCGTGGGAAGCCCGCTCACCGCTGCAATTTCGCTTCGCAATGCGCGGGGGGAGTACCTCTCCCTCGGTGCGCTGGTGCGGAAAACGTTACGCGGTGCGATCCGCGACACTGAAGTGGCGGCGGAATGCGAGGCGCAACTCGCCGCGCTTCAGGGCGCCGGAATTCGTGTCACGCATATCGACTCGCATCGTCACACGCACGCGTTGCCGGTGATTCGCCGAGCCGTGGCGCAGGTCGCGGCGATGCGCGGACTGCCGCTGCGCCGGCCGGTGGAGTCACACCGGCGGTTTCCCAATGATATCCCAAGCCAGGTGCATCGAGCCCTGATTGCGTGGTCGTGGCGTGTAACGTCGGTCGGGGCGCCGCCAACTCGGGCGCCCGATCATTTTATTGGCGTCTCCATGCAGGGCGGCGAACGGTTTGCCGAGCGTTTTATGAAAGTGATTGACACTCTCCCCGTTGGTACGACAGAGATGATGGTGCACCCGGGTTACGTGGACGCGGCGCTCACCAGTGCCGATGGTTATACCTGGCAGCGGGAGCGGGAACGTGAAGCACTCACGGCTCCGGAGTTACGCGAGCACCTGCGTCGCCGGGAGATCGCCCTGATCGGATTCGGCGCGCTCTGAATCTGAGCCGTTGCGGATCAACCCAAAGAGCTCTCCCTGCATCACGATCCAGAGGGGAATGAGCGGGATGGTTTTAAGCAGATACTTCACATAGTACGCCTGATACAGCGCGCGCGGCAGAAGATCTGTCGAGGCCAAATTTACCACGACGAGACAAAGCGCCATCAAGGCCGTGCGCCACCAGACGCGCTCCGACGTCGCAAACCAGACAGCGACGCCAATCATCGCGATCGAATACGAAGGCGACTCAGCCTGGTGATTAAACAGGACGCTGAACACAAGAATTGACGCGAGGAAATTCGTGCGAAAGCGGGTCGTCCATACCGCCGGTCCGCGCAACAGCGGTGCCAACAGCAACGCGAGTCCGGCGAGCTGAGTCGGCCAGAACGGCCACTGCACTCCGAACCAGACCCGGAATTGTCCCATCAACCCCGCGTACAGATCCGCGCCGCCCGTGCCATAGCGGGTGAGTGGCGCAGCATCATGCGCCTCAATCGCCCGCCAGGAGAGGTACTGTGCGCCTAAGGAGTCCCAGCTCACGACGAGCAACGGGAGCGCCAGGCCCAGCGCGATAACGGCGAGCACAATGATGCCAAACCGAACCTTTCGGCGGTGAAAGATCGCGCCGGCGAGCCCGGCCACCGGAAACAGCTTGATAAATCCACCGGCGATGATCGCCGTCGCCGCCGGCCATTGCCGGCCGCGCTCCATCGCCGCCCATCCGAGCAGCATCAATCCGGCACAAAGCGCGTTGCTCTGCGCCCGCTGCATATCCCCGACCACCGCCAACCACGCGATCGCGAGCGCAATGGCCGCGGGACGCGCGGGCAGCAACAACGCGATGCCACTGCATACGGCGGTAGCGCAGACGACCGCCCAGAGTACATAGCCCGGTACGAGCGGCAGCAGCGCAAATGGCGCGAACAGCAACGCGAACGTCGGACTGTATTTAAAGAAATCGGCATGCGTGGCCGGATAGGCTGCGTACAGATCCCGCCCGGCGATCAGGTGGTCAAACGCCGCGCGAAAAATCAGGAAATTATTTTCAGTCGATAGGAGCGTGCGCTGGAAGGCAACGCCAATGGCGCTGAGCAGGTACAGGGCAATCCACCAGCGCAGGGCGCGGACCTTCAGCACGGCCGAGGGGGCTGGAGCATCTCTTTTGTTCCATTCCATTCGCCCAAGATCGCCGCACGGCCCCGCCGACGAAAGACCACCGCCATTGCGATCTCGGCGACGGGGGCCGACAATTCGGCACCAACTAGATGTGAACACATGGCCGACGCCGGTCCTATTCCATGCCGACCCACCTCAGGCTCGCCGCCACGTTACCCGATTCCCCGCGCACTCATTCTGTGCGTGCCCTGCTCACGCGGTTCGCACTCGTCGCGTTCCTTGTGGTCGGCACCGCACTTGTATTCGGCAAGATTGCCGTGGACGCGGTCATTGTGCGCGTCGAAGCCGACGAGCTTGCCGACGCCCTGACACGATCGCAACTCGCGTTCGGCCAGCTGGCGCGACGGGCCAAGCAGCAAGTCGAGGATTTCGCGTACTGGAATGAGACCGTGCGCCTCGCCAAGCATCCGGCGGCACCTGGCGCCACCGGGTTTTTTCAGCGCAACTTTGTCGACGGGTTGCCGCGAAACGATTACCAGTTCATCGCATTATTGGATGCCGATCGCAGTACCGCATTCGAGTGGACTGCGAACCCACAGGTTCGGCGGCCGGATGTGGCATTGGGGCGCGCCTTTCTCGACAGTCTCGGCCAGGTCGGAAGTCTCGGCGGATTTTTTAAACAGGGGTCGGATCTTTATTTGATTGGCGGCGCCGCGGTGCGTCCCACAACAATAGAATCCGCTGATGCCGGTGCGCGCGGATACCTGATCATCGGCCGCACGATGCGTGGAGACGCGCTCACGGCAATCGCGCGCGGGCTGCAGTTCGATGTGCGGATTCATCCTCCCGCTACATCCCTGCCGGATACACCACAGCATGCCGAACGGTTTGCCAACGACGACAGCATCCGCGTGTTCTTCCGGCTCCCGGGTGCGATGGGCGCGACCGCCGCGGTTATTGAACTACGCGACTCGCGCAGCGACCTGCACCGTATTTCACGCTTGGCCTTTATGGGGGTATTTATCGGGCTGCTCTTTGGAGCGGCTGCGTTCTGGGTGGTCTGGATGTATGGTCGGCGGCTGCTCATCACGCCGCTCGGTGCGATCGCGTCCGAAATGGATGCGATGCATCGACGCGGCGAACTCAGTCTGGTCAAGAGCGCTCCACCGTCTGAAGAATGGGCGCTCTTTCTCGCGACGTTCAATGCGACCGTGCTGTCCCTGCGCGACTCCGAACAGCGTTACCGGGCATTGTTCGACCACAGCGCCGATCCGTACTTCCTGATCGACGCGGCAACTCGCACAGTCGTGGATGCCAATGCTGCCGTGGCTGCACTCACTGGCGAACGCCGGGAGACGTTCGTCGGCAGGCCGGTACCGGATACGCTGCGCGCTCAGGCGCGAGCCGGTGGCACCATTCGCGTGCGCCGCGCCGACGGCACGGTGCAGACGTGGGGCGTTGTGGAAACTGGTCTGAGTATTGGAGACCGCCGACTCACGCTCTGCGCGTACCGCGACCTCACAGACCGGGAAGCGTTGGCGCAATCACAGAAGATGGATGCTATCGGCTCCCTCGCTGGCGGCATCGCGCACGATTTCAACAATCTGATGGGAGCGGTGCTCGCTGGCGTCCGCGTGGCCCGTTCTGCGACGGCCGAACAACGTTCGGCGGCGCACGATGCGATTGAACACGCTGGACGCCGTGCCGCCGAACTCACCAAACAGTTGCTGGGCGTCAGCGCCCACGAACCATTGGTGCGAGTGCCGGTCGACGTTGGCGCGGCCATTGCCAACACGGAGCGGATGTGCGCCAGTGCGTTCGACCGCCGTATTCGCATCTTCGTGGATACCTCTCTGAGTCACAGTGCCGTCGACGGCGACCCGGGCCAGGTCGAACAAGCACTGCTCAACCTGTGCATCAATGCGCGTGATGCCATGCCCGGAGGCGGGACGATCCGTATTACAGCGCGCGATGAAGCCGTTGACGCGGCCACGGCCCTTACGCTTCGCGACATTCCTCCTGGGAAATACGTCGTCATTTCCGTCGCCGATGACGGTGCCGGAATGACGGACGAAGTAAAGCAACGCGCATTCGAGCCGTTTTTCACCACGAAGGCGCGCGGCAAAGGCACGGGCCTCGGGTTGGCCATGGTCTACGGCCTCGCCCGCAGCGCCGGGGGGACCGTGTTCATCGATACGGCGCCGGGCGCCGGCGCCAGATTTGATCTGTATTTGCCGGCATCGAATGTCGCGCGCACCACGCGGTTCGTGGAAAAATCCAAGGACGATCACCAGCCTCTGCGGCCGGCAGTTGGCGCTGGGCGGCCGGTGATATTGCTCGCCGATGACGAAATCGCTTTGCGCGAAATGCTCCGGATGGTGCTCGAACATGAGGGGTTCGACGTGATCGAAGCCGCAAATGGCGAGGAGGCGGTGCAGGCGGTCGAACGTGATCGCGACCGTGTCTCTGCGGTATTGCTTGACGTGCAGATGCCCGTACTCGGCGGACTCGACGCCTACGCCCGGATTCATCGCACGGCGCCACAGTTGCCAGTCATCCTCGGCACCGGATTCGTCGGTGAGGCGGAACTCACCGCGTTGCGCGAAACCGGAGCCGACGACCTCATGACCAAGCCCTATGACATTCGTGCATTAGTCCAAACGCTGACGCGCCTCACATCCATTCGGGTGTGAGGCGCGTCGCGTATGGCTGATGTTCAGTTTTATCCGGAACTTTATTCCGTTGGCGGTTTCACCGATTTCGGCCTCGCCCGGAACTGCTCATACAGTTTGGTGTGGCGATCCACCAGCGGGACCTGCTCACCACGGATGAACAGGTATTTCACCGAACTGCGCGGATCCATCGGGTCGCCGGTGGAGACGAACAAATTGGCGATCTTGCCGGCATCGATGCTACCGACGCGATCGGCGACTCCCCAAATCGTCGCCGCATTTAGCGTGATGGCGCGAATCGCATCGTCGGCGCTCAACCCGAACGCTTCACAGAGGGCGACCTCGAACGGCAGATCTCGTACTCCGCTGGCGCTATTCGTTTGAAAGGCGATCATTACTCCCGCTTTGACCAGCACCGCCGGTGTCGCAAAGATCTCATCATACGGCGCGTCAGAATTTGGCTCCGCGTAAATCGGTCCGAGCACCACCGGCACTTTGCGGACGGCGAGCGTATCTGCCAGCCGATATGCCTCGCGGCCGCCTCGGATGATCGGCATGAGGTGAAAGGAGTCGGCCAGCGCTAACGCACCGCGAATTTGTCCGACCGTATTAGCATCGAACACGACTGGCATCTCGCCACGAATCGCCGGGACCATGGCCTCCATCGAGAGATCGATGGTTTGTTTGCCGACGCCGCCGGCGGCGAGCCTGGCCTTAATATCGGAGTAGGCCTTCGCATTTCGGAAATATTCGGTGAGTTGCCGCACTTGCTCATTGGAATCGGTGGCGCCGCTGGCACCGCCGCGGCCGCCGCCACGGCCGCCGCGGCCACCGCCGATCGTTGGATAGTTCACGATCAATCCAGCGGACCGCCGAACTGCCATCTGATCGCCCGTCCAGCCGGAGAGATCAATCAACGATGCCGTGCCGCTGACGAGCCCACCGCTTGGCGCGGTCACAGCCGTAGTGATCCCGTTGAAACGCGCGACTGGAATCAACTCCGACAACGGGTTCACCGCAGTCAGCGCCACATCGTGCGGATTAAACGTGCCGATTTCCACTTCGTCTTCGCCACCTGGCACGGACTCAATCTCGCTGAGCCCGATATGGGTCCCCGAATCAATGAAACCCGGGTAGACGAACATTCCGGTTCCGTCAATCACCGTCGCGCCCGCAGGCACGGTCACATTCATACCGACGGCCGCAATGCGGCCGTTTTGGATTACGACGGTTCCCCCGACGATGCGCGGCCCGCTGACCGGAACGACCGTCGCATTGCGAATGGCGTATACCACCGACGGCTTTGGTGCACCCGGCGTCATCTGTGCACTGGTTGCGATGGCACCGAAAACCACACCCACTACAGCGGCACCACGCACATGTGAAAATATTCGCATTATTTACTCCCTCCGTCGCCCATCGCCGCACGCGGACGATGCGTGGCTTGCAGCAGCGCCTCGAGCGTTGGAGCGGTCTTGCGGTCAAAGAATATGCGGCCATCGACGAGCGTCATTTCGACGCGAGCTGCAGGCGAGAATGGATGTGCTGAAAAGATTGCGATGTCGGCGTCTTTGCCGACGTCGATTGATCCCGTGTACTTGTCGATCCCGAGCTGCATCGCCGCATTCAGCGTGACCATCTTGAGTGCTTCTTGTTCCGACGTACCGCCGTAATGCATCGCCTTCGCCGCGTCCTGATACAGGCGCCGTGCCCGCTCATCGGAGTCGGAGTTAATCGTGACATTCACGCCGCGTTCGGCCATCAGCGCGGCATTGAATGGAATCGCGTCATACGCCTCGAGCTTGTACGCCCACTCGTCGGCAAATGTCGAGGCGCCCGTTCCGGCAGCGGCGATCTCATCCGCGACTTTGTAGCCTTCAAGGACATGCTGGAGCGACGCCACGCGAAAGCCAAAATCCTTGGCGACTCGCAGCAGCATCAGAATCTCGTCCGATCGATATGAGTGCGCATGCACCAGCCGCTTCCCTTCCAGCACTTCTACCAGCGGATCGAGTTGTACGTCGCGGCGCGGCGGAATTAGTTCTGACTGTCCCTTTTTCCACGCGGCCTTGGTCTTGTCGAACGCTTGCCACTCGGCCCGATATGCCACGGCGCGAGTAAAGGAATCACGCAACAGTTCTTCAACACCCATTCGCGTGCGCGGATACCTCGGCGCTCGGCCATTGCCGCCACCGCCATTTGTCTGCCGGACATTTTCCCCCAGTGCAAACTTAATTCCCGGCGGTGCTTTGTCGAAACGCATGCTGTCGACCGGAAGTCCGAAGCGCATTTTGACCACGAGATTCTGGCCGCCGATTGTATTGGCCGAACCGTGCAAAATGTTTGCGGTTGTCACACCACCCGCGAGCTGGCGATACAGCGTCAGTCCGTCTTCACGGAATGCATCGCAAATGCACACCTGCGATGTGACCGAGCTCGACCCTTCATTGATTCCCTGCAGTGAAGAATGCGAGTGGGCATCGATAATACCGGGCGTGACGAACTTGCCCGTGCCGTCGATGGTCTGCGCGCCAGCCGGCACCGCGATGTTCGCGCCGATCGCGGTAATCTTGCCGTCGCGAATAAGGATCGTGCCATTCTGAATGGTGCCGTGCGATGCGGTCAGGATCGTCGCATTCGTGATGGCAACAAGTTTCGCGGCTGCCGGAACGGGAATGCGCAGCGGCGTTCCATTCCACGGGTCTGCCGCCGCTGTTGGGGCACTCTGTTGCGCGAGCGCCGAACCAGCACGAAGTGCAACTACCGTGACCAATGCCAATGATCGGGCGCCAATGGACAAACGGAAATGAGAGCGCATCATGGCGTTTTGTCTCCAGAGAATGGCGCGTTACCAAACTGACCGAGCGCCGCAGTGCCACTAATTTTCGTGCCGGTCACTTCACCATTGAAGCTGATCGTCAACGACTGACCGTTCATGTTGATCGAAACTTCCCAAGTAACATTTCGACCGGCAATCACGCCGTTCGTCACGTCGAGATCGCCTCCGGTCGGCATCCCGCTTACCTTGCCGGAAAACGCAGCGCCGTTCTGCACGACGGTCATCGTCAGTGCTTGTGCGCCTTGCGGCGAGTCAACGACAAAGTGCCAAGTGCCGCCGACCTGTGCCGGTTCCACTGCTGCCGCAGCCGCGCCGCCACGTCTTCCACGCGCGCCGTTCGCCACCGGTGCCGCCGCTGGAGCGACCGCGACTTCAAATCGGTCACCGTCAACGAACACCGTGCGCACCTTGGCACTGTCGGCGAGAATCCCACCGCCTTCGGTAACCACAAGATTCGCGATTTTTCCAACCTCAATGCTGCCCAATGCCTCGCCAAGTCCGGCGAGTTCGGCGGCACGAATGGTCATCGCCGCGAGGGCGACGTCGGCCGGCAACCCTGCGGCAACGGCCTTGCGCGCGTTGGCGAGAAATGCGGCGGCCCCGGTGCCGCCAGAGGCGAGCGCAAACTTGATGCCGGCTTTGTTGATCGCGGCAGCGTTGCCTTCAATCAGCTTTTTTGCCGCTGAGTCGGCGGCGGCACTGTCCGACTCGGCGTGCCGCATCGCATCGCGATACGACCAGCCCGTGGTGCTGGTCGGATTCGGGAAATTCAGCGAGACGACCACCGAGTGCCCGGCGAGCGCATCGAGCGCCTGCCAGCCTTCGGTGGCGCCGACGATAGTCATCTTCACGCCGTCGAATTCCTTGTTGAGCTTCACGGCCCGACGGATTTCGTTTTCGACATTCGCATCGTAGAACAGTGGCAACATCCCGCGCACGACGGGGACGAGCGCCGCCAGCTTCGGATCGTTTTCCGGACGGGTCAGCCCGCGGGGCGACGCAGCCCACCGGTCGGCGATCTGTCCGTGACGGCGCGCATCATAAAGCGCCTGTCGCTGGTAGGCGATCACGCCCATAATCGTGCCGGGGTATCCACCACCTCCGCCGAATCCCCCGCCACCCCCGCTAAAACCGAAATGCTCGGCAACCGGCGAGCGGAGCGCATCACTGCCGTCCGCACTGTCTTTCATCGGGATCAGCGCCGAGAGGCCACGCAGCGCACCGCGAGACGGCGCGACGAGTGCCACCGTGACGCCGCTCTCGCGGGCCGATCGCGCATCACTAGGCGATACATGGAGCTCTTCGGATACCTTGCGATCCGCGTCAAAGCCGGAGAAAGACGGTCCGCCCAGAGTTGGTGCCGGGGTCGCTGCGCCGCCGCGCCCGCCTGCGTTCGCTGCGGGCGTGGTTAGTAGCCCTGCCGTGGAGGTCAGATCAATAAGACCGGGCGAAACTGTGCGCTTCGATAAATCGAGGACGCGTGCATCGGCAGGAACGACCACATCGGCGCCGACCGCGACAATTAGGCCGGCACGAATGATGATCGTGCCTTTCTCGATCACGCCTTTGCTGACCGTCTCGATGCGGGCGTTCGTCAGCGCCCACGTACCGGATTGTGCCGACATAACGCCCGGCCAAACAATCGAAACAAAAACGATTCCCAGGATAGTGCGCCTGGGAATCGTGGGGGAAAGCATCATGGAGCGCACCGATCGGTGTGGGATCTCACAAACAGCGCGCACGCGCCGCGATATTGTACGCGGCGGTGGGACGGTTCGTTAGAGCGAAACGATCGAACGGACGGGGTGGGATTCGAACCCAC